>JBDNDK010000053.1:0-13323 GCA_046719185.1 Armatimonadota bacterium
ATGATAAGAGGCCATGGAGGATTTTTCTCTATAATTTCTTCAAGTTCTTCCACAGACTGGACAATCCAACTCTCCGGAACAGGTTCACCAATCTCTTTCATAAGAGACCTGAACATTTCTCTGTCTTCAGCATATTTAATAGATTCAAGAGGAGTGCCAAGCATTTCCACTCCATACTTTTCCAATATTCCTTCTTTGGCAAGTTCAACAGCAAGGTTTAATCCAGTCTGACCTCCCAAACTTGGCAGCAAGCCATCTGGTCTCTCCTGAGCTATCACTCTTTCTGCAAATTCAACATTTATAGGCTCTATATATACTTTATCTGCTGTTTCAATATCAGTCATAATAGTTGCAGGATTTGAGTTAATCAGAACAACAGATATACCTTCCTCCCTGAGAGAAGTACATGCCTGAGTGCCAGCATAATCAAACTCAGCAGCTTGACCAATGATGATTGGTCCAGAACCCACAACCATTACTTTTTTCAAATCATTTCTTTTCGGCATACTACCCTTCTTTCAGGTTATTTCTATGAATCACCAATTATTTTAACACTGGCTCCAAATTGCTCCAGTCTTTTTTTCACATATTCAGCTTCCTTTTTGGAAACTCCGCTTTTTAGTGTGACAGGTGCTCTTCTGATTAAATCTCTTCCATCAGCTAGACCCAGCACATATATTTCTCTAATAGTTTTCAATACCATCATTCTCTGCTTTCCAACAGATTGAAGAATGATGTCATAAGGTCCTATAAGTTCATCTTCAGATTCTATTCCTGCATATTTGATTGATACCAAATGCAGGTCCATTTTTCTACCTAGATATTCCTGCATAGAAACCCACCACTGCAGCATCAATGCAGTAAATAATAAACCAAATCCAACACCTATATATGCAATAGATTTTGTGTTTGATGCAATAATCTGCAATACAAAGCCTGCCACTAAAAGTAGCAGGCTGATAAATCTAAGTAGCCTGAGAATATTCTTAAAACTCTTGCTTTTCTTATTTGATGTCATTATCTATTTATGTGCTCTCACACTATCCACAAAATCCCAGAATAAGTTGCCTTCATCTAAAGGTCCTGCAGAAGCTTCTGGATGGTATTGAGCAGAAAACACTGGCAGTTTGCTGTGTTTCAATCCCTCAACAGTGCCGTCATTAAGATTTATATGTGAGACAACAGCATCTTTGCATAATTCTTCAGCATCTACAACATAGCCATGATTTTGGGAAGTGATGCTCACTTTACCAGTGATTAAGTTTTTCACAGGATGATTAGCACCTCTATGACCAAATTTGAGTTTCTTTGTTTTTCCACCAAGAGCAGTACCAAGCATTTGATGACCAAGGCAAATACCCATCACAGGCTTCTTTTCCATTATCTCAACCATCACCTTGGCAACTGATGTAAGCTTTGCAGGATCACCAGGTCCAGGTGAGAATACTACTCCATCTACATTCTGAGAGAGTATATCATCAACAGTGGAAAAACAAGGCATTATCACAACTCTGCATCCATTTTTCACAAGACACCTAGCAATGTTTCTTTTTACACCTAAATCAACAATAGCAACCTTGCAATCCGGTTCAGGACACTCATCTAAAAGACTGCTTTCATCTCCAAGCCATTCATAAGGCTCTTTGGTTGATACTTTTTCTACAAAATTCAAATCACCATATTTAGGTGCTTTTTTGAGCTCATTTTTAAGTTCATCAACAGTCAGCTCTGTAGAAATAGCTCCCATCATAACACCCCTAACTCTCAGATGTCTTGTGATTGCTCTGGTATCAACTCCCTGAACTGAAACTATGTTATTTGAAACAAGATAATCTTTGAGGGTTGTTTTCATTCTCCAATTGCTAGGTTCTTCACAAAGCTCTCTAATAATAAAGCCTTCAACTTGGATTTTATTTGATTCAACATCCTGAGAATTAACACCATAATTTCCAACAAGAGGATATGTGAGAGTAAGAAGCTGTCCTGCAAAGCTGGGGTCAGTAAGCATCTCCTGATAACCTGTCATACATGTAGAGAATACAGCTTCACCTATAACAGTGCCTGATGCTCCTACAGATTCTCCCTCAAATAATGTACCATCTTCTAGTAATATGATTGCTCTCAATTTTTGACCCCAATTGTTATTTGAACTGATTTTCTGATATAAATTTCACAACATTGCTTCTCATTTCTTCACAAACTCTACCCTTGTCAACAAGAAGCTCTAATATTTCAAACAATGTAGCAAGTGAATGTAGGTTATATCCTTTGCTTTTTAATATCTCACTTCCACCTTGCTGCCTATCTACAATAACAAGTATATCTTCAACAACAAGACCAGCATTTTGAAGAGGTGTAATTGCTTCAATTTTGCTGGCTCCATCAGTTATGATATCATCAATAACCAATACTTTCTCACCAGCATTATACTCCCCTTCTATCTGCTTTGAAGTGCCATAATCCTTAGCTTCTCTTCTAGGATATATAAGAGGAATACCACCTGCTATACTACAAGCAACACCAATAGGCAACCCTGCATAAGGAATGCCTGCAACTCTGTCACAACCAATTTTCTTTGCTTTTTCACTAAGTGCATTTCCAACTTCCAAAAGCAATTCAGGCTTTGAAATAAGCACTCTAAAATCTACATACACAGGTGATATGATACCGCTTTTTAATTTGAATTCTCCAAACTTCAAGCAACCTGCATCATATATTTTCTCAAACAATGAAAAAGACATAATATAAACCTTTTATTTAGACTGAAACACAATCTTGCCGCCTACAATAGTAGTAGCAGCTTTTCCTTTTAGATTAAATCCATCAAATGGAGTATTTTTAGATAATGATTTAAACTCTGATTTATCTACGATGTATTCTTTATTTATATCTATTACAGTAATATCTGCCAAAGCACCTTCTTTTATTGCAGGTTCACCTAAGCCTAAAATTCTTGCAGGTGCAATAGTCATCTTTTTTATTGCATCAGATAATGATAGCACACCAGAATGCACTAAATTAGTTATGACTAAAGAGAGTGCGGTTTCAAGACCTATCATACCAAAACTAGCATCAGGAATCTCTACTTCTTTTTCTTCAGCGGCATGTGGTGCATGGTCTGTTGCTATCACATCAATAGTGCCATCAGCAAGAGCTGATTTTATAGCCTCAACATCTTCTTTTGTTCTAAGTGGAGGACAGCACTTTGCATTTGAATCATAATTTTTAAGTGCATCATCAGTAAGTGAAAAATACTGAGGACAAGTTTCACAAGTGATTTTTAATCCTCTTTCTTTTGCCCATTTAACCGCCTCTACTCCACCTTTTGTAGTAACATGCTGAATATGAACAGCACAATCAGTGAGCTGGCTTAATAATATATTTCTCCATATCATTATTTCTTCAGCCTGCCTAGGCCAAGGTTTTAGACCAAGAATGGTGCAGTTTGTTCCCTCATTCATCACAGCAGAAGCTGTCATTGATTTATCTTCAGAGTGAACCAGAACCGGCTTATCAAACATCTTAGAATACTGCATTATCATTCTCATCAGGTCTGCATTCTGAATAGGAAAAGCATCATCTGAAATTGCACAAGCACCAGAAGATATCATATCTCCAATTTCAGCCATTTCTGCACCATTGTTACCTTTAGTAGCAGCACCTGTTGTGAGAACTCTCACATCTGCCTCTTTGCCTTTTTTAAGAACAAATTCTACCATTGCAGCATTATCAACAGCTGGGCTTGTGTTGGGCATTGCAACAATTGAGGTAAATCCTCCAGCTGCTGCAGCTCTTGCACCAGATGCTATAGTTTCTTTATATTCATATCCGGGTTCTCTTAAATGCACATGCATATCTATAAGACCCGGTGATATATATTTTCCTTTGCAGTCTATAACTTCATCAGCAGTTTCATCAATTGAAGGTTTGATTGATTTAATATATTCATTTTCAATTAGAATATCACTCTTTATCTCTTCACCATTTGCTGGGTTGATAATAGTGCCGCCCTTAAGCAGGATTTTCATCACTACCACCTCCAAGCATGAGATATAAAAGTGCCATTCTAATTGCAACTCCATTTGCTACTTGCTCAAGAATAACAGCATTATCAGCATCAGCAAGTTCAGCTGATATTTCTAGACCTCTGTTCATAGGTCCTGGATGCATAACAGTAACATCACTTTTTGCTCTCTTGAGTCTTTCCGAATTTACACCAAAAAGCTGTGAGTATTCTCTTGCTGATGGGAAAAATCCTCTATCCATTCTTTCAAGCTGGATTCTGAGAATATTAACTACATCAACACCTTCCATAGCTTCATCTAAATTGTGAAATACTTTAACAGGTAAATCTTCAATACCTGATGGGATAAGAGTTGATGGTCCGCAAACTCTCACTTCAGCTCCAACCTTGCTTAATCCCCAAATATTTGATCTGGCAACTCTTGAGTGCATAATGTCTCCAACTATAAGCACTTTCAATCCCTCAAAAGAGCCTTTTTTTTCTAAAATTGTAAACATATCAAGCAAACCTTGAGTTGGGTGTTCATGCAGTCCATCACCAGCGTTTATAACGCATGATTTTACAATTTGTGAAGCAAAATGACATGAGCCTCCAGCTCCGTGCCTGATTATAAAAAGCTCAATGCCCATTGATTCTAGTGTGAGAAGAGTATCTTTGAATGATTCTCCCTTTTTAACACTTGATGTAGCCACAGAGAGGCTTGTAACATCTGCACTAAGCATTTTTGCTGCTAATTCAAAACTGGCTTTGGTTCTGGTGGAGTTTTCATAAAATAGAGTGCAAATAGATTTGCCTCTTAAAATAGGAACTTTCTTAACTGGTCTGCTCATCACTTCCTTGTGGGATTTTGCTGTTTGCAAAATAAGCATTATTTCTTCAGCATTAATATCCTGAAGACCAAGAAGGTGTTTTCTTTTAAGCTTCATCATCAGTTGGCTCCTTCTTAATGGAAACAGAGTCTTCACCATGAGCCTGAGCCCAGTTGACAGTTACTTTTTCTCTATGGGCAGTCGGTAGATTTTTGCCAACATAATCAGCTCTAATAGGGAGTTCTCTATGTCCTCTATCAACAAGCACAGCAAGCTGAATAGCTTCTGGTCTTCCAAGATCCATTATTGCATCTAAAGCTGCTCTAATAGTTCTGCCTGTGTATAAAACATCATCAACTAAAATTACTTTTTTGTCTGACACATCAAAATTTATATCACTTGCAGCAACAGTGTTTGCAGATCTAGTGGCATAGTCATCTCTATAAAAAGCTATATTCAAACTACCGCATGGAACAGTTATACCTTCAATTTCTGTGAGGAGTTCTGCAAGTCTTTCAGCCATAGGCACACCTCTGCTTTGTATGCCTATCACCACAAGATTCTCAGAGCCTTTGTTTCTTTCAATTATCTCATGAGCAATGCGGATAAGAGCCCGTCTAATTTCATTTTCATCCATCACTTTTGTGATGATATCAGACATATATACAGTACTCCTTCATTGCTTGTAGATATGAAAGACCTTTGAATTTCAAGCTCAAAAAAAGCCTTCTCATCCGTGATGAGAAGGCATAATTATCTGAACTCAACCCTAAAAAGAATTATAAATAATTGCATTCCTTCTCAGCCTCACGGTGCTGAAATTAAAGGTGCAGTCAATTTGTGTTATTATACTTGTAGGTAAAACTAATGTCAATGGGAAAACATGAAAAACTTTGGGAATATAAATAAATAAAAAATATGGGTTGAAAAGCCTGGCCAACTTTTCAACCCTGAAGCAGATTCTTTTCTCTGCCTCTCCATTATAATTTTACCCATCACTATACATAATTACCCTTTTCCAAGCTTAATTTTGTGAAATATTTAATAATATATCTACATATCAACAATACACACAAACATAGCTAAGTATTTTGAATGACAATTTAATGAATTTTTATATTATAATATGTTTGCTTATAATTGGCTAATTTTGGGTATCTAGGTTCAAGTAGATATATTTTTCTACAATGAACTTGTGGAGGTGCTATAATGAAATTAACAGAACAAAAATGTATGGCTTGTGAAGGAGGAATTGAACCTCTTACTATGGAAGAAGCTCAACAGCTGGGCAAACAAGTACCTAATTGGACAATCACAGAAAAACAAATAGAAAGAACATTCAAATTTAAAAATTTTGTTGAAGCTATGGATTTTGCAAATGAAATAACAAAAATTGCAGAATCAGAAAACCATCATCCAAATCTGCATATATCTTATGGTAAAGTTAAAGTAGATTTATATACTCATGCAGTTAATGGAATAACTATAAATGATTTTATTGTGGCATCTAAAATTGATGAGATAATGTAAAATTTTTCAGTGAAAGATTCTCATCCCCATCTTTCACTTTGTTCTGTTTGAAGCTGTTTCAAAAACTTGGTCGGGTTATTCTGAGTTTTAGCAATGAATATTTTGGGTTGATTTGGTTTCGGGAACAAGTTCCAGAAACACCGGCACACTGACCATAGAGTATGTAATATTGAAACAGCCTCAATTTATAGTTTTGAGAAATATCAAATATCATATTGAGGCTTGTATGAAAATTGGCAATTCAAAATTAGAGCTGTCAGGGAAAACTGCACTAGTAACAGGCTCTGCCAAAAGGCTTGGTTCAGCTATAGCATTTGCACTTGCAGATTGTGGAGCAGATGTAATTGTGCATTATTCAACATCAGAGGAAGAAGCCTTGAAAACAGTTGACACCATAAAAAAGTTAGGTGTCAATGCATGGGCTGTAAGAGCTGATTTATCAGACCCTAATCAGCCTTATAACCTAATTGACAGTGTTTTTGAACTCACAGGAAAATTGGATGTTCTCATAAATAATGCTTCAATTTTCTCTCCAGATAAGCTGTTGGATTTTAGTTTTGATAGATTGATAGAAAACATAAAAATAAATGCATGGGCACCGCTGGCATTATCAAGGCAATTTGTGAAACACCAAAGCAAAGGGCATATTATAAATTTGCTGGATACAAAAGTGTCTCACTATGACCTTGCACATTCTTCATATTTTGCAAGTAAGAATATGTTAAAATTGTTCACTGAAATGCTGGCTCTTGAACTTGCACCAAATTTCCAAGTGAATGCAGTAGCTCCGGGATTGACCCTTGCACCAGAAGGAAAAGACAGAACTTATCTTGAATCTATGAAAAACACAGTACCTCTCAAAAAGGCGGGCAAAGTGAAAGATATAACAGATGCTGTGCTGTTTTTACTCTCAAGTGATATATAACAGGTCAGATTATATACTTAGATGGCGGATGGCATATAAATGGAGGATGTATTGGATAAAATACATATCAAAGATATACTGCTAAGATGCATAATAGGCATTTATGAAGAAGAAAGAAAAGAAAAACAGGATGTGCTGATAAATATCACTCTGCATACAGATACATCAAAAGCCGGCAAAACAGATGATTTTCAATATGCATTAGATTATAAAGCTGTGAAAAAGAAAGTATTAGCTTTGGTTGAAGGTTCTCAGTTTTTTTTAGTTGAAGCACTAGCAGAAAATATTGCTGAAGCATGTCTTGAATTTGATAATGTTAATCAAGTGGATGTGAGTGTAGAAAAGCCCGGTGCTTTGAGATTTGCCAGAAGTGTCGGTGTGGAAATTACCAGAAAAAGGGTGTAAATTATGACCACAGCATACATTGGCATCGGCTCAAACATAGAACCTGAAATTAATATAAAAATAGCACTAATAGAACTTTCAAAGAAACTCAATCTAAAAGCCATATCAAATTTTTATATCACAGAACCTTTTGGAACTGATAAAGGTGATATATTTTACAATGGTGCTGTGGAAGTAGAAACAAACCTAGAACCTTATGTATTAAAATATGACCTGTGTAGAAAGATAGAAGAAGATTTGGGCAGATTTAGAACTGATGACAAATATGCTCCAAGAACAATTGATTTGGATATTTTGGTATATGATAATATATGCATAAATGAACCTGAGCTTGTAATACCAGATCCTGATATATATAAAAGACCATTTGTTTGTGTACCATTATATGAATTGGCACCAAACTTGATTCTTCCTGATACAAAAAAATCACTTGCAGAAATAGCTCAGTCTGCACCACTGGATAATATGAAAGAATTGAGTGTATTTACCTCAGTTCTTCGTGAGGAGATATTAGAATGAATATAGAAAAAGTTGAAAGCTTAATTAGAGAACTACTTATTGAGATAGGTGAAGACCCAGATAGAGAAGGATTACTAAAAACACCTCATAGAGTTGCTAAAGCATATCAGTTTCTAACACAAGGCTACAAAATGAAGCCTGAAGATGTGGTTAATCAAGCAATATTCACTCAAGAAACAAATAATATGATTGTAGTGAAAGACATTGAGCTATACAGCCTATGTGAACATCATATGCTTCCATTTTTTGGCAGATGTCATGTTGGATATATATCCAAAGGCAAGGTGTTGGGTGTTAGCAAAATAGCAAGGATTGTTGAATTATATGCAAGAAGACTTCAAATACAGGAAAGACTCACTCAGCAGATAGCAAGAGAAATAATGGATTCTGTAGAAGCTGAGGGAGTTGGAGTTGTGATAGAAGCAAAACATCTTTGTATGATGATGAGAGGTGTTCAAAAGCAAAACTCATATATGACGACTTCCTCAGTATTGGGCAGTTTCCATGATGACCTTGCAACAAGAAACGAATTTTTGACACTTATAAGCAAAGAGAGAAATGATTAAATATATCAGATGTCATTCTAAGTAGCAAGCTAAGAAAAATCTGTTTGGATGTTAGAGAATTTTTGTCACCCTGAGCGAAGCGTGAGGGTCTATTTAATCAAAAACAAGATTCTTGAAATACATCCCCCGCTTTCACTTCGTTCAAGCTCCCCCTTCAAAGGGGGAATTGGGTAATTATTGCTGTATTTTAATAATTCCTCTTTGAAGGATAAGCACATTTCTTAATAATTCCCCCTTAAAAAGGGGATGTTGTTTAGATATTAGAGGTAAGACATAAGAGGCTAGAAAGAGATTCTTCGCTAACGCTCAGAATGACATTGTTATCTTTATTTAAATTAGATTTTTTTAATTCACAGATGCAGATTCAATATTCATTGCCTCAACTATAGCCTTATCAAACATAGGTAGATAATCTCTCCACACTTCATTCCTTGTGCCTACTACAAATTTGGTCAAACTAATAAATGGGACATATTTAGGTTTTCTTGGAGGTTTTGCAAGAGTGAAGCCAACTTGCTCAAGAGTTTTAGCACCTTTTTTTGAGTTGCATTTTTTACAGCAGCAAACAAGATTTTCCCAAGTTGTCGGTCCACCAAGCCTTTTAGGAATAATATGGTCGATTGTTAAGTCTTGACCTTTGACTCCACAATACTGGCAAGTGTAGTTATCTCTAGCTAATATACTTCTTCTTGAAAGTCTAAGATTAGGCTTTGGTCTTTTTACATGGTTTTTAAGTCTAATCACAGATGGAGCACGAAAATCTGAGCTTAGAGACTGCAGTGTTTTTCCATTTTCATGCAGCACATCCACTTTGCCAAGAAAGACAAGAGATACAGCCCTTCTCAAATTGCAGATATTAAGCGGTTCATAGTCACTATTCAAAACTAAAACATCTTGGCTCATTCCTAGGCAACCTCACAAAAAAAAGCCCACCATGACAAAATGCATGGCAGGCTCTAGTTTATCAAAAGCACATGGAAATGTTGGGAGATGCAGAGGCCATCTTCAAGCATCCGAAGACTATGTGCCCTAGATCCCCGAGTAAGGTAATTGATTTTATTATTAATATTTGTTTCCATCAAATCAATAACCATCCAATACCAATTTCAAATTGGCAAATAATATAAACAACTTAAGATTAACAATACAATCAACATTTGTCAAGAGCTTGAATGATACTTTTTTATATTATTGTTCACCAAATGTGTGAAGTTGGTGGATAGATAAGTTTGCTAATGTGGTATATTATTTAGTGATGTTACTAAGAGAATTAAAGGTTAATGAAGTTAGATAGTCAAAGTTTCGGAAACAAGTTCCTGAAACACCGGGTTTCCTATATGTTATATGTGATTTTGTCAATTAATTCACCCTTTTGAAGGAAGAGCTTGAACAAAGTGAAAGCAGGGAGATGTAATTTAGATTTTTATAATACATCCCCCGAGGCTAAAGCCTCACCCCCTTTTTAAGGGAGAATATTATATTTTAATTGAACACTAACACATACTTCTAACTTTTATGCCTTAATCCTCAAAATTAGGTTGTGTATGAATAAAAGATCTAATACTCTTGTTATAATTCCAGCATACAATGAAGAACAGTCTATCACATTCACTCTGCAAGATTTGCATTCTGCTTGTCCTGATGTGGATATTGTAGTGGTAAATGATGGTTCTATAGACAACACTGCAGAAGTGGCAAAATCAACTGGTCTTTGCAATGTCATCACCTTGCCTCACAATCTAGGCATTGGTGGAGCTGTGCAGACTGGTCTAAAATATGCATTCAGAAATGGATATGATTATGCATGCCAGTTTGATGCAGATGGTCAGCATGTGGCTGAAGAAATAGAATTATTATTTGCATCAATTAAGAATGGTGATTATGATGTTTGTATAGGCTCAAGATTTATTGATAACTCAAGTTTTAGATCTACTCCAATGAGAAGGCTTGGTATAAATATACTCAAAACAGCAATAAGAATTGCAACTAATCAGAAAATATCAGATCCAACATCAGGATTTAGAGGCTACAACAAAAGAGGGATTAGATTTTTATCAGAATATTATCCTCAGGATTTTCCTGAAGTGGAAGCATTGGTTGTCCTTAAGAAAAATAAGTTTAGAATTAATGAGATACCTGTAAAAATGAGAGAAAGACAAGGCGGAGAGTCTTCTATTAAAGCCTTCAAAGCTGTATATTATATGATAAAAGTTCTCTTAGCAATTTTTGTGTGTTCACTAAGGCATCCTAGAAAAGAGTATATACCACCTATGGAGAATGAAGTATGAATGTAAGAGTTCAGATAATTGCAGTTGTTTTTACAATACTTGCAGCTATGGGTCTGTTGGAACTGGTTAGAAAACACAAGCTAAAAGAAGAGTATTCAATAGTTTGGATAGGTGCTGTTGTGATATTGGGTATATTCTCTTTCCATAGACCTTGGGTTGAAGGATTTGCTGAAATGGTTGGCATTGCCTATGCACCTTCTGCTGTTTTTGTGTTGGCAATAGGTCTTATATCAATTCTTCTTTTGCAGGTAACTCTCACTATTTCAAGACTTTTAGAAATGGAAAAGAAACTCACTCAGGAAGTGGCACTTTTAAAAGCTGAGCTGGAAAAAGTGAAAAATGATAAAGAATAGCATTGGATAGATTCAGTTGAAAACCTCACAATTTGAAAAAATAGAACTAAATAATCAGCCTCTGGATTTAGATTTAATATTCACCTGTGGTCAAGCTTTCAGATGGATAAAGAATTCAGATAACATTTGGCAAGGTGTAGTTGGTGATAGATTAATAGAGTTAAAAAAGACAGATGATGATATTCTTTGGTGGAGAACTTTCCCTCAAATGGATATTGATATTGTGATAGATTATTTGAGATTAAATGATGATGTGAGCAGTATATATAATAACCTTGCAAAGTCTGATAAGTATCTATCTAAACTGATAACAAAATATTATGGTCTTAGGTTATTGAGACAATATCCATCTGAAACAATCCTCTCTTTTATCTGTTCAACAGTAAACAGCATTCCAAAGATATCAAAGGCTATTGAGGGACTGGCAAGAGTGTTTGGGAAGCTGGTCTGTGAAGTTGATAATTCATGCTACTATGCATTTCCTACAATAGAAAGGGTTGCTTGTGCTGATGAAGATGATTTGAGGCAGACAGAAAAGCTGGCATTCAGAGGCAGAAATCTAAAGATGGTAGCAACTCAGATAATGCAGAAAGATAAAGATTGGGTTGAATCTCTTAGAGATATGCCATACAGCAAAGCAAAAGAGGAATTATTGAGTATAACAGGCATTGGTCCTAAGATAGCAGATTGTGTGTGCCTGTTTTCACTAGATAAAGATGAGGCAGTGCCAGTAGACACACACATTAGACAGCTTGCAATGAGGCTTGGGATGTGTGCTGATGGATGTAAAACAGTCACAGATAGGCTCTACAAAGAGATTTCCCAAGCATTTATCAACAGATACGGCAAATATGCAGGCTGGGCTCAACAGTTTCTATTTTTAGAAGATTTAGAGCTTGCAAACAACAAGAAATCTAATAGTTAATCTTCACTTTCACAACCACTTTTCTAACATCATCTGGTGAATCTATAGCAACACCGGGCATATGCACATCTTGAGGTGCAAATATCACAAAGACACCCTCATCAGCAGTGACAAAATCACCATCAGCCTTGCAGAAGAAAATATCTTTTTCTGGGTTATATTCATCTTGAGATTTAATCTTCTCAATATCCACCCATCCCATCAGCTCTTTGCCTTTGGCAATATACTGCACATCCACATATTCCTTGTGTGCTTCCCATTTTTTATCTTCAATCTTTTTGGTTTGATAGTCTTGAACAATAGCAAAAAGCTTATCACCCTCTATTTCATATTTACCGGCTTCCATCTCATCAAAGTTTGTTTGAGCAAGATATCTCAAAGCTTTTTGAATCATAGGACTAAGCCCTTCATACAATTCATGGTTTCTAATATGGTCAATAATCAAAATAATCACCTCATAATAATTGCTTTATATACTTTAGCATATAAAATGTGATTGAGACAAAGTGTTTTGATTAGATACAATAAAATATAATTGTGGTGTTTGCGGGAACTTGCTTGCGAAACATGCTTGCTAATGTATAGTTAAATTGCATACTGCAATCCATCATCATTTATCTATGAAAACTATTGCCGCCATTGATGGCGTCAACAGACGGAAAGCTAAGTTTATCATTCCACCAACAGCCGGAAAGCTTAATTCCAAACATCAAAATCAAAATTTAATCTCATGATATATATAATATATAATAATATATATATTAAGATATAAGATATAGATAGATATATGATATAGATAGATAATGATAGATAGATATAAGATATAAGATATAAGATATATCATATCAATATCAATATCATTATCAAAAATAAAGATATAGATAGATATATCTATCATATCTATCATGATATTAAGATAAAGATATAAGATATAGATAGATATAGATAGATAGATATAGATAGATGGCGATCGCTCACC
>JBDNDK010000054.1:0-13151 GCA_046719185.1 Armatimonadota bacterium
TCGGTGCACCAAGCCAGATGGCGGATTTTAAGGGTCTAAAGGGTGATTCATCAGATAATATCCCTGGAGTGCCGGGAATTGGAGATAAAACTGCTGCACTGTTGTTACAAGAGTATGGCAATATAGAATCTATAATTGAAAATGCTGACAATATCAAGCAAAACAAAATTAGAGAGTCTCTAAAAAATAATGTGGATATTGCTATTCTATCAAAAAAACTAGCTACAATTGAAACACAGCTTCCTGTAAAATTTGATATTAATGATTATCAGATAAAGCAGCCTGATTATTCTGCACTTAAAGATCTATTTATGAGGCTTGAGTTCAGAAGTATGATTGCTAAGATTCCACAGGTTGAAACTGCAGAAAGAAAACAAATACCTCAGAACAATATCAAGCTTGGAAAATGCACTAGGATTAGCTCAGACAATGAGCTTAGAGATTTAATATCAGGCATCAAACAATCCGGTAGGTGTGCAGTTCATTATAGAATAAAAAATAACAAAACAGTTGATGCTGAACTTCTGGGAATAGCAGTTTGCATTGGTGAAGATAGCACTGCATACATAAAACTTTCAGATAAAAAAGGGTGTTTGATTCTTGATTTATCTGCAGATGAGGGATATGTTGCAGACATAGTTCAAATAAAAGAGATTATAGAAGATGACTCCATTGTAAAATATTGTCATGATATAAAGATGGCTTATGCAGCATTCAAAAATGCTGGTATTGAATTGAAAAATGCTAAGTTTGATACAATGTTAGCTGCATATTTGATAGATAATTCCAGAAGTTCATTTCAATTAGGTGATGTTGTTTTTGAACAATTATCTCTTGAGCTTCCAAAAGAAACAGATCAATCTTGTGATGAAACTACATCTATATGCAATGAAACAGAATCAATATACAGAATTACTCCCATTTTAACTAAGAGGCTTCAAGAAGATGGTATGGATTCATTATACAATGATATTGAGCTGCCACTTGCTCCGATTTTAGCTGAAATGGAAATGACTGGGATATGTGTGGATAGAAATGCATTATCAGAGTTCTCATCTGAATTAGAAAAAGAGATTTCCAATTTGCAGACAAACATATATCAGCAAGCAGGTGAGGAATTTAATATTGGTTCACCAAAACAGCTTGGAGCAGTGTTGTATGAAAAAATGGGTCTCACTGCCTCTAAGAAAACAAAAACAGGATATTCCACATCTGCTAATGTATTAGAAGAGCTTGCTGCAGAGAACCCGATAGTAGATGATATTCTAAAATATAGAGAACTCACAAAATTGAAAACAACCTATGCAGATGCTTTGCCTAAACTTATAAACCCAAAAACTAACAGAATACATACTACATTCAATCAGGCTGTTACTGCAACTGGCAGGCTTTCATCAAGTGATCCAAATCTGCAAAACATACCAATTAAATCAGAGCTTGGAAGAAAGATTAGACAATCATTCATTGCTGATGAAGATATGATATTGGTATCTGCTGACTATTCCCAGATAGAACTAAGAGTGCTTGCACATATTACTCAAGATTCTGGATTAGTCTCAGCTTTTGAGAATGATGAGGATATACACCTAACTACTGCCACAAAGCTTTTTGGATGTTCAGCTGATATGGTGGACTCAGAGATGAGAAGAAGAGCAAAGACAATAAATTTTGCTGTGCTTTATGGAATGGCTGATTTTACATTATCTAGAAATTTAGGAATTCCAAGAGTAGAGGCAAAAAAATATATTGATGCATATTTTGATGGGTTTCCAAGTGTGAGAAAATACATAGAATCAACAATTGATTTTGCAAGAGAATATGGTTATGTTTCTACACTGCTTGGCAGAAGAAGATATGTCCCTGATATTAGAAATTCCAACTTTAACATAAGGCAAAATGCAGAAAGAGCTGCGTTTAACACTCCTGTTCAAGGCACAGCTGCTGATATTATGAAGCTTGCAATGATAAAAGTTGAAAATATAATAAAAAAAGAAAAATCTAATGCCAAGATGCTTTTGCAGGTGCATGATGAGTTGTTATTTGAGGTGCCCGAAGATGAATTATACAGCTTATTTGGTATAATAAGCAGGGGAATGTCTGAGGCATATCAAATGGCAGTTCCTCTTAAGGTTGATGTTAAATTTGGCTACGACTGGAATAATATGATTGCTGTAAAATAAAGGATATCAAATGAGAGCATTAAGACTACATGGTCCAAAAGACCTAAGAATGCATGATGAACCTATACCACAGCCGCAAAAAGGTGAAGTGCAAATAAAAATAATGTCAGTTGGTGTATGTGCATCAGACCTGCATTATTACATTGATGGAAAAATTGGCACAGCAGTTGTGAAAGAACCAATTGTTATTGGTCATGAAGCATCTGGGCTTATTACTGCTGTTGGAGAAGGTGTAACAGATATAAAAGTAGGTGATAGAGTTGCAATAGAACCTGCAAAACCTTGCATGGTGTGTGAATATTGCCAATCAGGAAATTTTAATGTTTGTCCTGATATACCTTTTTTTGGCACACCTCCAACTGATGGCTGTTTGAGAGATTATATCACTTGGCCCTCACAGCTTGTTGTTAAAGCACCAGATAATCTAAGCTATGATGAAATAGCAATGATTGAGCCATTAGCTGTGGGATTTTATGCTGTTGAGTTATCTGATGTTAGAGCTGGTGAGACTGCTGTTATAATTGGTGCTGGAGCTATTGGATTGTCTGTTTTGCAGGCACTTAGAATTCATAATATAGGCAGGGTAATTGTTTCCGAACCAGTTGCAGAGAGAAGGAATGCTGCATTAAAATTAGGTGCTGATGAAGTTGTGAATCCTAATGCTGGTGATTTAGAAGAACAAATTTTAGCTTTGACAGATGGCAGAGGAGCTGATTTTGTAGTAGAATGTGCAGGTGAATCTGACACTGTTAAAGATTCTTGTAAGATTGCAAGAGTGCTTGGAAGAGTGATTGTGGTTGGCATTCCATATTCTGATGAGTATCCATTTGCAGCATCTTATGCAAGAAGAAAACAGCTGAGTGCTATATTTGTAAGAAGAAGCAATCTGACCACTGAAGATGCTATGGAAATGGCTGCTGAAGGCAGAGTGGATGTTGCTAGTTTTGCAACTCATAGATTCCCATTAGAAAAAACTGTGGAAGCTATGGAAATGGCATATCAGAAAAAAGATGGTGTGATAAGAGCTATTATAGCCGTTAATGAATAATAATGATCATAGGGTGAGAAAAATGAAAAAATATTCTCTTGGAATTGATTTTGGCACTTTGTCAGCCAGAGCACTTTTAGTTGATATATCAACAGGTGAGGAAGTTGCATCTAGTGTGTATGAGTATGCAAATGCTGTTATAGATGAATATCTTCCGTCAACTGGAGAAAAACTACCTCCAGATTGGGCATTGCAGGATCCTAAAGATTATCTCACAGCTCTTGAGGCTACGGTTCCTTCTGTATTAAGGCAGGCTGGTGTTAGTGGAGATGAGGTGATAGGCATAGGAATAGATTTCACTGCTTGCACAATGATGCCTATTGACAAGACTGGTAATCCATTATGTTTTGACCCTGATTGGGCAAAGAATCCGCATTCTTGGGTGAAACTTTGGAAGCATCATGCTGCTCAGCCTGAGGCAAATAAAATAAATGAGCTTGCAGAAAAAAGAGGAGAGGAGTTTCTTGCAAGATATGGAGGAAAGATAAGCTCCGAATGGTTCTTCCCCAAAGCTCTTCAGATATTAGATGAAGCACCTGAAGTTTATGAAGCTGCAGATAAGCTGATTGAAGCAGCTGATTGGATTGTTCTTCAGCTTACTGGGAAAGAAACTAGAAATGCTTGCACTGCTGGATACAAAGCAATGTGGGAGAAAAAAACTGGTTTCCCATCAAAAGATTTCTTTAAGGCATTAGATGAAAGATTTGAAAATGTTGTTGATGAGAAAATGAGCAGAGATATATATCCAATAGGTGCAAAAGCAGGAGAACTTACTGAAGAGATGGCTGAAAAAATGCATCTTAGAGCTGGCACTGCTGTTGCTGTTGCAAATGTTGATGCTCATGTGGCTGTTCCGGCTGCTACTGTTACCAAAGAAGGCGTTATGGTTATGATTATGGGAACTAGCACTTGCCATATGGTTCTTGGTAAAAAAACAGCACTTGTTGAAGGTATGTGTGGATATGTTGAAGATGGCATTCTCCCTGGATTTATTGGTTTTGAAGCAGGACAATCTTGTGTAGGTGACCATTTTGCATGGTTTATTGAAAATTGTGTCCCTGCATCATATATAGAAGAAGCACAAAAGAAAGATATGAGCATACATGAATTATTAACAGAAAAAGCTGCAATACTCAAACCCGGTCAGAGTGGATTGTTAGCACTAGACTGGTGGAATGGAAACAGAAGTATATTAGTGGATGCAGACCTTACTGGTATGATTTTAGGAATGAATCTAAACACAAAACCAGAAGAGATATATAGAGCTCTCATAGAGGCAACAGCTTATGGCACAAATATTATTATTGATGCTTTTGTTTCAAATGGTGTTGCTGTAGATGAGATAGTAGCTTGTGGCGGCTTGCCTGAAAAAAACAGTTTCTTGATGCAGATTTATGCTGATGTTACAAATAGAGAATTCAAAATAGCAGCTTCACCTCAAACTGTTGCATTAGGCTCAGCTATGTGGGGTGCTGTTGCTGCTGGAAGTGAAAATGGTGGATATGATAGTATTAAAGAGGCTGCAGATAAAATGGCAAGAGTGAAAGACTACACATTCAAGCCTGATCCTGAAAATCATAAAATATATACAAAGCTGTTTGCTGAATACAAAAAACTCCATGATTATTTTGGAAGAGGGACTAATGATGTAATGAAAACTCTAAAGAAAATCAAGGAGGACCAGCATTAGATGATACTTTCAGAGGTGAGAAAAGAAGTTTGTATGCTCAACAAAGAGCTTCCTAAAAATAATCTTGTTGTTTGGACAAGTGGGAATGTGAGTGTGAGAGATACAGAAACAGGATATGTAGTCATAAAACCTAGTGGTGTATTTTTTGATGATCTCACACCAGAGAATATGAGTGTAGTTGATATAGATGGCAATATTATTGAAAGTGAGCTTGCTCCATCAGTAGATTTACCAACACATCTTTATATATACAAAAAAATGAATCATGTGAATTCTATTGTGCACACCCATTCAAACCATGCAACTAGTTTTGCTGCATTGGGAGAGCCAATTCCTGTTGTGCTTACTGCAATAGCAGATGAATTTGGTCAAACTATTCCTTGTGGTCCATATTGCCAGATTGGTGAGGAAGAAATAGGAAAAGCTGTTGTTCAGCATATTGGCACTTGTCCTGCAATTCTTTTGCAAAATCATGGTGTGTTTACTGTTGGTGCTGATGGCATGAGTGCTCTAAAAGCTGCTGTGATGGTTGAAGATGTGGCTAAAACTGTTCATCTGGCTATGCTCAGAGGCAGACCGGTTCCTATACCAAAATCTGAAGTTATAAGAGCACATAAAAGATATGTTGAGAAATACGGGCAAAAGTAGTAAAATTGTCATTCTTTCTGGAGGCTTAAATTTATGATAGATGTTGAGCAGATAAGATCTGTGATACCTCATAGGTATCCTTTTTTATTAGTGGATAAAATAATTGAGATTAATGAAGATGAAACTGCTTGTGTTGGGATAAAGAATGTAACCATAAATGAAAAAGTGTTAAATGGTCATTTACCCGGGAAATCTATTTTTCCATACCCTATGTTAGTTGAACATATGGCACAAGTTGGATGTTATCTGCTTATGAAGAAGCCTGATTCTGAAGGGAAAATAGCATATTTTGCTGCAATTGATGAAGTTGAATTCAAAAAGCCGGTAGTTCCGGGAGATACTATTACTACAAAAGTTGAGCTTATAACAGGCAGAAGAGGTATTTGGAGAATTAAGGCAGAGTCAGAGTTGATGGAGAGCTTGTCTGCAGTGGAAATCTCACTTGTGCATTAGTGGATAAATAATCTGGTTTATTCCAGTTTGAGGTGTTTATTTGGATAGAATGGATAGAAAATCTCTTGTTATGTTTCCTTTGTGCAAGAGAGCTCATAAGCTTAATATAAATGAGATTGCTGTTGACCCATCATCAAAACCTCCAGAGTTATCAAAAAATTTGGAAAAACTTCTTGATAGAACAGTTGAAAAAATTGTTTCTGCAAGAAAGAGTAATAGTTCAGTGATGCTCACTTATGGTGCTCATCTTATCAAAAATGGCTTAGCTCCTGTTGTGAATTGGCTTATAGAAGACGGCTGGATTACTCATATAGCTACAAATGGAGCTGGTTCAATACACGATTGGGAATTTGCATATTTGGGTCTTAGCACAGAGAGTGTGAGAGATAATACAGCTAGAGGCTGTTTTGGAACTTGGGAAGAAACCGGCAGAAATATCAATCTTGCAATTGCCTTAGGTGGAATTGATGATTTGGGATATGGTGAGTCTGTAGGCAGAATGATTGGTCAAGATGGATACTCTATTCCTTCACCTGAGGTATTAAGACATCTGCTAAGACAAATGGCAGATGAAGATAAGATAACAGAAAAAGCTGCTGCTATAGCAGATATGCTTCAGTTAATATCTGAGTTTGATTTAGCACCGGGCTGGCATAATATAGAGCATCAATATAAAGAATACTCAGTTCAATACACTGCTTGGCAATATAATGTGCCTTTCACTGTGCATCCGGGGATAGGTTATGACATTATATATACACATCCATTAAACTCCGGTGGTGCTATTGGAAGAGGTGCTGTTAGAGACTTTTTATCATACACAAACAGTGTTGCCAACTTATCTGGCGGAGTGCATCTGGCTGTTGGTTCAGCAGTTATGGCACCAATGATTTTTGAGAAATCTCTATCAATGGCAAACAATCTTTCTATTAAAGAAACCAATGAACCGCTTAAGGATTATTATCTTGCTGTTGTTGATATTCAAGATGGTGGAGATTGGGACTGGACTCAAGGTGAGCCTCCAATGGATCACCCTGCATATTATCTAAGATTTTGTAAGTCATTTTACAGAATGGGTGGTATGTTGGACTATATATGCCTTGATAATAGGGCATTTATGCTTAATTTGGTAAGCAGACTAAGAACAGTGGAGTTTTAATTATTTTATTGAACTCGCAATTTTTAACAGCTCTGAATTACTTACTTCTCCAATGAGTGTATATGATATTCCATTTCTATCCCAGCTATGGTTGTTTATTGTAATTGCTCTAAATTGCCTTTGAGGGATACTGTTGGAGGATTTTCTCTGGAAAAGTGATATCACACTAGCTCCATTTGAGTATAATATATGCACACATGTATGATTGTTAATTTTATTAGCTCTAAAATCAATTTCTTTATAGCCTGCAGGCAGATATGTTGGTCTTGATACATTAAAATCTATTTTTGCAGGTTTTTTATATACTTTAACAATTCCATCAACTTTAAAGGCTGATTTGGATATATTGGTTGGATTGAATTCTATTTCTTTAAAATAAACTGCTCTCAGCGGTTTCCCATTATCATCTTCCACAACAGTTTTTAATACCAGATAATATTCTTTATCAATCCATACTTTTCTCAGGTTTTCTGTATTCTGTAGAGGTGTTGCTTTTATAATAACTGCATCCCTGTCTGCAATTCTACCATTACCTATTATTTCCAGTTTGAAATTTTTCAGAGCTTGATTAAGGATTTCTTTAGTATTAGTTCTTGATGAGTATGGAGTATATTCCCATGCCCTTTCAGATGGTCTATACAGCCATTCATTATTATTTTTTTGAATTACAATCATTCCATTCATTATAGATGGACTATGATAATCTATTCTTGTGTTATCAGGCTTTGAATGAGTAATTTTGAACATTGATATATGGCTTTTGTTGTTCACATTTACTATTGCCTGCTTGATGCCTCTGTAGCAGACATTAGATTCTGCTTTTTCTGCCTTGATTACAATATCTACAGCACTATTTGCAAAAATACTGCACGGTATGATCAGTAAAATTGAGATGAGAATAATTTTAATTTGTCTCATAGTTACCTATTATTTGATACTGCTCCATTTTTTTCAAGTTCTATAGTAATAAACATTAAATCTGGATCTATCAAAGGTTGTTTTTTATGAGCAGATATGTGATAGTTTAGAAATTGATCAAATTCAGCCTGTGGTGTTTGATTTTTACTTTCAATAAAATTACCTGCTATGCTGTTATTTATTCTATTGCTGAATAAAGGCAGATTGAATGTATTTGTAAGTATTACAGCTAAAATAATCAAAACAGCAAAAGCTGATAGTGCATATTTATATGACCATCTTTTGCCTATTCCAATTCTGTGCGGTGTTTTATCTAATATAGTAGTTCTTACTTGAGGCCACAAATCCAGAGGAATTCTTTCTGTTGAGCAATTTTTTAAGCCATAAATCATATTTTGCATATATTTCAATTCTGCAATGCAATTTGGGCATTTTGAGATATGCTCTTCTACAACAGATTTTTGTTTTTCTGATAGACTTCCGTCAATATATTCAGAGAGCATGGAGTTTACTTTTTTACAATTCATTTTGTATCACCTTTGCTTCTTAATATATCTTTCAGAGTATTTCTGGCTCTTGACACTCTAGATTTTACTGTGCCCACAGGAATTTTGAGGATTTCAGCAACCTCATCTTGAGACATTCCCTGTATATCATGGAGTATTATAACACTTCTTAGTTTTTCAGATAGTTTTGTTAGGCCATATCTCAACTCTCTCATTTGCTCGTTTGAGTAGAGAGTTCTCACTGGGTCTGAGTAGTTGTCTTTTGCTTCAGGCTCAAAGCCAGATTCTGTAAATTTTTCATCACTAAGAGATATAGCAGGTCTTGATTTTCTTTTTCTTAAAAAATCAATTGCAGTATTTATTGCTATTCTATATAACCAAGTGTAAAATGCACTGTCTTTATTGAAGCTATCTAATCTGGTATATGCCTTGACGAACGCATCTTGAGTGACATCTAAAGCATCTTCAGGATTGCCAACATAGTTCAAAACAGTGCTATATATTCTGTCTTGATACTTTTTTACAATTTCTGAAAATGAATCTAGATCTCCCTGATGTACCCTTTCAACAATATTCTGATCAGTATCATTTACCATTTTGTATTTACTAATATTATAATATTTATTTTTTAAAGTTAATACTACTTCACGCATTTTGCCCAATCCTTTTATAAAATAATCAAAAAAAGCATAATAACTGATATTGTTAACAGGTACATTTTTCAAATCAGAGGGAACACAAATATAAAATGCTAATAAATATTGTGTCTCTGTTAAGCATTGGACGGATGTAATTTAAGCTGGTTCCATTACATGGTAAAATACTATAAGAGGAATTAGTAGTTGAATGTGATAATTATTATTGATGGGATTGAAGTATCATATGCAAAAAATATACAGTTTTTGCATAAATCTAGTATAAATTACATCAAAATACAAGACTTTTATAAGAAAAATAGGGTAGAATGTAGTAGAGGTATCGTCTAAAATACCAAATATATATATCAGATACAATTATATATAGACCGGAGTATTCAGATGTTTTGCTTAACTAAGCATAGAACAATACAAAAAACGGTCAATAAATGGGCAATATCATTTTTTATCACCTCAATGATATTGGCTGTATCATATCAATTCGCCTTCTCAGATGTATCTGTGGCTCCTGATGAAGTGGTAAAAGAAGTTGGTATTTATGCAAGTGAAGTAATTCCCGGAAATGGAACAAGAGCCGGCTATATGCTTGGTAATGGTGGAATAATTCCGGATTCTGAAACTGTGTATATTGGTGCAAAAAGAGCTAAGAAAAATGTTGATTACACAATTGATTATGATTCTGGCTCATTATACTTTACTGAGGCAGTGAGATCTTTTGATTCAATTAGAGTTGATTATAAATATTCTAATGATGTGAAAAAACAAAAGACGGGCGGCACCAGTCTTGCAATGCCTATGAATTTTAGTGAGAATATGAAACTTAATCTCACTTATTCATATAAAGCCGGAGATACAAAACAGGGTGTTGAAACACCGGATATACTAACATATGGTATTAACTCATCATTGAATTTTAGTGATAATGCATCAATTGGCGGATTGCTTTATTTTTCATCTCCACAGAAAACAAACAGACTGAGGCTAAATAACAATACACCTGTCAGCAGAAACAAGCAAACTAAAGAATATAAATCTGATAGCCTTATTCTACAGAACTTAAAGTATGGAGTAGGTGATGTAAAATTTAATTTTGGATATCAGGATGTTGGTGAATATTTTGAAGGTTTCTCAGCTCTTAGGTCTGATAATGCAGCAGATGCAGATACATTAAATGTTTTGGAAAAAGAAAAAGGCATAAAGAGATTAGATTTTTCTGCTCAGATGCCAACAGATGAAAGTGGTGCTGGTTTGAGTATGTCTTTCAACACCATTAGAGATAAGAAAGACAGCATACAGACAAGACAACTGGCATATAATTCCAGCAATTATAAAATCAGCTATATGTCCAGAGATGTGGGAAAGAATTTCGCTAAGTTTCTCCAGATAAGAGAAGCTGATAGAGCACAGCTTGCACTTGAGGCTGGTGTGTCTAAAGATATATATGGTCTTCAGTTTAAGACTGGAGAAACTATTACAGGTGAAGGTGAGAATGTTCAAGTGAATCCAATATGGAGTGGTTTTACACATTCCAGATTAACTTCAGATACTGGCAGTCTTTCACAGAGCTCACTCAGTTTGCAGTTTTCAAATATATTCTTTGATGCAGATATCAGAGATGCTAGCTCTAGTTTCAATAGAATGGCTGCTGTAGGTGCAGAAGAAAGAACTAAAACTGCTCTTGCTATAAGAAAACAATTTGATCCTAATGCTGAAGCTAGTGCAGTTACAGCTCAAGATTTAGCTAATTTTGTGAATGAATCAGGTCTTGATAGAAAGAATTATGCACTAAAAGCTAAGTTTGGAAATATTGATACATCTTTAGGATTGTCTTTAATCAATTCTGATAGTGGTGGATTGAAAAGAACATCTTTCAATGCAAAGGGTGAAAAGTTTAATCTTTACTATAGAACAAGAAATATTGACAAGACATTTACAAGAATTGCACATCTACAGCCAATAGAGATTCTCAATTATGGTAATGAGTATGGTATGACCAGAGATGAATTTGGTGCAAACTTTGAAATGTTTAATTTCAAGACATCATTCACTAGTGCAGATGTAAAAGATTATACTGGTGCTGGAATGTTGAGACAAAATCTTAATATAAATAGTGATAGATTTAGTTTCAATGCTAATATACAGAATATTGATAAAGACTTTAATAGACTAAGTGATATTATTGACAGTGACAAAGCATCACTTGTTTCTGATATAGGTTTTTCCAGCAGAGATTATACATTAAATTATAAAGTTACAGATGCTATTAGTTTTGATACTTATGATTATTCATCTAATAATGATTCTATTGGAGAAGCAAGACATAAAAATAGAACTAATTTAAGATATGCTCCAACTGTTGGACCTAAAGTTCATTTATTTAGAGATTCAGTATCATATACAAATCTTGATGGAAATATTATTTCAAGGGATACAGAAAGATATACTATTGATCATAGTTTCAATATTTTTGGTGGCACTCAATTTAGAGCTGTTAATGAAACATCTTCAGAGGCTAATGGGAACAATGTGCCATTGAGTATAAATGAACAATTGTATAGATTTGTTACTAATCCCAATATGCCTACTTCATTTTCAATAGAATATGGATCATTATCATTTTCTGATGGTAGATTTTCTGAAAATAAGGGATTTAGTTTAAAAACAAATGCATTTAAGAATATTTCATTGATAGGCTCATATAATGAAATTGATAAAGATTATAAGGGAGTGGCAGAAACTAGCTATACAGCTGGAATAGATTGGCTCATTAGAGAAGCTTCAGCTGAAGATGCTAATGATTCTCTTAATTTATCTTATTTGATAACAGATAGACTTGATGGACCTTATGGAACACAAATGGCTAGGCAGTTTTCTCTAAATGGTTTATTAGCTAAGAACTTCTTAATATTTGACAATATAAGAGTTGGTAAAAAAGTAGATGAAGCAACTCTTAGAGGAGTGAATACTAAGATAAATAATTCATTCAAGCTAGAGGCTCAAGCTTTAGGTTCTGATATATTGATTGAGAATAGTGAAGTGTTGAATACTCAAAATAGAATTACATATAATTCAAAATTAACTCAAATCAAAACTAAAGAAGATCCAAATAGTATAATTAGTTTAAGTTATACAAATCAAGAGTTTACCACTCAGACAGGTCAGCCAATTCATAGACATGACTATGGATTGAATTGGAAAATATCTGATGATGCAAAATTAACATATAAATCCTATGCTGGTAAAGATGGGCAAAATGGTGTGGTTCTTCCAATGGGTGGTTCTACACTTACTCTTAGTCAAAAGATAAATCCAAACACAAGTTTATTTGCTGATTATTCTGAGGATAAGAATGATGTGTTAAAAAGACATAGTAATACAAAGGGGCTTGGTATAAAAGGGCAATTTTCAAATAAGGCAGGCTTTGAGTTTTATTATGGTTGGACAAGTCTCACTAGAGGCGAAAATGCTAATGATGATAATGTGTTTAGAATTAAATATGATCATAGGATAGCATCAGACAAGTTTATAATTTTATCTGCAGAAAAGAAATCTCCAAATAATTCAATTATAAATCAGAATGATGGAGACACCACAGCAAGACTTGATTTTGTTACCACATTTGATTAAATAGTATTGAAGAATTAAAATACTTTCAATTAATATACCTCTATCCATTAATGGCAGACCGTTGCCGCCATTGATGGCGTCAACTGACGGAAAGCTAAGTTTATCATTCCACCAACAGCCGGAAAGCTTAATTCCAAACATCAAAATCAAAATTTAATCTCATGATATATATAATATATAATATATATATTAAGATATAAGATATAGATAGATATAGATAGATAGATATAGATAGATAATGATAGATAGATATAAGATATATCATA
>JBDNDK010000055.1:0-12699 GCA_046719185.1 Armatimonadota bacterium
TATTCATTTAACGAATTGATTCAAGAAGGCCAAGGAGACATAACAACAAAAGCTAGAAGAGCTTCACAAGTTATCTTGGCTTTTGATGCTCCGGGATCTGGTAACAAAAGAAGATTTCCTGTCGATCCTATAAAAGAAAACGGCTGGGAGACTGGTGATACCTGTTTGTCAAATGGAAACCCGGGGTTTGGTAATTTATACCAAGAGTCTAGAAACGCTACTGGAAAACAAATAAAACCTATATTTGATACTGATCCAATACATAAAAGAGCTTGGGTACCTGAAGTGGTAATTGGTAATCAATTGCCATCAGCAAAAAGTCCTAAAGATCCTAATAGAACTCCAAATGATAATGTTGCTTTCAGTGCTTGGTTATATTACCCTGGTGCACACAATGGCAGCAATAATATTTTGTTTTTAGATGGTAGTGTAAGAAGTTATAATTTCAAGTCAATGGGAGATTGGGACAACGCAAAGATTAAATTTACACCATACTAATATTTTTGATGAATTTATAAAAGCCTGATTGGATATGTCAATCAGGCTTTATTTTATTATTGTTTTCAATTGATTTTTGTTTTTATTTTTGCATCATTCTATAAAGTCTGCTTTCAAGATAAAGCATTTGTTTAGGACCAGCCATTTCAACTAGAGCAAGCAATTCCTCCATACTTGCAACTTCCTCAACCTGTTCATCTATAAACCACTGTAAAAATGATCTAGTAGCATAATCTTTTTCTTTTTCAGCAAGTTCAGCAAGAGAATTAATCATTTTTGTTACTTTTATCTCATGATCTCTTGCTTCAGTAATGATGTCCTTTACGGAATCAAATTTTCCTTCTGGAGCATTAATTTGCTTTAAGCAAACATCTCCACCTTGATCAACAATATATTTGAAGAATTTCATTGCATGTGTTGTTTCTTCCTCAGCCTGCATATAAAATCTTTGTGCAAAAACTTTTAAATTCATCTTTTCAAAAGCAGCTGCCATTGCAAGATAAAGATGGCTGGAATATTGCTCAGCATTTATCTGATCATTAAGGGCATCGTTCATTTTTTGAGATATCATCATTTTTTATTTCCTCCGTAAACTATATATAAATATAGATCAGTTTATTTATTCTACATTTTAACATACCCATTTATGT
Source organism: Armatimonadota bacterium (assembly GCA_046719185.1). Taxonomy (GTDB): domain Bacteria; phylum Armatimonadota; class UBA5829; order UBA5829; family UBA5829; genus JBDNDK01. The sequence continues at coordinate 1,149 of JBDNDK010000055.1, forward strand.
ACAAATAAATACATAAAATGTAGTAATAGCTTATTATTCATTTGAATATAATAATCCTTCATTATATATTAAAGATGAATTAACTATTATTGTCTCTATATGGACCAGCAATCACAATCACTGAATCTTTTGGATTGAAATATTTTTTTATTGCCTCATTAACTTCATCAAGAGTTACTGCTTTTATTAAATCTCTATACTGTAAGATATAATTATCACCCAAACCATAAAATTCTGCATTGTGAAGTGCATTTGCAATACCTTCATTTGTCTCAAGAGCAATAGGAAAAACACCAATTAAAAAATCTTTAGCTTGTCTGAATTGTTCTTCAGTAACTCCATTTTCGGAGAAACTTTTAAGAGTCTCTTGTAAAACAGCAACTGCATTATCTGTGTTTTGATTGCTTACTCCTAAACTTATCTTCCAAGCACCTGCTCCTAATGTAGCATCAAAACTTGACCAAACTCCATATACAAGTCCTCTTTCTTCCCTAAGCTCTATACCTAGAATGCTTGATAGTGAACCTCCACCACCAAGTATCTGGTTTGCAATTCTTATTTTATAAAAATCAGGGTCTGATCTTTTTACACCTAATGGAAATCCAAACAATACAACATTTTCAATAGAGCCCGGTATATACTTTATTATTTTTTGTGATTTGGATTTTGTTATAGTTTCTATGTTTATATCTATTTTTTCTGGTTTATCTTTCCACTTACCAAAGTGTTTTTTTATTAATTCCTCTGCTTCCTTGCCTGATATATCTCCTACTATTGTAATTATCATATTATTAGGTTTGTAATACTTATTATGAAAATATTTTATATCTTCAGATTCTATATTTTGGATGTTCTTTATGCTGTCATCAACATTAAGCTCATGATATGGATGACCAAATGGAAATATTGCACCATTAAACGCTCTTTCTGCCATTGCAGATGGAGACTCTTTTGCTCTTTTGAGCTTTGAAATTATCTCAGATTTGGATTTGCTAAATTCATCTTTATCAAATATTGGATTGATTAACTGGTCTGCCATAAGCTCTATTATTTTATCAATATCTCTTGAAAGACATTTTGCGTTTATAGATAAACTCTCAATATTTGCTGAAAAGCTTATCTCAGCTCCTAGATTATCAATTTCATTTGCAATTGATAATGAGCTTCTTTCAATTGTGCCTCTTTTTAAATTATCTGCAGTTAAACTTGCTGTGCCAGATTTATAAGCAGGATCAAATATACTTCCAGCCTTTATGCTTGCAGTGATTGCTATTGTAGGATTTGATGGGTTTTGCTGAACAATTAATTTTATGCCATTATCTAATGTGGCTCTGAACACTTGATATGACTCTATCTTTTTCTGTGGTTTTATAGAATCTTCTTTACTTACAGAAATTTTATCCACTGAAAATATTTTCTCTCTACTGTCTGAAATAAGTTCTGATGGGATAAATCTGGCTGTTGTGAGAGTCTGATTTGTTAAATATTTCTGGGCAGCTAACTGAATATGGACTGGTTTTACTGATTTTATTGCAGGAATAAGAGTATTAATATAATTCCAAGAATTTACAGAATTAAAGTATCCTAAAGATTTACCTTGATCTGAAACACTATCATTTTCATATATCAAATATGCTTCATATTGATTTATTGCTCTTTGAAGTTCATCTTCTGTTGGAGGATTATATTTTATTTCTTCAATTTGTTCCCATAATGCTTTTTCAACATCAACAAGATTCACTCTCTGTTTTGGAGTTGCTCCGATCATAAATAAAAATCCATCTTTTGTTGAGAAATATGAAGTCCAAGCAGATATTGCAAGACCTTTTTCTACAATAGCTTGATGAAACCTGCTTGATCTTCCACCGCTTAGTATTTGATCCAAAACCATAAGAGGATATGAATCTGGATTATCAATAGGAGGAGCTTTGAATCCTAATATCACTCTTTCTGTCTCACCGGGTCTATTTACAATAACTTCTCTTGCACCTATCTGCTGAGGTTCAATGGTTCTAACCTCTGGTATATTGTCTCCAGCAGGAATATCAGCAAAGTGTTTTTTTACCAACTCCCATGCTGAATCTATATCAATATCACCAACTAAAACCAATATAGCATTTGCTGGGCTATAATATGTCTTATAATATTTATCCAAATCTGCTTTTGATATTTTCTCTATATCACTTCTCCATCCTATCACAGGCCAGCTGTATGGATGAGCTCTGAATGCAGTTGATGCAAGTGCTTGAAAAAGAACAGTATCTGGTGAGTTTTCTTTTCCCTCCAATTCAGATAAAATTACAGTTCTTTCTGTCTCAATCTCATCTTCTAAAAGCAAAGCACCCCCAACTCTTTCTGCTAGGGATTCTAATGCAAAATCAAGATGCTCTTTTGATAGAAGAACCCAATAGTAAGTGTAGTCAAAAGAAGTTGCAGCATTATCAATTCCTCCTAATGCTCTAACTCTTTTTGAAATCTCACCCTTTTTGTAATTTTTGCTTGAATTAAAAAGCATATGTTCAAGAAAATGAGAAATGCCTGTTATTCCAGTGTGTTCATTTCTAGATCCTACTTTGAACCATATCTGAGCTGTAAATACTGGAGCTGAGCTTGATTGCTTCATCAGAACAGTCAAACCATTATCAAGTTTTCTTTCTATTACTTGACCTTGACATAATGATGCAGCTAGAACAAAATATAGAATAATAAGCATTATAGTGAATTTTTTAATTAGCTTTGTGTTCATTATCAATACTCCAAATTTTGATATTTATTAGGTTATTGCAAAGTTTAAATCTAAGCATTAGAATATGATATCACTTTTTGGGAATTTTAAGCTAAATGAAAAAAATTATCACAAAATCAATTTATTCATTGTTGCCAATAATTCTTCTTTTTTCTATATGTAATATAGCTATAGCAAAAGAAGAGAAAGTAAAATTAGTTGTGTGGGGATTAAGACCTAGTGAAGAAGCTGTTGGTCAAAGAGCACAGATAGAAGAATTTGAAAGAAGAAACCCAAATGTTAAAGTAACTGTTCTCAATATGGGTGCAGGTCAAATGAACCCACAGAAACTGATGACTGCAATTGTAGGAAAAACTCCTCCTGATGTTATAAATCAAGATAGATTTACAATTGGAGACTGGGCATCCAGAGATACTTTTATGGATCTTGGACCTCTCATTGAAAAAGATAAAGGATCAAAGAATGCAATAGATCCAAAAGATTATTATGTTCCATGCTGGGAAGAAGCACAATACAAAGGAAAAGTGTATGCTATACCAAACAGCACAGATGCAAGAATTTTATATTATAATAAAACACTTTTCAAAGAAGCAGGTTTAGATCCAAATAAGCCACCTAAAACTTGGGAAGAATTACTTGAATATTCAAAAAAACTAACAAAAATAAACAGCAGAGGTGAGATAACTCAAATTGGTTTCATTCCCCAATATGGTAACAGTTGGCTATACTTATACTCATGGCAAAATGGTGGTAATTTTCTTTCAGATGATGGTAAAACCTGCACATTAGATAATCAATACACCATTGACACTCTAAAATTTATGGTTAAAATTTATGATGAGCTTGGTGGTGCAAGAAATATTAACAGATTCAGCTCAGGGTTTAGAGGTGATCAATTTGATCCATTCCTTACTAACAAAGTGGCAATGAAGATTGATGTTGACCTTGCTATATATAACATTGCAAGGTTCAATCCTGATCTAAATTTTGGTGTTGCACCTGCTCCTGTGCCTGAAGAAAGAGTTAGACAAACAGCTCAGAATGTTGATTTCCTGCCAAATGGAACCTCACTTGCATTAAATTTTGATATTTGGAACAAAAAAAGAAATATTTCAATTGAAAATGGCAGATTTACAGGTGAGCCCAGATACATAACTTGGTCTGGTGGTTTTTCATGGGCGATTCCCGTTGGAGCAAAAAATGTTGAACTTGCTTGGGAGTTTATAAAGTGGATGAACTCTCCGGAAGCTGGATTAGTTTTTTCTAAAGCTCAAAAAGAATATAATCTCTCAAAAGGAAGACCTTTTGTTTCCTTGATTCATGCAAATATGAAAGTTAATGATACAGTATTTGCTGAATATCTTCCGACAACTCCAAAATTTAGAGATGCTCAGCTTTTTGCACTGTCTATGATGCCATATTCAAAGTTTAGACCAGTAACATTTGTTGGTCAGATGTTATGGGATGAACAAGTGAGAGCATTTGACCTTGCTGTAAATTATCAAGATAGTAAACTTACACCAGAACAAGCACTAAAAAATGGAAGAGAAGTGGTGCAAAGAGAGCTAGACAGGTCTTTTTCAAGAGAAAAATTCCCACTTATTCCTGTATGGAGTTTGGGAGCTGCTATTACTCTTATAATATTGACTTTAATAATTGTTCTGTTTATAAGTATAAAAAGAACAGGTAAAATAGGACCACTTATGAGAAGTGAAGCAATTGCTGGTTTTAGCTTTGCATCACCTTGGCTAATAGGATTTTTAATATTTACAATTGGACCTATAGTTGCATCTATAGTATTTAGTTTCTGTGATTATAATGTTCTAAGCCCTCCTAGATGGGTAGGACTAAATAATTATAGTGCTTTGTTGAGTTATGATTGGGCGACTTTTTCTAAGGCTCTTTATAATGTTTCATTTCTTGCTGTGATAGGTCTTCCACTTGGAATTATAACAGGTCTTTCAATAGCAATGCTTTTGAACACAGATGTAAAGGGTATGAGCTGGTATAGAACAATTTATTATTTACCATCAATTGTGCCTGTAGTGGCATCTGCTGTTTTATGGCTATGGGTACTGAATCCTCAATATGGAATAGTAAATGCAGCTTGGAAAGTTACACTCACTGAGTGGTTTAATTTGAATCCGCCCGGATGGATGAGTCAACCCGGAGAATTCTTTGGAATAGTAGCTTGGATCTGGAATCATACATTAGGCTTATTAGGATTAGAGCTCCCATCTATATTCTCACATCCGCCAAGCTATTTAGGTGCAAAATCTGCACTTATTACTATGGGACTTTGGGGAGCTGGTGGAGGAATGATAATCTGGCTTGCAGGGCTTAAAGGAATTCCTACTAGTTATTATGAAGCTGCTGAACTTGATGGAGCAAATAAATTTCATCAATTTAGATATGTAACCCTTCCTATGCTCAGTCCATATATATTCTTTAACTTCATAATGGGAACTATAGCTGTTCTGCAAACTTTTGATAATGTTTATGTTATGACAGGTGGATCAGGTGGTCCTGTGGATTCCACACTTGTCCCTGTTCTTCTGTTATTTAACAATGCATTCAGATATTTCAATATGGGATATGCTTCAGCTCTAGCATGGATACTTTTTGCTATAGTGCTTATATTTACTCTTGCCCAATTAAAACTTGCACCTAGATGGGTGCATTATGAATCAGAGAAAGGCAAATAATAGTATATGAATCTTATACTTTGGATAATAGCGGTTGCAGGAATTTATTTTGCTTTAGGTGGTTGGCTATTTCTGATAGTTGACTTGATAAAAAGAAAGGCATGGCAAAATATATCATTTATAATAATAGCTCCTATAGTTTCATATTTTATAACTAAATATGCAATAGGAAAATTCACAATCCCTAAAGAAAGTGGGATGAACTTTGCATTTGCAATATCAGTTTTCTGTTACCTGCTTTCTTTAATGATTTCAGTTTTAAACTTCAAAACAAATAAAAAAATTAGCTGGCTAGAAAAAAAAGACATAAATGAAACATCTAGACAGGTAAAGATTCATTTAGCACTCACAACTGGTGCATTGATATTCTTTGTTCCATTCTATTGGCTTGTAACAACATCTCTTAAGCCTGATGAAAGAACAAATGTATTTCCACCTGATCTTATTCCTCTTGAGCAAAGAAAAATAATTGAAAATGGCAATGAATATAATATTTTTAAGATTGTAAATGAAGATAAATCAATCATAAAAGTTGCCAAAATAGATGAAAATGACGGCGAAACATGGGTAGTGAGAAACTTAGATAATAATGAAGAATTTGAGATAGACAAATCAAAACTGCAACCGGATCTTCATTTTGTAATGATATGGGATAATTACAAAGATGCTCTTCAATTTTTGCCACCGGAATATAACAAGGGAATTGTGCCTCTTTGGAATACCGTATATATAACAATACTTTCAATAATAGGATCCGTATTAGCATCATCTATGGTAGCATTTGCGTTTGCAAGGCTAAGATGGCCTGGGAGAGATATATTATTTGTTGTTATGCTTGCAACAATGATGATTCCCCCTGCAGTTACAATGCTTCCTGTATTCTTAATATTTAGATCACTTAATTGGATTGATACCTTAAAACCACTTTGGGTACCTGCATTTTTTGGTAGTGGATTTTTTGTATTCTTATTGAGACAATTCTTTATGACTATTCCGAATGATCTTGAAGAAGCAGCAAAAATTGACGGTTGTTCGTTTTGGGGTATTTATTGGAAAATTATGCTACCTCTTATAAAACCTGCCCTTGCAGCAATTACAATTTTTGCATTTATGGGAAGCTGGAACAACTTTATGGGTCCTCTTATTTACATCAACTCGCCAGAGAAAATGACTCTTGCTTATGCACTGCAGTTATTTCAAGGAACCTACGGTGGTGAACCAGCAATGATGATGGCTGCAGCTACGCTTGTGATGCTGCCTGTGTTAGGTGTATTTTTCTTTACACAAAGATATATGATTCAAGGTGTTACACTAACAGGAATTAAAGGATAGTATATATCTGAAGACTGTCCCGGCCACAAGACAGTCTTCAGCATTTTTATTTATATTAATTTAGAGTGGGAAATTCATATCAGACTGACCTCTAACAAGCAATACAGCCTGACCATTTTCAAGAGATATCACACCTGTAACACTTGCAATATTTCCATTTGCAGGAACACTAGTGCTACCAGTTGCAATGCATTTTATAATCACACCACCATCATTTATATTAAATGTCTTATTAGTGGGATTAGAATTTTCAACTTTTCCAGCAATTCTTGAAAGTAAACCAACATTGTTTGTGCCTACTCCATTTGTTGGACCGGCTATATTACCGAAGGTTCCACCGCCAATTGCTTTTGAGTTCATTCCATATGGTTTAACATTAAAACTGCCCCCATCTGGACTGATTGATGAAAGTTCAATTGCTCTTTCACCATTTGATAGAGTCTTTAGTTTGCCTACAACAGTAACTTTATTACCCAAAGCTTCTGAAGTAGCACCTTCAACTCTGATACCAGAAGGAACATTAACTTGCTGAATATAAAAGAAATCAGGACCAACAGCACCTGTGAGAGCAGAAATGTAAGTATTAGCAAGGCTAACCCATTGACCATCATTGAGCCCCTTTGCATTAGCTACAGTTGATGCTTGTATCTCAGGACCAGTAAGCTTAAATCCTATGATTCTTCCATCAATTGCATCAAAGTCACCAGAACCATTATACATATTAACTAATACATCACCGACTTTTGATGAATCAGGAGCCACACTTCTGCTAACCCAACCAACATTTGCATAATCCAAGCCATTAGAATTCCATACACCAGCTTGATTTGTTGGAGCCAGAACTAACCAATATGTCTGACCAGCAGTCAAGTTTACATTAATTCCACTAATCTGAGCTATGCTTCCTAAAGTGTTATTTTGAATAGAAACTGAATGTGACCAGATCATGCTGGGATTCAATTGCAAACCTGTTGGAGCAGGAATAATACCTATGTAAAGGTCCCTTCCGTTTCCTTGGCTTGTGTTTAGTCCTGCAGTTGCTCTTAATTGAAGAACAACTGATAATGAATCTGCAATACCTGAAGAGGTTGGTGTGAATGGCTGGATTATCCATGAGCCATAGGCACCATTATCTCTTTGAAGTTGTCCACCTATATTAAGAAAAACCTCTGCACAAGGTGCACCAGATGTACCTTGGCTGACAACTGGTAATGGTTTTCCATTTACAGTATCATAATCAAATACAGGTCTTACACCGGTGAAGTCTCCACTAAATGGATGACTGCTATAGCCCACCTGAAGTGTACGGGTGAGATCCCTGCCTAACTGATAATTAGAGCCATCAGCAATAGTATCAACAAATACAGTTTGTGCACTACAGCTTACAGCTAAAGATCCAATCAAGCTCAGGAGGGCAATGTGTTTTTTTATTGTTCGCAGCATTTGCGTTCCCTCCTTTTTATGGTCTGTTATCTGGATATGATTCGCCGGGAAGTCCATCTATGGTATTTGGATCTTTAAGCATGATAGCCATACCATCGCGAACTATCTCACCTGTTATAGGTGAATAAAAACCGCATCTTCCAAAGCCAGGACCTCTTCCTGCATTTGGACCAGATGTTGAAACAGATTTTGTGGTTGCAAATGCATCCATATCACCAAGAGGAATAAGTCCAACACTTCTTACTATTGGAGCATTAGCACTTTGTGTAAATCTTGCAGCAAAATCAGCAAGACCTGCACTTGCTCCATTTGTACCGTCAAACACATGATTATATGTCCATAATGGATAATTTCCATCAATAACTGATTGATAGAAACTTGTCCAAGATCCTGGATCTGTTACTTCAAGTGTACCATTAACACCTGGAAGGCTGTTTCCACTTTCAAAGCTATATGGTGAGAAACCATTAACCTTTGCAACTCTTATATTGTTATATACGCTTGAGTAACCGCCACCTGGTTTTGTAAATTTCTGAAGGAATGTATAACCTATACCACCTTGAACTTTGCTAACAGCAGTATTAACCGCTCCTGATCCTGGTTTTGCATCTGGTGCAGCAGAACTTGCAGGGTCTTGTTGACAGGTAAGTCCAGGAATTCCACTTCTATGGTAATTTGGATTAGGTGCAATCCAATTGTCTTTGTTAGGATCTGATGTGTTTGTCCAACCAGCAGCTGGCACCCAATCTGTTCCGTTCCAGTATTCTCTCATTTCAGAACCATTAGCTTCTTTTTCCATACCTCTCATAATCTGATAAAGATATGTTACTGATGTTCCAGAAAGTGGCTCTCTGAAATAATTATATAATTTTCTGTGGTCTCTTTCTGGATCTGTTATATTTGAGAAGAATGCATCCCAATAATCAACTTTTCCACCAGTTATTAATTTCAACTGTTGGGTTGTGAAGTTGACAGGTTCATTATAGTTCCATTCTTCTTGGATAAATTTATTGTAGATTACTGCAAGCACGGCTACTGCCAAAATATTATCTTTTGTAGAACTGAAGTTTGCAGGGTTAAGACCAGGTTGCACAACCCCACCTGCTGGTGCAGGGAACAGTCTATTATATTTATCAATTGCTTTAACAGCAGAATCCATATAACACTCTGCAAGTCCACCCTCAATTTGAATTCCGCCTGCAGCTAATCTTGCATTGATATCTGCTAATACTTCATCCCAATCAGGATCCACTATATCAGTATTTGTTGCTGTAGAAAATATTCTACCTGCTGAGGCACCAGAGTTTTTGACAAATTGATATATTTTTTGTCTGTTTACTGCCCATCTTATACCTATAACAGAGTCTGCTCTTATTACTATTGCATAATATACATTTCCATCAGCAGCTCTCATATATGAAATTTCACAGTCTGCCTCATCACCTGTAAATTTCACCTGTCCTGGTTTCCAATTGGGATCATTTTTTAATGGTTCGGACCATTGATCAATTCTATTTCCTTGAGCATCTCTTGCTTCCATTTTAACTGCTGAATATGCATGTTTTACTGTTCCTGTACCTTGGCTATTACCCTGATATTGAAGAGTAATATCCATAACTTGTGGTGCACAACCTCTTACAACAGCGTTAACTTTAAGATCAGTGGTCATACCACTTGCACCACCGATTACTGTTACAAGTCTTCCTTCTGCATTTGCGGAAAATGCAAGGATAATAGTTAACAAAGTTGTCAACAAACAAAGTTTTAAAATTTTTTGTACTGACATTTTTTCTTTCTTCTCCTTTCGAGTTGTCTATTAATGGCATCTTACATCAAAGAACAAAATTACGATTATGGCTTATAGGCAACCTCCTTTAATATTTATTTGATTAAAATACTATGGCAAAGAACAATAGCTGATCTATATAAGCTATATATTTTGATATTATTCGAATAGCATTAGCGAGCAACTAACCTTTTTCCCATTGTTCAGAATTGATCTGTCTTTTGAGTTTTGTACCTGATATTGGAACATGTATAAGCCACGGAAGTGCTTTTTGTAGAGTTGCTTGATTGTGGTAGCTATAAAATTGAACATGACCATCACAAAAAACCACATTTCCACCATTATGATGAGGAAGTCCGTATTTTTTAACAGTTTCTCCACCTGTTATACAATTACAGAATTTATAAAAAGTATAATCCCTAAGCCAGAGTGTTCTCTCTCTACCTTTATAATCTCTACCTTTGCCAATAGCTACAGGACCATTGTTACCTTCCATAAGTACTATACATTTTGAAGGAAATGCAACCTCACCCTCTTTTCTACCTTTGGGTGTGATTCTGAACTGTGCTGCATTGCTGATATCAGCACCAAGACCCATATTATATAAATAAGTAACTGGTGTTCTTGGAAATGCTTGAGTATGCCCAAAACTTGCAGGATCACTTTCATCCATTGTTGGGCATTTTGTTGCATAGCACCTCAGCATATCTTCTTTTTTAACATATTTGACAACAACATTTTGCCATTCCAAAGAATAATCGCTGTCAGTCCACTTGAACCCTCCCATAGGATAAAAACCATCCCACTCACCTCTATACATGTCAAATGCCTTGAACAACTGGCTCATATTATTTGCACAACTTGTTCTTCGTGCAGTTGACTGGGCTTTTGTAAACACTGGAAATAGAATTGCAGCAAGAATTGCAATTACAGCAATAACAACAAGCAGTTCAATTAGTGTAAAACCTCTTTTTTTCATATTGAAAAAATCTCCCATATTTTAATTCTTCAAATCTTATATCAAGGATATTTTAAATATATATTCTTACAATATAATTTATAATACATTAAATATATTTTACTTATACATATAATGTTCAATATTGTTAACATTAATGACTATTTAATACACATGAAAACAATAGGTAATGAACACTTTATAGATGAGCTTAAATATTTTTATTCGGTTACATTAAGATTACATAATGCTTTTGTAAGTGTAGTGTAACATAAATGAGGTGATTTTATTGAATACTATGTCATAATATTTATATGCAGAATTATTTATGACTTGTTGGAGTTTGTTTGCTGTGTAATAGTTTTATATATGATTATATTACGCTATATATGTTATTATTTAATTTTTTGTGCATACTGAGCATTGTAAAGTTTTGCATAATGTTTGTTTAATGCAAGAAGCTCATTGTGGGTTCCTGATTCTGTTATCTTTCCGCTTTCTATAACTAATATCTTATCTGCTTCTAGAATAGTTGATAGTCTATGTGCAACTACAAAAGATGTCCGATTTTCAAATAGTTT
>JBDNDK010000056.1:0-12679 GCA_046719185.1 Armatimonadota bacterium
ATACTCGTTATAGTTCCCTACAAATCTCCGGTATGCTATAATTCTTTTTTAGGAGTAATAGTCTTTATAGAAGTTATAGTTCCCTACAAATCTCCGGTATGCTATAATAGAGCAAAGAAAAATCCCCAATTCCACACAGGAATCAGGGATTTTTTTCCATATTTCAGAGTTAAAAAAATGAAAGCTGTTTGCTGTATTTGTCTTTTTCTTTCTCTTTTTTTTCTCCAATCAACACCATCATATTAGCATATTGCTTTTCCGTCACCTGCATACATCTGATGGATCCTTCAGTGGGCAAGTTTTCTTTCAGCCTTTTAATATGTTTATTCACATCATCAAGCCCATTGCATATTCTGGAATATATAGAAAACTGAATCATATCATATCCATCACGCAGCAGAAACTTGCGGAATCTAGCATACCGCCTTCTAGCTGTTTTAGATACCACAGGCAAATCGAAAAATACTATTAGTCTCATAAAGTTACTCATATCTATGTTCTTGTATTTCCATCAACATAGGCATTTTCAAAAATTTCTGGTTTTTCTCTCTGCAGGCAGTGTGGAATGAAGATGCCATAATCTCACATGTTCTCCGCACAGACTGCTTCAATCCATCTATCACCAAATCACAGGTAAGCAAAGATACCAGCTCATGCCTATGCTTTGCTGTAAACCCATCTTCAAAGCTCATAGAGCACACTTTCAGGTCGCACAAGGGTCTAAGAGGCTCTATAAAGTCATCAGCCAAATTAAAGGCATTCAGCTCACTATGATGATGCAAGCCCTGAGTAAGAATAAACCCATACTGAGCCAATGCTCTGGCTATGCTTCCTCTGAGTATTGCATAACCATAATTTAAGGCAGAGTTTATATGGTTTGTCTCTTGTCTGTAAAACCCATTGCCAAATAAACACTTGAAATATTCTCTTGCTGCATAAGCTTCTATATTTCCGGCATCTCCGCTGTCCACTTCTTTTGCAAGATTATATAGTGCCTCATATCCTGTTTTTCCACATAATTCAATACATCTGGCTTGATTTTTTATTTTTTGAGTTACTATCACCTGCCAAAATCTCCTTTTCAAAGACACACTCATATCCAACTGCATTCTGTGTATTCCAGTGAGTCTGCTATGGTTAGCATAAGGCAATCCGGCAAAGCATGGCAAATGCTTTCTATCACATATCAATACCAACACACCAGCCTCAGCAAGCCTTGCAAGCAAAGCAGCTGTGATGAGCACTTCCTGGCTTTCTATCATCAGCACATTTATATCATCAACAGGCAATGTAACTTCCATTTCCTGCATTATCTTTAGTTGGTCGTTTTCAAGCCTCAGTCTCGCCGGGTTCGAGATTACTATAGTCCTCCAAGCCAAGCCTCTTCTCCTTTTCTACAAGCCAATATTCACCAAGTGGGTCTATTTCATATTTCTCTATTGATACAAGTTTTCTAGCACCAATGCCATCTATTAAAATCTGATTGTTATTTGTCACGCTAATAGATAATGCACTTGTTCCTCTGTGAGTGCCTCTATAATAACCAAAATATTCTGCATTTTTCCCTTTAAGTTTAACTAAATCATAAGGATGGAGTGTGTATTGGAATTCATAACTATCATCTATCACAGGCCACTGCTCTTCTGGTTTATTTGCAGCAATGGCTTTATTGGGAAGCTTTCCTTCCATCATATCTTTCACATACACAGGCACAAGATAATATTTATTATCTTTTTTGAATATATCCACTCTAACCATATCTCCATTATCTGCAATGCCTCCTCTAACAGGGAAGCCAGATTTCTGGGTAGTAAAGAGCTTCACACTTCTCACAATAGGACCAGTGCCATCATCTTCTTTCAATGGCTTTCTCAAACCCTCAGCAAATGCAACATCAGCCTTGCCATTATGCTCTTTCATCTTTTTGACTATTGCCTCATATAATGGCGGATCAGCTTCTTTTGCTACAAGATTGTTCAAATCTTTCATTGTTAGAGAAACGAGGCTTTTTCGCACTGTGCTGATGCCATCAGATTCCACTCTTTTTGCAGATCGAATAGTTTCTTCATGTATAGCACCACTGTATTTTTTCTGGAGCATTCGGGATACAATAATAGGCTTGACTTCTATGGTGTCATCATAAGAAGGTAAATTAAGTTTAGCAATCTCTTCAGCAGGATTTTCTGAGAGCCTTGCAAGCAGTTCATGTCTGAAGTTTTTCCAAGGCATAGGAAGTCTTGGTTTTTCTGCCTCTATTTTTTCACCAGTGATATGGTTAGTGTAAGTTTGTCTTGTTTCAACTGTTTTATAATACTCGGTAAGCATTTTTATTTGATACGGCAGAACTGTAGCAACAACTATAGCATCCATGGCATGGTGCAAATCGCTTTCATCTCTATTCTTTTCAAGACCCCAAAGATGACGAACTTTTGCAGTGACTTGACCATTTACAGTAACAACTGTTTGCTTACCGTCTTGATTATCAAACAGCAGATTACTCTTTAAGAAATTGCTTAGATATCTGCAAATGTATCTGGTGTCATTGAGGTTTCTATCTATATAGCCGTCTTCTTTCAATTCTTTCATAAGAAGATTATCTCGTTTTTTCCTGTCTTTTATCACAGACCGCACCCAAGCCTCAAACTCATTCCATCTGCCTTGAGGATATATATATTCATATGGTATTCTATTTCTCTTGTTTTGGTTTTCACTGGCAAAGACTAAAACTTTATTTGCCCTGCTGTCTATGAAAGTTTTGCTGTATGGCAGGATATGGTCTATTTCTGCATATCCCGGTTCAAAGAGTCTGCCAAGAGCCATTGGCTTTTGAGAATATGCACATTTTCCACCCTGCTCATTGTAGAGTCTATATTTAAGCAAATCAGTACCACTGATGAAATCTCTATTAAAGATAGCTTTCATCTCTTCTTTCATTCTCTCATTTTCAGCTTTATTTTCCTTTTGCTTTTTTTCTATTTCACTTCTTTCTTTGCCACTCTTGCCCATATCTCTTGCAAGCTCAATATGTATTCTGTATGGACTACCATATCTTTTTATCACAGCATTTATCACTCTTCTGGCTTGGCAAAGAGACCGCACAACCACAGGATTTGTGAGCTGATTTGTATCTATCAGAGGCAGAAGTTTGCTCTTTGTGCTATGAGTATTATTGTATCCTGCTTTTTCCACAGCTTCATCATATCTCAAGCCATCTTTCATAAATGGGAGTATATTCTTCAGAGCTTTGAGTGAAAGATGAGATGTTTTTGTGAGGCCATCAGTATTGAGTACAGCATCTATTATCTTTTGACTATAGCCGTTTTCTGTGAGCTTTTCTTTTATATCTTCATCTGTTTTATATACAGTGAGAATGTATGCAATGAAATCCAGCTTATCAGTATCATCTTTTACATCATCCCACACGCCATGCTCAGAAAAACTGCTTTTAATCTGATGATAACCAACCATAGAAAAGAACTTTTTGTTTTCTGCAGTTTTTACATCTTCTATCACATCAGGCTCTGGATTGGTGTCTTGTGATGCAGTGTCTTGCTTTATATCAGATTTTGATGTTTTTTTCTTTTTTAGATAATCAACCTGATTGGATTTGAATCTGGCATCATCAGGAAGATTGAGCAGTTTTCTGATATTTGAAAATTTAACAATTGCATGTTCATGTGCATAATCAATAATCTTTTGCTTTTCTTCCTGTGTGAGAGTGAAAGAATCACCATTTACAGAGTATGAGATATTGTTTAGATTATGCAGCAGATCAAAATATTCTACTGTGTAGCAATGCTTTGGTGCTCTTTTTTCATCTTGTTCAAATGTGCACTTGCCAAGAAGCTTATCTATCATTTCACCTCTTGTATAAGGCAATTGCCAATTGAATATATCTAAAAACTCATTCTCAAAATCAACACCAGCAAACTTGCTTCCAAAATTTCTTTGGCACTCAAACAGAGTTTTTATCTCTTGTTCCAACATAGAACGCTCTACACAATTTGAGTAGGAATCTGTGGTGTTTCTTTTTCTTTGAGCAAACTTTTCATCTTTTTGGAAAAACTCACCAACAGTTCGGTATTTCTCAAGCAGAAGTTTATTTTGATTGATAGCTTCCAGCACCTTGCCATCATCTTTGTTGCCACTTTTCACTTTCTTTCTATTAGACTTAAAGCCTCTTCTTTTGACTATATGAAATAATGCTCTGGCTAATTCTTCACCAGTGAGTATATTATCAAGACCTTTAACTCTAAGCTCCCAAGGTGTTGGTTTGTTTATTGAAGTAGTGAAAACTGATTCTCTGTTTTCATTGGAAATGAGGTTGTATTTTACAAAGAGATCTTTAGCTCTTTTCATTCTGCCAGCTCTTCTTCTGATTCTTCTTCTGGCTCCTCTTGCTTCTCTTCTTGGTGCAGCAAGAGATGATTTTGTTTTTGGTTCTTCTGCAGGATTGAATGCTCTTACACCCAAGTCTTCTATTCTGTTTTTATCAAGGTTGAGCACTCCCCAGCCAACACTGTTTATACCAATATCTAACCCTAGAACATATTTCATTTTTCCTCTCCCAAAAATAAGGATACCCCCGCCAATGATGTCACTGACGAGGGCATAGCCTACGGTTTGAAAACCTTATTATAGAAACCTACAAATCTCCGGTATGCTATAAAAGGTTTCTATGGGGTAATAAGGATTCCCGTAGCATTTATTATGATATATCAAAAATTGAGCTTTGTCAATAGATTTCTAATAAAATTTATTACACATAAATGATATTTGAGTTATCATATTTGTCTATATTGCAACAAATGTTGACTATAGTGTGATTTGAATATAGAAGTGCTAGTTAGGTTTCAGCAAGCAAGTTCCCGAAACACCGGGGCTATGGTTTTAACATCCCCCTCTTTCACTTTGTTCAAGAGCTCCCTTCAAAGGGGGAATAATTAAAAAGACCCTCACGCTCCGCTCAGGGTGACAGAAGGATTTACACATCCCCCAAGCCTAACGGCATTTCCTCACTCAAAGGGGGAATAATTGTATAGACTCTTCACTGCGTTCTGAGTGACAGAGTTGTGCGTTAAGGGTGACAAAAGCCTAACTTCTAAACAGCTTCTTCATTTCTAGGGGGTCTGGGAGTTCTTAAGCCTCTTCTATAATCACCAGGGGTTTTGCCAACATATTTTTGGAATACTTTGGTAAAGTAGCTTTGGTCATTGAAACCACATTCAATGGAAATTTGTATGAGGTTTTTATCTGTATTCAGCAGCATTTCTCTTGCTCTTTCCACTCTCATTCTGGAAAGTAAATCAGTAAATGAGAATCCAAGAGTCTGTTTCACCACTCTGCTGAAGTGTGATGGAGATAGGCATGCAATTTCAGCTACTTCATCTCTTGAGATATTCTCATTCAAATGTTCTTTCATATATCTAAGAGCTTCACTAAGCAAGGTAGAGTTTGGATATTGTCTGTTTTTCTTAATTGCATCCATTGCTCTTTCTAACATAGACACCAGCCAACTGCAAAGCTCTTCTTCTGAATCTATCCTTGCAAGCTCTGCAAAGCTTGAGTAATTTGCACCCAATAGTTCAGTAGGGTCTCCACCAGCCTCCACAGCACTTCTGGACATAGTAACAACCAACTCAAGAAGCAAACTTTTTAAGAGAGTTGGTCTTTCCCTGCCAAGGAAATAGATTCCTACCAATACTCTGTTTAATATCTCAATAGCAGCTGCTTTCTCACCTTGCTTTATAGCAGCAATTAAGTTTGGTTCTTCAACTAAGTATAAATCCCTTATGGATTGATAATTTTGGTCTTTTATTTCATGAATAGCTTCAGCTCTTTCAGATTCTCTCTGTGCTGATATTCTTCTGAGAAGCAACAATGAGGAATTGGTGAGATTTGTTCTTTCTGCATAGCTGAGGAGATCTAATGCTGCTTGCCTGATGTAAGTGGTAGAAAGTCCATTAGTTGTGATGCCGGGTTGTCCTACTTCCACATGTTCAACCACAATTCCACCAATCACTATGGCATTCACCATCACCGGCACAGCAAAAGCAACATAATTACCCGGGCAAAGCTGCATACTTGGCTCACCCCATCTTAGGGATTCTTCAATAGCTTTCTTTCTAGTTTCTTCACAAGATGGATGTATTTCTTCTCTGCAGCTAGGGTTGCCATATATTGTATTTCCTTCTATATCACACAGCACACAATGCTGAGACCACTTCTTGAAAAAAGCAGTTTCTAATTTTGCAAATGCATTTTTCAGCTCAACAAGCCTTCTTCTAGCATTTTCAGGCTTTGCAAATATTACATCTTGTTTTTTATAATTTGACATTTGTTTCCAGCTTGCTTTATTAGAGGAATTATATTTATACTATCCAATATACAGTGCAATATACAATATACATTATGGTATATTTAGAAAAAAATAAAAAATATAATAAGTACAATTGTATCTGCTCTTTATATGTCTGAAATTTATCATTTTGGTGATAAATTCCTGCAAGAACAAAATTCATGTGATATACTGAATTTATAATAACGATATTATAAGGAATTATAAAATGAAAAAATTATCTGTTTTGTATATATTTATAATGCTGTTTATATTCTGTAATCTAGCTTTCTCAGCTAATCAGTTTGTGGTAGTTGGAAACAAAAAACTACTCTACAATGGGCAAGAATATAAACTCAAAGGCACAAACTACTATCCCAAAAATGCTATGTGGGCAGCAATGTGGACAAGCTGGAACTCCCAAAGAATAATAGATGATGCAAATATGCTGAGTGCTATGGGAGTTAATTCTGTTAGGATATTAGTGCCTTATGCTCATGGAGGCTGGAGCGGAGCCAATCCTCCAGAAACAAGATTAAAGCAGCTGGAAGACACTATAAATATTTTTGGATTCAGAGGCATCAGAAGCTGTGTAACCCTCTTTGACTGGGAAACCACTTTCCCTGCGGCCGGCACACAAAGAGAATCAGAACATTATAGCTATATAAATGCTATTGTCAACAGACTGAAAGATAATAAATTTGTGATGATGTGGGATATTAAGAATGAACCAGATCATCCTGATAATAATTGGCTTGATGTTGGTGCACCAAATTATATGCATGATATGTGGCTGTATAGACCAAACTCTAGAAATGCAATAGTAAGCTGGCTTGGCAGAATGTATAATCACATAAAATCAATAGATACAAATCACCCTGTTACTATTGGTATTAGATATTATGCAAATTATTATGATGTCAGAAATTATACAGATATTTGCTCTTTCCATTCATATTGGCCCACACAGGTGAGCAGTCATATTCTTTCGATTAGTTATTCTTCTGGAACTAGACCTATTATCTGTCAAGAATTTGGCTGGCCCACAAATCCAACTCCATGCAATAGAGATGGAGTGTTAGTTTATGACTATACAGAAGCAGATCAACTGAATAATTATCAAATGCATTTTAATGCTTTTATTCAAAGAAACATTGCAGGTTGTATGCAATGGATGACTTTTGATACAGCTAACTACACTCAAAACCCAAATGAAGACTATGGGAAATATTTTGGATTATTCAGATATGATAACTCTCTAAAGCCTGCCGGTGTGTATTTTAGGGATAATTATCCAGTGAATTTATTCCCATGGGAAAATACTATTCCTCCAAAGCCTGTTACAAGTTTAACAGCAACAGCTGGAGATTTGTCTAATGTTGTTTATTGGTCAACACCGGATGAGATGGATTTGTCTCATGTAGAAATAAGATGGAGCACTCAAGGATATCCTCAAACGATAAATGATGGTAATTTATTGATCTCAATGCCTGCTCATCCAAATAAAAGTTATGACATACTGCATTCAAATCTGAATTCTAATGTAACATATTACTATTCTGCATTTGCTGTGGACTTAGCAGGAAACCCATCAACACCTGTATTTGTATCATCTATACCGTATAATATAACTCTAAATCAGATAAAACAGCAGCCAACAGGCACACAGATTTCTATTTCTAACCTAGTGGTAACTGCTGTATTTGCCGCAAACAACTGTATTTATGCTTCAGAGGCAGATAGATCAACTGCTATTAGGCTCAGCTTGCCTTCATCTGGATATTCTGAAATAAATGTATCTGATGTAATATCAGTGACAGGATCTATAACAGAGTATAAGCCTGATGGGGTAAACAGTGCTGAAAGAATTATCAATGTAAATAGATATAATATAATAGGCACAAGTGAGCCAATAAAGCCTCTTGCTATGAATAATCTTGCCATTGGTGGAGGTAGTTTTTCTGATACTGTGAAAGGTGTGAAGGATGGCTATGGCATTCATAACTTTGGCACTCTTGCAAAAGTAACTGGTATTGTGAATAGAACATTCTCATCAGGCATTTTTTATATTGATGATGGCAGTGAAATACCGGATATATCAGGTAGAATTGGTGTGCTAATAAGTCCACCTTCAAATGCACACGGCTTAGTTGTTGGTGATTATGTGTCTGTGATAGGCATTATTGAGAGTTCTATTCCTGTTGGTTGGACAGAGAGCAGAAGATTTATTAGAGTAAGAAGTATTGAAGATATTGTAAAATATAACTAATCATTTTAAACCCCACAAACAGTCTAGTATAATGTAAAATACTGGTATACTGTTGCTAGGTCTACATTGAATTTAAACAAAATACTAAATGAAGAGTTTCCTAAAAACTTTTTAGGAATGTGGGGTAATGAAATGCCTTCATCAAGTGATACCAAGGTCAAAGTTGCAGCATTTTTTGATTGGATAGCAGGCTATGCTTTGACAATTAGCATTATAGCTGCTGCAATTTCCATTACATTTCTATTGATAATTGCATTTGGGCAGACGATAAAAAACTTTGGTGCTCTTTCTGCAACAGATCAAACAACACTGATAAACACAGTTGCCTCATTAACTGCAATATTAAATACATCAATAATTGTTCTAGTATTATCTTTAATGATAAAAGCATTTATGTCTGAGACACTTGGTCATGCTTTGCTTATTTTTGGAGTTTTGATATACTTTTTATCACCATCTTTTCTTGCAAAGTTTTCAGCAGAAGAAATTAGGGAGACTTCAATTTTTCTTGAAATAGCTAAAACTTTTCAGAAAATGGGTCTTGTGATGCTGTTTCCTGGTCTTGTGCTGGTGATAAGAGATAGTATAATAACTATCTGGACAGGTGTTTCTGTAAATAGGCTGATGAAGAAAAGGATGGAGGAAACAAGAGGCAAGATTAGGCAAACTATAAAAAGTAAGTTTCTTTCTGCTTGTTGGGAAATGGCATATTGTAGAGAGTATATCAGGAAATATTGTCCGGCATTCATTGAAAAGAAATCTTGCTGGAAGATAAAAAAAGGCTGTTTTTGTGATGAGAAGACTATCTTAAATGCAATGTCAGCAAAGACAACTGATAATGAAATATTTAATAGAATGAAAAAAGAGATGCTGGATGATTATAAGGTGAAGCAGAGCCTAACTAGTGCAAAAACAAAAAGAGAAAGATGCAGAAGATGTGTAATATATGCAGAAAGACAAAGGCAGAAATATAAATTAATTAGTCCTTTAGTTTTTCCAACAGTTGCATTGTTTATTTATCTGAGTTATGATAACCTTTCATCTATAATAATGAGTTTGCTTACAAAAGCAGATGATTTTATGAGACTTGTGCTTTATCAAACAAATGATACTGCATATTTTACATCAGATGGATCTGTGATTGTGTTTATTGCCATTGCATGGTTATCATTAATGGCATTAACATATGCATTAAAAGCTGTTGAATATTTTATTTTTGAACTACAGGTTTAGAAAATGGATTTAGAAAAGATAGAAGAAATAATAAAATTACTGGAATCCTCAAACACAGAGGAACTCATTGTGAGAAAAGGTGATACTGCTGTTTCTTTGAAAAAGATGCACAAATCAATAAAGCCTAAAAAACAGCAAGTGAAAAAAGAAATCCCTCACAAAGAAGCTGCTAATGAAGAAACTTTTGAGGCTATCACAGCTCCTATGGTTGGTTTGTTCCATTTAAGTGAAGACCCTATAAAGGTTGGTGACAGAATATCTATAGGACAAGTGGTTGGTTCTATTGAATCTATGAAGCTTGTTAATGATGTGGTTTCAAGGTCAGAAGGTATTGTAAAGGATGTGCTTGTAGAAGATGGTACTCCTGTGGAATATGGACAGCATCTTTTCCACTTAGAAAAATCTAAGGAGGCATAAAATGATTAGAGGCAACAAAGGCAGTGCTAGCCTGATTGGGATATTGGTTGTTGCTGTGATAATAATTATTGGTGCTGTGTTTGTAATAAATGGCGGTTTTCTAAGTTCAACTGATAAGGATAGTGAGCTTTTAGATAAATCCAGCCAAAAGCAGACTGTTGTTGGAAAGAGTATGGATACAGCTAAGGCTACTGAGTGTAGAAATAATTTGAAGCAAATAAGAACAGCAATTGAGATGGAAAAGACAACTAATGAAACTCTTCCTAAATCATTGCAAAATCTCAAGATGGGAGTTTCTGCAGATTTTTTTAAGTGTCCTGTATCTGGAAAAGATTATATTTATAATCCAAGTACTGGTGAAGTGAAGTGTCCTACACATCCAAACCATTAGGTAGTTAATATAATTAAAGTGTAAACAAAAATGAATTGATGGAGGATTTAGCTTGTTTAAAAAAGTTCTCATCGCAAATCGCGGAGAGATTGCTATAAGAATAATCAGAGCCTGCAAAGAGATGAATATTGCCACTGTTGCAATATACTCTGAGGCTGATGTGAACTCTCTACATGTAAGAATGGCTGATGAAGCTGTTTGTGTTGGTCCTGCACCAAATAAAGAAAGTTATCTTAATATGCCAAATATAATCAGTGCTGCAATTATAACAGGTGCTGATGCAATTCATCCGGGCTATGCATATTTTTCAGAACAGGCAAGCTTTGCAGAGGCTTGTGAGGCTTGCAACTTAAAGTTTATTGGTCCAAGTGCATCTGCTATAGAGCTGATGGGTGATAAAGCTAGAGCAAAAGAGACTGCAATGAAAGCTGGTGTGCCTGTTATACCGGGTAGCAAGGGAACATTAGAAAGTGAACAGGAAGCATTTAAGCTTGCCTCTAAGATGGGTTATCCAATTAGACTCAAAGCTACTGCAGGTGGCGGTGGCAGAGGAATAAGAGTTGTTCAAAATGACTCAGAGCTTGCAAATGCAATAAAAATAGCATCTAGTGAGGCAGAATCTGCATTTGGTAATGGTGAGCTTTATCTTGAAAAAGATATTGAAGACCCAAGACATATTGAGATACAGCTGATGGGTGATGAACATGGAAATTATGTTCATCTTGGTGAAAGAGAATGCTCTATCCAGAGAAGAAATCAGAAGCTCATAGAAGAAGCACCATCTTGTGCTGTTACACCTGCAATTAGAAACAAAATGGGTGAGGCTGCTATTAAGCTAGCTAAAGCTGTTAATTATAAAAATGCAGGTACTGTTGAATTTCTGCTTGATAAGAATGGTGATTTTTATTTTATGGAAATGAACACCAGAGTGCAGGTTGAACATCCTGTTACAGAGTTTGTAACAGGTGTGGATATTGTGAAAGAGCAAATAAGAGTGGCTATGGGTGATAAGCTTGATATAAGACAAAAAGATATTTCTATTCATGGACATTCAATTGAATGTAGAATTATAGCTGAAGACCCTGATAATAACTTTGCTCCTTCTGTTGGAAGAATTGAACATCTTGCTGCTCCGGGTGGTATTGGGGTGAGATTGGACACTCATATTTATGCTGGCTATGATATACCTCCATATTATGATGCTATGCTTGCAAAGCTGATAGTCTGGGGTATTAACAGAGATGAAGCTGTAGCTAGAATGGCAAGATGTTTGTCTGAGTATGAAATATCAGGTGTGAAAACTAACATAGAATATCAGCAAAAAATCATATCAAATGCATATTTTAGAAAGGGAGAATTATCTACAAGTTTCATTCCTAGAAGAATGGGAATGTGAAAATATTCTTCTATTTTATATTGTAATTTGATAGAATCTATAATTAGTATGATTTAATAGCTCTATTTGTTTTAATTGGAAGGTTAATGAAGAAAGAAAGAAGAGCAGCTAGGGAACTAGCACTCAATATACTTTATCAGAATGATGCTGCAGGGATTCCATTTGAAGAGGCTCTGCAGACAGCAATGGAATTTGTTAATTTTTCTGATAAAGATGGATTTTCTCCTGAATTGGCTCAATCTGCTAAAGATTATGCTGCTATGTTAGCTGAAGGTGTGCATAAAAACAGCAAAGAACTAGACCTGATTATACAAAGGTTTGCTGAAGGCTGGCCTCCAGAAAGACAATCTGCTGTGGATAGAAACATAATTAGACTTGCCCTCTATGAGATGAAGTATGTAGAATATATTCCTGAATCTGTGGCTGTGGATGAAGCAGTGGAGCTTGCTAAAAAATATAGCACAGAGGATAGTGGTAGGTTTGTGAATGGTATTTTAGGAGCTTATTATAGATCAAATCATAAAAAAGTGGAGAAAGAGAAAAATGCCTGCAAAGATTCTTGATGGTGCTACTCTTGCAAAAGAGATTAGAGCAGACCTAGAACAGAGAGTTCAGAAATTGAAAGATGAAAAAGGA
>JBDNDK010000057.1:0-12432 GCA_046719185.1 Armatimonadota bacterium
CAGAATTTTTTAGAAATGGAGGCACCTTCTCTTCAACTGATGCAGTGCATATGACTTTTGTATCACCCATCTCTATTAAACAGCTACCTTCTGCATACTTGTTCACATTTCTTGTTATCTTTATAGGTCTTAACTGGTCATTTGCTCTGCCATCTAGTCTAATCATTGATATCTCCAAATTTTTTTAACTATCACAAGTCAATATCAGCATAATTGTCTATTTTATACTATGTGATGCTTAAAATACAAATATTTCTTTCAAATATGATGCTTATAATAAGCAGCATTATTCAAACACCTAAATCATATTATTTAGAAATCTTCTGCAAATCACCAACTGAATCCAGCTTTTTTCTTATTTCTTTTTGCCTTTCAACAAGCTGCTGCATTCTGTTTGCTAACTTTTTAACTGCTTCAGCATAAATCTCATTATTTTTCTCAAGCTGATTTATGTTTTTCCAAGTTTGCCAAAGCTCAGTGAGGCTGTATGCAGTATCAGAAGCAAGAGTGCCATATTTCCACCATTTGCCCGGCAGTGTTTTATCATAATCAAGCAAACCCATAATTTGCCCAATGCCATCTCTAAAAGTTTCAAGCAATTCAGCTGTGGTTTTATTTTCTCTCTGTGCAAGTTCATCAAGATCATATACTGCCTTTGCTTCTTTCATTCCTTGTGCCAGAGATGCTAGATATCTATACTTTTCAATCACATCCTTAGGATCACCCGGAAGTTTTTTTGCAAGCTCATAAATCTCTTTGTAGCGATCAGAAATTGCACCTATTCCAAAATCTACAGCTATATTTGCACCCATTAGAACACATCTTTCAAATGCCTTTGAAGATGACTCTTCCCATTCATTAAAAAGATTTTTATTTAACATAATTGATGCATTAAGCTTAAGCAAAGCATTTTTTGTATCAGTTATCTGCTTTTCTACATCCTCCATTTCCTTCACAAGCCTGTCCATCTCTTCTTTTTTATCATTTTGATTTGGTTGTTTTTGTGATTCATCTATTTTAGACTGCGATGTCTGAGATGATGAAGTGCTTGATCCAGATGGAATATTTGCAAAACCGCTATTTAATGCTATAAGAGATTGCTCCGCATTTATAGGATTGGATTTATAATTGCGAATCTCCTCAAATATTTGAGTCAATCTTTGTTTAGCATCATCTTGTTCTTTTATCAGTTGATCTTTGAGCTTTTGATTTTCCTTGCTTGATGATGATTGGCTTATATTTTCTATTTCTTTTCCAGCTCTTTTTATTGTTTCAAAACACTGTGAAGCATCTTCTATAGCTGCTTTTGTTGCCTCAGCATATATTGCAGGTTCTGTTGGCATTGGCAAGCCTTCAAGACTGGGAAGCATACTTAAATCTATTTCTCCAGTCATTGCTTTTGCACTTTTTTCAGAAAGCTCCCTTGCTGCCTCTAAATCTCCATTTATTGCAGCACCAACAGCCTGTTCAGCAAATACAGCACTTGCAGCCAATTGTTTTGTTACATCAGAAGTAATAGTTACATCGCTATTTGAAGACAGCCAATTTTCACCCTCACTCTTAGCAAAACTTGCACCGCCTTCATAAATAAATGTAATATACTGACTGTCTTCTCCTACATCAAAAACAGCACTCCAAAAACCATCAATTGTGCTTGGCTGTGTGATTTGAACATTGCTCTCTTCAGATACTTTAACTTGATATCCATTTTTTGCAGCCCATCGGGCAAATGCAATAATTTTAGCTGCCTCAGAAAACTTGTGCCATTCTGGATAAGCTTTTGCATATTCATCATAATTTTCTGTCAAAAATTGAGCATGCTTGTTTAGCACATCACTTATAAAATCAGTTGTTTCTGAGTCAGTGCTGCTGTAAATATTCATCAGCCAGCCTATAATCTTAATTTTGGATTTCTCAAATTCAATAATGTCACCCTGAGGTGAAACCTTCATCACAACTCCATCAGGCACTAATCTATTGCCTGCCATAAAATCAACACCAGATAATTTTTTGTTCATATAATCACTGGCTTCTTTTTGAAAAAAATCATGCACAGTGATGTGTGATTTTACTTTCTCTTTTGCATCAGGAAATGTACAAACTGACTTTAATCTATAATCAGACTTAAAGAAAACATCACCTAAAAGAGAATCACTAGGCAAATCCTCAAAAACTAGCTTTGTTTTTGGTACAGGTAGATTATAAATTTTAGACAGCACTTCAGGACCTAGAACCAGACCACTGATCATTTTTCTGCCTAATTTATTTGTTATGTAATTAGTCAGCTGCTCTCCCATATAACCAATAATTAAATCTGCAGACTCTCCTGCTCTAATTGCTGTAATTTTAGATTGTATTTCATTTTCCGGAGCCTCAAAATGCCTACAGATTTCTGAAATGCAAAGTATTATTGCTTCTTTACGAAACTCTTCTGGCTCAAGCTGTCTAAAAAGTAGCTCATTGTATTGCTCAAACAAACCTAGTTCATAGGACATTGCAGAAAGAAGCTCTTCAGGTGTTCCACCCTTAGCCAATGCTCCAAGTGCATTTCCTGCCTTAACAAGCCCAACTCCACGAACCATCTTTCCAGCAAGTCCCATAAATTCTGTATCAGGCATGTCTATTTTTCCAGTGGCTGCATCATGCATACGCTTCAGCTCATCACCACTAATGCCCATTACATCAGCACAATGTCTGAAAAATCTCTTGTTGTCAGTTTGCAGAGTTTGATCATTTATCAACAAATCAGCAACTTTTTTAGTCCATTTATCTGCATATTCTAAGTTATCCATTCTAGCTATATCATTGCTGATAATTATTGATGCTTGCTTCATTGATGCCCTTGTTTCTTCAGTGGGATCTAATGAAAAAGAAGGATAAAGATGCATTAGAGCAGTCTTTAGATAATCACCATAATGAATAGGTCCAGTGTCATAAGTAGGATCGTATGTACCTATAAAACTAACTACACCATTCTTTGGATTGATAAGAATATATTTGAGCACATTAATATCCATTATGCCTTTTCTAGGCATAGGTTTATCTGATATCTGATCTATTGTTTGAGTATTAAAAGTATTAGCAACACTTGCAGTTAGAGGAACCAGACGCACACTTAGCTTTAATTCTCTACCATTTCTCACCAAAACAACATCATAGTCCTCACCAATCTTCAAACTGCCTACAGTTGCCACTAAATCTTTGGGGTCAGTTATAGCAACACCATTTATATAAGTTATAATATCTCCAGTTTGAATACCAGCTTTTTTGGCAGGTGATCCTTCCATAACTGAATCAACCCTAACACCATAATATCCTGCTCCTTGCACAGAATCTTTTATTATTACACCAAGCCAAGGTTTTGCAGACTCTTTTAATGCATTGAATCTTTGCTCTTTTCTTGATCTTTCTGCTTGAGTATTCTGTGCAGTTAAAACTGTGGATTGACTTGACTGTGTAAAAATAATTAAAAAAACAAAAATAGTAGATAATAACTTAAATAATCTCATCTTCATATCACTAACTCCATATTTTTCTTGATTCAAAGAAATTTTAGTGAGATTTTTATATGCATTCATTAAATACAAATCAAAGTTTCATACAAATCAAACAGCAACATCGCTTAAGGCTCTGCCTAAATCAGCTCCCCAAACAGCTTGATTTGCACTTATCTTTCTGCCTAAAAATAAACTTCCAAGCTCAGAAAATGATTTTGTGTCTCCGCTAGTGTAGAATATATACTTGCCCATTGAATTCTTTTTGGTCTGCATATTTCCGGATTTTAATATATCAGAAAGCACCTTTGCAGTTTCTTCTGCAGGATCGATAATTTTTATATCCTCACCATTGCAAGCAGAAACAATTGCTTTTCTCAAATATGGATAATGAGTGCAGCCTAATATTATGCTCTTGCAGCCTTTCTCAAGCAAAGGCTCAACATACACACAAGCATATGCCTCTGCCTCTTCACTCTCTGCATTTCCAGATTCTACAATAGGCACAAACTTAGGACAAGCCTGCTGATGAACTTCACAATTCGGGGAAATACTCTTTGCAATGTTATAATAAGCCATACTTTTCACAGTACCACTTGTTGCCAATACACCCAATTTCTCACTATCAGATGATTTTAATGCAGCAATAACACCAGGCTCAATAACACCAATTATAGGAACATTCGGAAAATGCAATCTTGCACTCTCCAAAGCTACAGCACTAGACATATTGCATGCCATCACCACTGCCTTAGCTCCCTTTTCTATCAAAAAGCTTGTTATTTCAACAGCAAAATCTCTTATCTGCTCTAGTGGTCTTTCTCCATAAGGCACATGAGCATTATCAGCAAAATATACTATATCTTCATTAGGCATACAGTCTATAATCTGTTTTACAACACTAAGACCACCAAGCCCAGAATCAAAAACTCCAATAGGCAAATCCAATTCTTTTAGTTCCCTTTCTTGAGTAAGGTGCCATCTGCAACAACTGGCTCAGATAAATCAAAATGACCCAATGAGTCTAACGGTTCATCTTCCACCATTATCACCATACCTTTAATGCTTTCTTTGCTATTTTTCTTCACAGTATGTGCAATTGCATTTAACAGCAAAGATTCAGCATCAGACCCTCCACTAAAGTTTTCCACAAAATCAGAATTGAAATTAAGAGTGGCAATACCATTTTTCACACTAATTGGTGAAAGCAGTTTTGCCCCGCTAGGTATAAACTCAGCATACTGAGGGTTTGTGGTGCCAATTTCTAGTAACCTTGCAACTGCTGCATCCAGTATACCACCTTCAGCCTTCACTGTTCCAGTCACAGGCACAAGTATCAACTCATTTGTTGAAAGATCCGGGAGATATATGGTAACTTCAAACTCTTTTAACTCTGGTTTTTCCTCTGCCTTTAGTTCTGGTTTTTTCACAGGAGCAGATACTGTATTGCCTTTATCCTTAGTAAAAAAATAAAACCCACCAGCTACACCAGCCACTACTACTGCAAACAATATTATCAATAGTACATTATTTTGTTTTCTTTTTCTTTTAGCCATGCCAATCCTCTTGGCCAACAATCAGCCTAATAATATTTAATTAGTTCCTTCTATATATTTTTTTAACCCGCTTACAATACCTTGAGCAAGTTTCTTTTGATGACTGCTATTTTGCAGTAATGCAAGATCATTTGTATGATTCATATACCCACATTCAATTAATATAGCAGGAATATTTCTTGCTCTCAAATGTCTCAAAACACCTAACCCATTTGCATATAATACTCTATCACTTCTAAATTTTCTATCATTCATCTTAGAGTGAGCTACGACAGAATCATGCACCAACTGGGCAAACAATCTCCCACTAGGATCATCCATATGGTAGTATGTCTCTATTCCGCTTGCAGAATTTGGTCTCACATTCCTATTGCAATGAATGCTAATAAAGAAATCAGCATTATTATTTACTGCAACAGCAGACCTATCTGATAGTTTATCAATAGTGGCATCACCATTTCTTGTGAGAATCACAGTTGCTCCATGCTTTTGTAACATCTCAGCCACTTCTCTAGATATTTGCATATTAAGATCTTTTTCTCTCACACTGCCTTGAATAGCCCCAGAATCTCTGCCTCCATGCCCCGGATCTATCACAATCACTTTATCAGCCAATTTCCCGCCTGCTCTATGAGGCATCATAAAAGTAACACTAATAACATTATCTGTAACATTAATATTATGAGTAAGCATTCTTTTTAGGTCAACATTTATGCTTGCATTTGCAGGACTAATAGAGTTTTGAACAAGTGTAATCTCTTGTAATAAATCATGCTTAGTTTCTGGTCTATTAGTTGTCTCAGATAATGTGCCTCCATTAAGCCTAATAACATAAGAAGATGGCTTATTTCCAGGCACAACAGCCACAGAACCTTTCTCAGACGTTTTTATCCTCACAGAAAAACTTCTCTCATCAACTGCAGTTATTGCAACATCCTCAATAGTGAAATTTCTAATAGTTTCAGATGCAGGCTTTGCAGAAGATGTTCTAGGTAGTTTATCAGACACTTCCAATTTTATTCTGCTTGCAAATGGTTCACTAAGCTGCTTGTGTCCTGCGGGCTTTTTGAGATCTAAAACAACTCTGCTTTTTGTTTGTTCAAATTGCCCAAGTCTTGCCTTTTCTACAACACTCGTTCCTATAAAAACTTCCTTAGCATCAGCATCCAACTTTGTAGCAGATAAATCAACAATAATTTTATCCTGCATTTCTAAAACAGAATATGCAACAGGTATAGATGTATTTATTCTAAGTATATTTTCAACAAATTCCACTGACTTAAGCTTAGCCAGCACAGTAACAGTTCTTCTTTCCAGATTTGTTATGTATTCAATATCAAGAATGGAAGATAATTTGTCTAGTGAAAGCAGGTTTCTTCCGTCAATATTAATTGACTCAATATCTTTGCTGCCCCCAGAAGGCAGTAGAATAAATGCTTTTTTGCCATCTGAAGTAATTGAATGATCAAGACCTAATCTTGAGAGTATTTCAAGAGGAACATAAACTTGGTTTTTATCAACATAAACACCAGTAGCCATTGCAAGGTCTGTTATTCCAAAAAACACCCTCACAGGCAGCCTATCAGCATTTGCAACACCACAGCAAAAACCCAATCCTAATACAATATACAAAACCGCGAGAAAAAGCATCCTAACTCGCATCATAAGACCCATCCTTGATCTTGTAAGACACAGAATGTCTCTAATTTTAAGAAAGAATCAGGCGATATAATTTTATTCTTTCTACACACAGAACTATTACTAATTATGGCTGTTTTGCTCTTATTATGAAGTTCTTTGCCGATGGGTGTCAAAACAGTGTTATATAATACTTTTGCAGTCACCAATAAAAATCCTTTATTTCAATAAAAAAACTAAATATAGTATTATCATATTTTGAATGAAAGGGAATAAGTATGTATTATCTAATGTGGCAAAAATAAAATTCTCTAAATAAAAATCTACTAAATTAAATCATCTAAAAGCATACTTAATGTGCCAGCCATAAACTCTACAGAAGCAACAGCCCTTGAATAGTCCATTCTTTTTGGTCCAACAACTCCAATAGTGCCTGCAGACCTGCCTTTCACTTTATATCTTGTTGCCACAAAACTGCAGTCACTCATCTGTGAAATAGGATTTTCAGAACCAATTATCACAGTTACATCATCATCTAAATATGCACTTGAAAGCATCTTATAAATCTGAGCTCTCTCCTCCAGCACAGAAAGAACTTTTTCTAGTCTTTGCACATCTTTCTTAAATTCAGGCTGATTGATAATATAACTTGTCCCCTGTGTATGTATGTCGAAATCCTTGATCACATCTGACTCTTTTTTGAGATATAAAATCACATCTTTAAGCAGTTCCAAATATGAAGAGCTTTCATCTATATTTTCAACAGCAGAATCCAAATCTTCCAATCCCTTGCCACATAAAGCACTCATCAGAAAATTAGCAGCCTTAGTGTTATCAAGATTTAGTTTGGAAAAATTAATATCAAGTATCCCATGCAACACCCTGCCATTATCCAACACCACCACAAGCAAATGTTTATTAGGGCTCAATGTGGATATACTTATATGATTTATAACAGCCTCAGAAATATTGGGATGAGTTGCAACGGAGGCATATTTTGAAAGCTCAGAAAGTATCCTGCAGGTTTGAGAAATGATAATATCCATCTCAGTTTTGAGCTCTTGAAGCTTAGTTTTTACGCTTACAGCCTGAGTTGACGGTACACTGCTTTGCTCCATCAACTGGTCAACATAGAATCTATAGCCCAAATCAGAAGGCACTCTTCCGGCAGATGTATGAGGTTGATACAAAAGACCAAGCTCAGAAAGCTCAGCAAGCTCATTTCTCACAGTTGCAGATTTCACACCAAGCTTATAAGTGTCTATAAGATGACGCGATCCAATAGGTTCGGCAGTTTTTATATAGTCATACACAACTGCCTTTAATATAATCTTTTTTCTTGAATCAATTGAATTTATATCTTTTCGCACCGCGTACATCCTTTTGTTTACGGAAGCCGAGGTATAATATTTGCCTCAATTTACTCTCTTTCACTATATTGGATATTATCATTCTAAACGCTTACATGTCAAGATATCAGCTAGCTGTTTGCTCTAAACTATATATTGACACTTTTTCAATAATTTTTGAGCAAATAAAGGAATTAAGACTACTATTATTTAAGAAATCATGTGGCAATATAAATGACTCCAACAATAAACTTTTTACCAATTTTTTGATAAAAATCATAGCTTATTTGTGTCATACCAATTGCCTTGTGTGCTATAATTAGCCAGAAAAATCCAATCAAGGGTGGTTGATATATGGATAATTTGTCTACACTTGTTAATGAATATGGTGTTTTTATATTTCTAGCACTCACAATATTTTGTATTGTATTGTTAATAATGTGTATATCTCTCTTCTCTAGAATAAGAAAGATTGATGAAAAAAGAGGAATGGTGCTTCCAGAGGATAGTGTGGGAAATATACTTGATAATCAGAAAAATCATTCACAATTGTTGTCTGAACATTCCAACAAATTAGACCAAATCATGAATATACAGAACAAACTTTCTCTTAGAATTGATAATTGCATACAGCATATAGGTCTTGTTAGATTTAATGCATTTGATGATGTTGGAGGAGAACAAAGCTTTGCATTGGCACTGCTTGATGAAAATCAGAACGGCATTATTGTAAGTAATATATATGGAAGACAAGATACAAGAATATATGCAAAGAATGTAAAAGCTGGAAAATGTGAGAGAGCTCTTAGCGATGAAGAAACAAAAGCTGTGAATATGGCAATGAAGAGTGAGAGTTTAGCAGCACATTAAAACTTTTTGAATAAAAAATATGTCTGATGCTAACATAAGAAATGCAATGTCAGCCGCCCGTCAGAAAGAAAAAGAAGAAGAAAGAGCTCTGATACAGCGGTGTAAAAATGGCGAAATTGGCGCTTTTGATGAATTGATAACAAAATATGAAAAGCGTGTGTTTAATTATGCCTATAGAGTGGCAGGCAATTATGATGATGCAAATGATGTAGCTCAGGAAGCATTAATAAGAGTATATAATTCTCTCCACACTTTCAGAGGAGATGCAAACTTCACCACTTGGATGTATAGAATTGTTACTAATGTCTTTTTAGATGATAGAAAAAAACAAAAAGCCCACAGAAAAGTTTCCCTTGATGAATATATAGATTTGGATGAAAATTCAGTCACCAGACAATTTGAAGATAATAGCCCTACCCCGGAAGTTGTGATAGAAAAGAAGGAAAAAGACCAGTTTGTGCAGAATGCTATAAGTACACTGCCTGAATATCAGAAGATTATTGTTACTCTATATCATATTGAAGACTTAAGCTATGAGGAAATTGCAGAAATACTTCAGTTGCCTATTGGAACTGTAAAATCTAGGCTTAATAGAGCTAGACTAGCTCTTAAAGAAAAACTTGAAAATATTCCGGAACTTTTCGGAAACTTATAAAGTCTCATAACTGAGGCGTTATATGTAAGGCACAAATTGTGTCAGGTTTGATAATCATACTAAGATTGGTTTAAGAACATTTAAGCATGGAAGCGTCAAGCCTATATTATGGAAGAAATATTATGTATAGGTTGGGGTGAAAACCACTATTAGCATGATGCATATTGGAGAACTAGTATGAAATGTGATAAGGCAAGTCAGTTATTTTCTGACTACTACGAAAAAACTTTATATGGGCAGGAAAAGGAAGATTTTGAAGCACACTTAAAATCTTGTGAAGATTGTGCTTTAGAATACAAAAAGTTTGCTTCATCTCTCAGCTTGATAGAGAGCCTCGATGATGTGGAGCTTCCTAGCAATTTCCATGCTCAGGTTATGGCAAGAATTCAACAAACAGCTCAAACAAACAAAAAACCGTTAATTCCTCTCAACATTGATTGGAAAAGTGTTTTCTCTGTTAGATCTCCAATTAAAGCACTTGCTTATGGCTTAAGTGTATTGGTTCTGTTATCTGTTTTAATTCAAGTATCACCAATAGACACCATCACAGCTGGCTGGTTTACTCCAAAACCTTCAATCACAAATAATCAGTCTCAAAACATATCAAGCTTGCCTATAACTGGTGAAACAATTTCACCTAAGGTTTCTGTTGTTGATATTAAAGAGATATCTGAAAACAACTATGAAATACAGCTTGCAAGTGGAATTGAAAGCATTGTTGATTATACAATAACAGATTCAAAGTCAAATATTATATCTGAAGATTCAATATCAAGACATACAAATAAATTTATAAATGTTGCCACCTCAGATAAAAACACAGAAATCTTCAAGATTAACTGGCAAAATGATGGAAAGAAGCATACTAGCTTGATCATAGTTCCATCTGCTATTGACAAAACTGTTGATGAAAAATTAGCAGCAATATCAATAGAATCTATGACTCTTGAATTTGCTCTTGCAGAGATAGCAAAGAAATATAATGTAGCATTCTTTGTTCAAACTGGATATAACAAAAATATCAGTGTAAGCTTTGATAAAAAAGTATCTGTAGATGAAGCATTGAATGTGATAGCTAATAAACTGAACTTAAAAGTATCAGCAGCTAGCCCAGGAGTATATGTTATAGACTCTAAATAACAAATAAACTAAGTAATAAATTAAGGGTGCAGTAAAAAAACTGCACCCTTTTTGTTTTATATAATACTATCTATCTAATCAATAGACTTCTTGCAAAAATACCAATCTACACATTCATAGCCTTCATTAACTCTCTTCTCAGCAGCTTCTGCAGTTGCAGGTGGAGGAACAATCACTTTGTCTCCCGGTTTCCAAGATTCTGGAGTTGCAACTTTATATTTATCAGATGTCTGACAAGCATCAATGATTCTCAAAATTTCTTCCACATTTCTGCCATTTGTCATTGGATAATAGAGCATTGCTCTTAAGATACCATTATCATCAATAACAAATACTGATCTCACTGTTGCAGTTGCAGATGATGTGCTGTGGAGCATACCATACATTTTAGCAACCTTCATATCAAGGTCGGCAATAATTGGGAAAGGTATATCCACACCAAATTTCTCTTTAATATTTCTAATCCATGCTATGTGTGAATGAATGCTGTCAATGCTTAATCCTATAAGCTGAACATTTCTTTTCATAAATTCTGTATTATGATTTGCAAATGCCATAAACTCTGTTGTGCAGACAGGAGTGAAATCTGCTGGATGTGAGAACATTACAACCCATTTGCCTTTATAATCTGTAAGGCTCTTTTTGCCATGTGTTGTAACAGCTTCCCAAATTGGTGCAGTATCTCCAAGCAATAACATATGAGGCTGCTCACATTGATCCATGATATTAAATCCTCCGATAATTTTTATTATAGTTCTGCATAGTGAATTATATTCCTCTAATTTGAACCTGTATAAAGTTTATTTTACCCAATATTAAACCTATATGACTTGTGTTGGCTAATACTGATTAGGCTCTTTTATACTTTTAATAGTTAGATACATATGTGTCAATCCCAGCTGTGCAATAGGCAGAGTAACTAAAATTCCGACACCAAGTGCGATTGCACCAGCAAAACCAAACAACATAAAGATAATTGTATAAAAGTATATTTGAGGTCTAAATCCTTCAGTTAAATACTCAGATCTTGCTATTGCTGCCTTTGCTGTCAGTCCTTCATCTGCTGCAACATAATATACAAAAGCCCATCTTGCAATGACAATAAATGCAATTAGAATACTAATCAATCCCAAAAAAACCAGTGCAAATATAGAAGCAGGATTATCCGGAGATGTGCTAAATATTCCAAATCCAATCCACAATGGAATTCCTGCTATAACAAATACTACGGCAACATACAAAATAAATAACCATCCTACTCCCATCCATCTTGGTATTTCTTTAAATCCATCAAATAATTCCCCAAAAGATGGCTCAATATTTTTTGTGAGTTTTATAAAGAATAAAGTAAATCCTCCAGTTAATGGAAAAACAAATACAATTGAAAATATTATATTTATAACGGGGATGTTTGATGCAGCTCCTTGTATCGCCGAATATATTAAATATCCAACAATTGAAAGCATTGTAAACTTTTTAAATGATTCTATTGCAAGCCTAAACAGATTACCAAAACTTAAATTATTCATAACATTCCTCCTTGAGTTTTACTTAATATTTTGAGCATTATATTCATTATGGATATTTTATGTCAATTACTTTAATAATTATTCAGAATATATATAAAAAGTACAAAAACAAACCCCCTGCTTACTATTAAGCAGGGGGTTATAAAAATAAAACCTGGCAACGACCTATTTTTCCGGGGCCTTACGCCCAAGTATCGTCGG
>JBDNDK010000058.1:0-12300 GCA_046719185.1 Armatimonadota bacterium
GATAAGCATTTTTTGTGGTCTTATGCTGTTTGCAATAACAAATAACTATACTACTGCTGTTGCAGCAATGTTTGTGATGGGAATCGGAGGTGGAATGTCTCAAGGTAATGCTATGGCATTAGTTGCAGATTTGTATAAAGGGAAAAAACAGACATCAGCTTGCAATTTCTCTCAAGCATTTTTTGGAGTTGGTGCAATTTTATCTCCAATAATAGTTGGAAGCTTTATAAAATATAATGTTAATTGGAAATATGCATTTTTTTTGGTGGCTTTAGTTAGTTTATTAAGTGCTTGTATAATTTTCAAAGCATTATCTATGAAATATGAAGTACCTGTTTTAGATGTTAAAAAATCAAAATCTTGGCTTTCATTGATTGTTGATAAAAAAGTTATAATTCTATGTGTTACAATTGCATTATATGTTGGTGCAGAGGTCGGACAGGCAAACTGGCTTGCAACATATTTTGAACAGGATTTATCTGCCACATCGTCATTTGCAGCTTCCAGCATAGCTTTTTTCTGGGCTGGGACAAGTTTTGGAAGGCTTGCAGGAGCTTGGGCAGCTAAATATCTAAATGAAGTTAAGCTTATCAGCATTGCATTTATTATATCTGCTTTTGTGCAGCAATTTCTTATATTAATTAATTTCCCAATTCAAGCTGCTTTACTGACTTTTATGTTAGGTGTATTTCTTGGACCTATTTATCCTACTATTGTGAGCTATGCAGGAAAATTATATCCCACTCAGAGTGGTACTGTGTTTGGAATTGTAGTTGCTGCAGGTGCATTAGGTGGTGCAATATTCCCTCCAGCAATAGGCTGGCTTGCTGATTTTGAAGGTATGAGAAAAGCATTATTTTTATGTGTGCTGCTTTTAGCAGGTGGCCTTGTGATAATTTCCTTTTTGAGAAAACAGACTAGTAAAATTGAAGTTTGACTCTGATTTCTCTATAATAGCTGATAATTTAGAATAATATTTATTCAATGAAATGGAGAAATCAATGTTTAGGTTTGTGCAATTATTAGGTGCAATTCTTGTAATTAGTTTTACTCTACTTACAAATGTAGGAGAATGTAATATGGATATTCCTGAAGATTTCCCAAGATATCAGGTTCCTGGTTTTGAATCTGAAATGGATACATTAAGACATTTGTATTGGATACATTATCCTCAATCAGGTGCTAAGTCTACAATGTGGGATGTGTGGCTTCCAACACCAAGTTTATGGCCTGCTGTGGAAACAGATAATCACATGAATAATCTCAAAAACTCTTGGAAACATATGCTTTCAATCAGACCTATAAGTGATGAAGGTTATGTATCTGTTATGCAGCATGATTCAATAGCTCATCCTGAAGGTTGGCCTTTTCCATTTTATAATCAAGCATTTAGAGTTTTTGCATATCATTACACTTTCAAGCATACAACAGGACATCCATGGAGTTCTTTTGGTATTAGTAATCCAAGTGATTTTCCTATTGAAAATGCAGAAAGCAAGGGTGTTGATGAGGAAGGTTGGACAATAGAATTAACTGGGCCCAATGCTACAATCACATATCCTAAAATGAATAACGAATACACAGACAGAATAAATTCACCATTCCTGCAGGTAAGATGGGCTTCAAAAGATTTGCAAGATGCAAATCCCTATATTGAATGGATAACAGAAGAAGAA
This sequence comes from Armatimonadota bacterium, assembly GCA_046719185.1. Lineage (GTDB taxonomy): Bacteria > Armatimonadota > UBA5829 > UBA5829 > UBA5829 > JBDNDK01. The sequence continues at coordinate 1,677 of JBDNDK010000058.1, forward strand.
AAAGAGTATAGCATTGACAGAAGATTCTATTTTAGTCCAATAGATTCTGAAACAATAGTAAGATCAACAATTCCAATGTATAAGCATCCTAAATGGGATGGCAAAATCACTGGAATCAGACTTGGTTTTGGCAATAAAACTAATGGCAAGGTTTTACTTGGTGCAATTTTTTCAGTTTTTGATACTAGACATAATATCAATTCTCAATCTTATATAATAGGCTGCACTTCTTATTTTAATTTAACAGGTGATATAAACTTTCTTAGAAACAATATAAATAGAATCAGAAAAGCTATGCAGTTTGTAATGACAGAACATCAGGCTCTTGAGAGAAAGTATGTATTCACAGATTGGGTAGGACATGAGGGTCGTCCCGGAATTAGATATAATGAAGATGGGAAAAAAGAGTTGATTTATGGCAATGGAATTGGAAATAATTATTGGGATTTGATGCCATTTGGTTATATGGATTGTTATGCAACTATGCTGTATTATGCAGCTCTTTTAAGAATGGCTGATTTGGAGCAGGCAATAATAGATAACCCTCAATGGAACATTCCAAGCTATCCTTTCACTATGACACCAAAGGAGCTTAGAAAGCATGCATTAGAAGTGAAAAAAGTAGGAAATGAAATGTTTTGGAATAAAGAGACAGGCAGATTTGTTCCGGGCATTGATATTGATGGAAATATGCATGATTATGGATATACCTTCTTAAATCTTGAAGCTATTTATTATGATTTTGCAAATGAAGAACATGCAAAAAGTATTATGAGTTGGATAAATGGAGATAGAATTGTAGATGGTGATACTTCTCAGGGGAAAGATATATATAAATGGAGATTTTCCCCAAGAGCAAGCACAAAAAGGAACACAATTTATTATGTGTGGGTTTGGTCTGATCCAGAGAGTATTCCATTTGGGGGGCAGGTGCAGGATGGTGGTGCAGTGCTTGGATTTACTCATCATGATTTAATGTCTAGACTCAAAATATTGGGTGCAGATAATGCTTGGCAGAGACTCTCTGAAATAATAGATTGGTATAAAGAAGTAAAAAATGCTGGTGGATACAGAGAATATTATAAAGGCAATAAAGAGGCAACCCTTCAGGGTGGGGGTACAGCTGGAGGTCTAGGTATTGATGCTGAGTTCTATGAAAGTGTGATGGCAACTCAAGTTGTGATAGAAGGATTTTTAGGATTCACAGCAAAACCGGACGGTATATCAATAAATCCAAATCTCCCATCAAATTGGCCTGAGCTTAAAATAGATAGAATCCGTTTTAGAAACCTCATACTGGAAGTGAGTGTGAAAGAAAATATTATTGAAATTAAATATTTAGGTGATTCTAATTATAATTATGCTGTATATCTTCCGAAAGGAAAATGGAAAGTGCAATATATATCTAAAGATGGGTCTATTAAAGATTCAGATGTAAAGGTTGATGTTAATAATAAATACTTACCTAATTGGATTGAGAGTAAAGGTTTTAGGTTTATAAAAGAAAATTAATGGATGAGATTTTATAATATGGATATTAAACTCAGCATTTTTCCGAAGTTTTATCAACAATATTCACCACAAATGCTTGCAGATTTGGTGAAAGAAGTTAATCTTGATACAACAAATGTGATTATAAGGGAAGGTTATTTTGTTGAAAGAGACACTATGTCTAAAACTCTTCCTGAGTTTATAAAGGTGATGGATCAAAATGGACTAAAAGTTGAATTTGCATCAGCCGGTTTTTCTGCTGAATCTTTGATTAAAGATCCAACGCCTCTTGCTATTATGGCTGATTGTGGTATCAAAGAATTTAGATTGGCTTATTTTTCTATTATTCCGGGTGAAACAAGAGCTGCTCTTATATCTGCTAGAAAGCAACTTATAGATTTAGTGCCGTTTCTTGAAAAGAACAATATCAGAGCTGTGTATCAAGTTCATCATCATACCTTAATACCCGGTCCATCTGGAATATGGCCTATAGTTATTGATTTGCCTCCAGAGTATATTGGAGTAGAATTAGACCCCGGAAACCAAAGCTTTGAAGGTTATGAAAAGTGGGACAAATCTGTTGAGCTGTTAGATGAATATTTAGTTGCAATGGGTGTGAAAGATACTGCAATATATAGAGATATGAATCATTCAGATGATTATGATAAAGGATGGAGAAGATATTGGGTGCCTATATATGATGGTGTTGTGAATTGGCATGATATACTTACAGCATTAAATGATTTCAATTTCAAAGGCACATTTGTTTTTATGCCTTTTTATGATGAAAACAATCAAGAACAAATGACTAAAAAGCTCAAAAAAGAGGTATCCTATATAAGGGAGCTGATTAATAGCTTTTAGAAGTAAGAAGGATTCTTCGCTATCGCTCAGAATGACAGAATTTCTTAATACTGAGCTTGATTGCGGTGTATCAGGAACTTGTTCCCGATACTGATTGATTATATAAGTTTCGCAACATTGATTGATAAAGAAATAATAAATAAACAGGAGAATTGGTATGTTATCCATAGAAAACCTTTCTGTTGAGGTTGGTGGAACACAGATTCTTAGGAATATAAATCTTAAGATTAGCACAGGTGAGGTGCATGTGCTTTTTGGTTCAAATGGTGAAGGTAAATCCACACTTCTCTCAACTATTATGGGATATCCTCAGTTCAAAGTAACAAATGGAAAAATAATCTTTAAAAATATTGATATTACAGAAGCTACAATTGATGAGAGAGCAAGATTAGGTATTGGCATATCTGTGCAGAAACCTCCTGTTGTGAAAGGTGTTTCACTTAGGGATACTGTTGAGATGACTCTTTCTAAAGCTAAACATGAAATGGATGTTGAAGAGGTTGCAGACAAGCTTAATGTTAGCTATCTTCTTGATAGAGACATAAATCAAGGTTTCAGTGGTGGAGAAGCTAAAAGATCAGAGCTTCTTCAGCTCACTGCTCAATCACCTGATTTTATAATGTTTGATGAGCCAGAATCTGGTGTTGACCTTGTGAATGTAGGCTTGGTAGGAAATGCAATAAATCATCTTTTAAACAAAGATGATGCAAGACCAAGACCTAAATCAAAAAGTGGACTTATTATCACTCACACCGGATTTATATTGGATTATGTGAATGCTGATATTGGGCATGTGTTGTGTGATGGTGTGATATCTTGTTCTGGTAATCCGCTTGATATGCTGGAGCATATTAGAAAATATGGATATGATAACTGCAGGGTGTGTGCTACATGAGTAAAATTGAAAACAACATAATAACAAATGATGATGCAGAGAGAATGCTGAGTGTTGGTGTGGATACACATCATCAGCAGCCTAGAAGCGGTAATTTTGTGCATATTGATGACAAGACGATAGGGGCTGAATCTTTTGCTGATGGTCTTGAAGTGATGGATATTAAATCTGCACTAGGTAAGCATTCTTGGCTTGAGGAATATTACTGGAAAAATGTTAGCCCTGATAAAGATGAATACACAAAAATGACTTTTGAGGCTGAGCCGGCTGGTTATTTTATCAGATCATTGCCGGGAGCAAAAGTGGAAGTGCCTGTGCAGGCATGTTTATACTTAAAACAAGTTGGTGAAGTTCAGAAAGTTCATAATATAGTAATAGCAGAAGAAGGTTCAGAATTAACTATAATCACTGGTTGTGCTACTTCCACATCCAAGCAAAAAGGAACACATGTGGGAGTAAGTGAGCTTTATGTTAAAAAGAATGCCACCCTCAATTTTGCAATGATACACAACTGGGGTGATGAAGTTGAAGTGAGACCTAGAAGTGTTACTACTGTTGAAGAAAATGGCACATATATAAATAATTATTTCTGTTTCAAGCCAGTAACAATGCTTCAGATGTATCCAACTGTTATATTAAATGGAGCAAACTCAGCAGCCACTATGAATTCTGTTTTGGCAGCTTTACCCGGATCTACTTTGGATGTTGGTTCAAGAATCCAATTAAAGGGTGAGAATTCAAGAGGTGAGTCTATTTCAAGGGTTATTACAACAGGTGGAACTGTGATATCTAGAGGACATTTAATTGGTGAAGTTCCGGGAATCAGAGCACACCTTGAATGCAGTGGGTTAATCCTTTCAAATGATGGAGTTATAAAAGCTATTCCAGAGCTTGAGGGAAGCTGTGATGGACTTGAAATGAGCCATGAAGCTGCTGTTGGAAAGATAGCAGAAGATGAGGTTTTATATCTGATGACAAGAGGACTTACAAGAGAGGAAGCAACATCTGCAATAGTCAGAGGCTTCTTGAGAGTTGAGCTAAAAGGACTCCCTCAAAACCTCAAAAAGCAAATTGATGACCTCACAGCAAAAGTGGCTGCAGATAGTTTGTGATAAGATGTCCATGCCCATGCTATCACTCTGAGGATCGTAGGCACGAAGAGTCTTAAGAAAAGTAATAATTAACAAAAAAACCAGCCTTGGATTATATCCTCAGCTGGTTTTCTAATTTATATTTATTAGCTTAGATTAAACTAACTTGAATGTCTTAATCTCAAATGGCATAATCTCAAAACTGAACTCACCATTCTTTGATTTGATTTCTGAAATGTTGTCTTCCATCAAATCACATTCATATACTTTCTTGAATGGCATAGCTGTCTTGATAGTAGCTTTTGTTTTCTTATTGTTTGCTTCATACACTCTCACAACAATAGTATCTTCTCTTTCAGCTTTTTTTACTGTTTCAATTATCACATTCTCAGCATCAATGCTCATAAATGACTTATCAGCTGGTGTAGTTCCTTTTGCAGAACCCTTCACATTAACAGCTCTCATTGGAACATTCATCTGATATCCAAGTCTGACAACATTAGCAGAAATATAATCTCCACTATGAGGCATTATAGAATATGTGAATTCATGCTCTCCCATATCAGCTTCACGATCTGGGCTCTTTGGTGCTCTGAGCAATGTGAGTCTCATTTCATTTCCATCTATATGATGACCATACTTGCAGTCATTTAGCATTGTTACACCAAAGTTTTCTTCTGAAAAATCTGCCCACTTATGAGCACATACTTCAAACTTTGCCAAATCCCAGCTGGTGTTTTCATGTGTGTTTCTTATAACATTACCAAACTGAATCTCATATCTTGCTGTTGCTGAGTTTACATTAACAGGGAATATTGCCTTCAAGCACTTATGGCTTTCATGCCAGTCCACATAAGTCTTAAAATCAATTCTTGGGCATTCTGAATAGATTACTATCTTTTGAACTAATTCAGAACTGCCGAATTTTCTCTTTATTTCAACTCCAGCACTTATTGGTCCACCATCAATTATCTCAATGCTTTGAACATCTAAAATATCTTCGTAAGTTCTATCATAGAACATATCAATATCCCAAGCATCATAATCATTTGGTCTGTCATCATAGAGTCTTAATATATTAGCTTTCATACCATCTGGCAAAACTTCTCTGCCTGTTTCTTTGTGAATAAGGCTTTTGATACTACCTTTGTTATCTAGCTCAATTTTATAAAACTTATTTTCAAGACCTTTCTTGCTCACTTTAAGATCAGATTTATAATCTTTATTAGACTTTGGAGCTAATGTATATGTGCTGTAACCCATTGATGGAACATCAGCAATGAATATGAGCTTGCCATCAGCTTTTTGTGATGGTATTTCATTGCCATCTTTATCTAACACTGAATAATCTTTTTTGTCTTTGATATCTATTTCAACTATATCTTTTCTGTCCCATGAGAGTGAGTTGAACACTGCATAATGCTCACCCTTATTGTCAATTTTGACATCTTCAACTATCTTGCTTTGAGCATTAAGAGTTGTTTTTTCACCAAATTCTATGATCTCAGGATACATTTTATCTGTATCAATATAAACTTGTCTTATGGAGCTTCCGGGAATAACATCATGGAACTGATTGAGAAGAATATCCTTCCATTGTTTGTTTAACTCTTCATAAGGATATTTCAATCCCATATTCATAGCTATAGAACTAAATAGCTCTGCTTCTCTGTATAGAAACTCAGCTCTTCTATTATATTTTTTATTTCTCCCTTGAGTGGTATATGTGGCTCTATGAAGCTCAAGATAAAGCTCTCCAACCCATTGAGGATAATCTTCAAATCCATCAATTTTATGGAAGAAATCAGTAACTTTCATCATCTGACATCTTGGTAAGCCTTCAAGGTCTTTTGATCTTCTTAAAAATTCAAAGTGCCTTCTGTCTGCTCCACCGCCTCCGTCTCCCCAGCCAAAGCTCAAAAGAGACCAATCGCATCTATCTTTTTCTGCAAATTCATTTACTTGCTGGAGCAGTTTGCTGGGCTGTGGAAATGCATTATAGTCAGTTGTTGGAGGAAAATGTGCCAACACAGTAGTTCCATCAATACCCTTCCAATGGAAAGTGTTGAATGGGAAATGGTTTATCTGACTCCAGTTTATTTTAATTGTTGAAAAATATGGCACTCTTGCCTTTTTGAGAATCTGTGGAAGAGCTGCTGAGTATCCAAATACATCCGGAAGCCATAACACATCAGTCTCAATTCCAAATTCATCTATATAGAAATTTTTACCAATCAATATTTGTCTGATTAATGACTCTCCAGAGCAAACATTACAGTCTGCTTCAACCCACATGCTGCCTGTAACATCCCATTTGCCTTCTTTTACTTTTTTCTTTATCTCTTCATAAAGGGTAGGGTATTTATCTTTGCAGAATTGATAAAGCTGAGCCTGTGATTGTGAGAATATATACTCAGGATACTGTTCCATCATTCTCATAACAGTTGAAAATGTTCTGCCAACTTTTCTCTTTGTTTCCACATAGGGCCAAAGCCAAGCAACATCAATGTGTGAATGACCATGCACTGCAACATTAGTAGCACTTGCATTTGCCTTGCAGTCTAATAGAGGCTTTAGTGCTGCATTGGCTGCTTTTGCTGATTTCTTCAAACTTGTAGGATCTGTGTTGTTCAAATCAAATACATCAACACTTTTGTTTAATGTGTAGATAATTTTCTTCCTTCTTGGTGATTCTTCATCAAGCTCAAGTGCTAAAAGATAGAGAGTTTCAACATTAAACCAATATTCCTGCACCTCCATATTTCTTGTGCCAAATTCTGCTTTTTTAAGTGTTCGTCTTGATTTATCATCAGGATGTGGCCAATGAATAGAAGTAGCATCAACTATTATTTCATAGGTCTCTCCACCCTTCGCATTCTTTGTAAGAAGCATTTCAATGTGGTTTTTATCTAACCCCTGATATGGTTTGCCATCTATATAGGCACATCCTTCACCATCTATATCAATATAAGCTGCAACCTCTTTGCCCTGCATTTCATTTGGCACAGTAAACTTAAACTTAAACCAGCCATTGATATTATCACCACCACCCCAGACATCACCAACTCTAATAGGTTTGTAATCATTTGCCTTTACTGCATCTTCATAATTTTCAAAATTTGGTGTCTCTCTTAATACTATATCAGTGATGGGTGTTACATTTGATACAAATAACTCCTGAACAGCTTCTTTGTGTCTGAATATTCTTCTCAAATAAATCTCATCTTTAGTACTTTGAAATGGCATATCTTAGATTCCTTTTTAACTCATTATTTTTTTATTTTACATTTGCATCTATCTAAAACCTAATTATTATCTCACAAACTCATCTTTTTACTCAATAAATAGCACTTGATTTGAAATCTATTTCAGATAGACACAAAAATATCTCATTAGAGTAAACTTGCAATCATATTGCCATGGTGTTTCGGGAACTTGTTCCCAAAACATACTGACTGTTTTATCAACAGCTTATTCATCCATAATGGATAGTATTATATATAATACCAGTGAAACCTTAATTATACAAATAAAAAGAGGCTGGATTTTTCCAACCTCAATTTCAAAAATCAGATATTAAACATTATGATATTATTTTATATATTGTTTTGCTTTTCCATCTCTTAAAATAAGTTTGCTATATTCAGCTTTAGCTTCATTTTTTAATCCATACATTTCATAAACAACACCAAGTGCAAGATGAGAATTAGGCATTTGTTTTTTAATGCTGATTACATTGTTGTATCCTTCATCAGAAAGCACTTGGAATTTGGCAGCTTCAGAATAATCCCAAGAATGTGTTTCACCAAATCTTACTCCAACTCTCCAAGTGTAAACCTCACCTCTTCTTAGTTTTTCACTCACAACATCAGAGTTCTTTGTTGTTATTTTTGAATAAACTTCTCTGCCAGTTGAATCTGTGATAACTAATTTATAAGAATCTGCAAGGTCAACTTCACTCCAACTAATCTCTGGAGTGCTTTGTATCACAACAACTCCAATAGGGCTGATTGGTTTTGGAGCAATAGGTGATATGTTAGCATTATTACCATCTCTTAATGATTGAGATATAACAGCTAACTGGGCAGCTGATACTGGAGATATTTTACCAGTTGCTATCTTTTCATTTATTGCAGCCATAATTTTACTGTTTATACTAACTTTGTTAGCAGAATCTTTTTTTGTAATTATATATTTATTGTTATCTTTTCTAACAGCATATTTTCCATCTTCAAAAACAATCTTTGGAATATTGGTTGTTTGAATTGATTTTGGTTCATCAGTATTATCTGCTATTGTTTCTTGAGCAGGAGTAGGCTCTTGAGCTATCACTGTTGGCTGCTCTGGTTTTGGCTCTTCAACTTTGGTTTCGGGTTCATTTGTTTCCAAAGGAGCTTCAGCTACCTCAACAGTTGATGTTGGCTGTTGGTTGTTATTTGGGTCATTTATTACAGCATCAAAACCAATTACAACAGCCAAAATTAACAAAGCTGATCCAAGAGCAAATCTTTTCCAAAATCCCCATTGTGGATATTTCTTTGATTGTTTTGCAATTTCAACTTGGATAGGCTCTCTTAATTGTGCTTGAGCTCTGATGTCTTTTATTCTTTGCACACCATTATAACAATATTCACACATATTTATATGGGCAGTGATGCTTTTTTTGTCATCACTGCCAAGAGTGTCATCAACATAAGCAGAAAGCATTTCATATTCAGGGCACTCATAAACATTTATAATGCCCTCCATCAGCTCTCCAACTTCTTTCCTAGAAGCTAGATAACTCATAGCTAGAGCTTTGACATTGCTGTCATTTTGAATAGCTTCATCTATTTCCAGCATTCTGCTCACATCAAGCTTGCTATTATAAAATTGTTCTATATCTTTAATATCAATATTTTGCATCTTCTTATACCTACAAATTTGCAAGACGCTGATAATAAACTCAAATTCCCTATCACATATCATTTTCTTGCAATATCATTATTGCAATAAATACTGCAAACTGGATAAAAGTCTGAGCTAATATTATAAAATATGAGTCTAGAATTTTGAAGGGATAAGATATATTGTATGCTAAAACATATCAGTTACTTTTTTGCCTTCAGCTCTTTTTCTGTATATTAGGTCTTTCAGGAACTTGTTCCCGAAAGGTGAGGGTGCAATTATTGAAATATATCAAAAAATGTGTCGAAAATTCCGCAAAAAAATCGACACTTTATCAGTCTATTGTTGCTCTAATACGATTGATTAGTTGCACTTTTAAATCTTCTTCGTTTTCCCATACAATATGATTATATTGCCTAGTATCAAAATGAAGATCTTCTATGCAATCTTCTCTACAAGTCCATATAACTGGTATCCCAAGACCTAGAGCAAAACCAGCTTCAAAATACACTCCACCACGGTGTCCAGTAAAATCAGCAACTACAAACCTGCTTTTTTTTATATTAGCAATTATTCTGTCACAGATTTTATCATTCGTAATTTCTTCATTAATTCTTAGTGATTTAAAACCACATTCTTCTATAGCAAGCTTTATTCCGTTTTCATAGGCATTATCAAGATTAGGATTAAACCACATAGCCACAAAACATTGATTTGATTCTTTTCTTCCTTTATCAGACTCAAGTTCCTGCATTCTTTGTATGCCTTTTGCTGATAATGAGAATGTTACACCGCCGTCTATAAGTTTATTGATGTTTTTTAAATATCCGAGATTGTCCATTTCATCTATCATATAGAAAATAGAATCAGGACTTTCTAAAAAGAGAACAGTAAAATCATAAGAATTGAGAGTCAATTTGTCTCCAAAGAATTTTGACATTTTGCATAAATTGCCCAATGCTCTATCAAATCTATTTTGTATTCTATGAGGAAATACATTTTCTAAAATATTTGTTACTGTTTCTATTGAATAAAATGGTAATTCATTTCTTAAACTATTTAGTGAGTTAGTATCTGAGCAAAGTAGGAATTCTGTATCTTCTTGAATATTTTTTTCTCTAGTGCAACAAGCTATGCGAATTTTTTCATTGTTGTTTAATTTAGATATATCATTTAGTTCTGCATGTCTTGTAACAAAAAAATGCCCACAGATTTTGCAAAAATACTCTGTTATCTCTCGTTTAGGGACATTTAAAACAGTGCATAATTCATTACAAAGAATACATCTATCTTGATTGTTCATAAAAACTCCTAATAGTATTTATTATAGTATTAGTAATCTATTAGATAATTTCCTTCTTTGATGGAGTGGGGTAAGTTTAGTTGGAGCCGACGG
>JBDNDK010000059.1:0-12245 GCA_046719185.1 Armatimonadota bacterium
GATATTTGATGCTTCCTTCTCATTTTGGCTAGGAATTAAAATACCATCTTTATAAACTGGTGTTGTTGTAAATTCCTCATTCCAGTTCTGATCAGCTAATTGGAATTCACATTCGACAGCAGTTTTAACTTTATATGGATGTGGATTATACACTAATATTGGAATTTCATTTTCTTTTGATTTAGGCTGACCAGATGACAAAGCAAAGAATGCTTTAGTCTTGAGTCTAGAAACTATTTCAAGAGCATGAGACATCAAGCGTAAAGACATTTCCTCTACTGATTGAATAGATGAACCAGGAAGAATGTCATGAAACTGAGAAAATGCTAAATCACAAAGTGCATTATCAAGCTCTGATTTTGGATAATCAAGCAGACCTTGGAAAACAGCAGCAGACAGCATTTTTTCTGTCATAAAATACTCATTTTCAAGCAGTCTGTGCTGTTGCTTGATTCTTATTTGAGATGTATAACAACCAACTGCAAATGGATTTAAGCTTTTATCCATAGTTGGCAATGAATCTTTGGATTTTGCTATGTCTTTGAAGTATGCCTCAGGTGTTGAATGCCATATATTAAAATCATATTTATCATTTTCAGAAATTAAATCTCTAATATCACTTAAATCTTTTCTTGATGGTCCACCACCATGGTTGCCAACACCCCAAAGAATAATATTGCATTTATTTTTATCAAAATTATTCATTCTATCTAAAATTACATCTTTCACTCTACCAAGAGGTGTGTTGTATGAAGGCTCTCTTTTAACTAACACTTCTGATCCGTCAAAACCTTGCCAAATAAAATCATTTGATTCAAGATTAAGAAATTCTTGGCTAGGCCTGCAGCAGAGATATGAATCATATCCGCTTTTTGCTAATATCTGAACAAGTCCTCTTGAATGTCCAAAGGGATCAAAGTTGATTGTAGTTGTTGGTTTTACACCAAATTTATTTTTAAAGTATGTATTGCCAACTAATATTTGTCTGACAAAAGATTCACCAGAAGGCATGTTGCAGTCAGGTTGAAGATACCAACCACCCATAATATGCCATTTTCCATTTTTTATATGCTGTTTAATTCTTTCAAATAATTCAGGTTCATATTCTTCAGTCCACTTATATAAAACTGCTTCATTGTGATTAAATACAAACTCATCAAATTCATCACAAAGGTCAGCAGCTGTTCTGAATGTTGATAACACAGCAGCAACTCCTTCTTCCCATTCCCAAAGCCAAACAGGATCAAGATGTGCATTACATACTAAATATAAATTATTTTTACTCATATCCACTCCAGTATAAAATGATTATAAGTATATCATTAAATTGTGTGTTAAGATAAGGCTATATAGGCTTATTTTATTGACACATAAATATACTAGTTGTATACTTAGCTTGATCAGAATGAGTTTGATTTTTTAATACTATAAGTAATTATGATGATATGGGTTTACAAGAGGTCGACCATAACAACTCTCAAAAATAATTTTATTATTATGTGAAAAACTACAATGTTAGAAGATTCAAACATTAATCCAACAAAACAACAAGATGATGAATATGAAATAGACTTAAGTACTTTATTCAAAAAAATTATATTTCATTATAAGTTTATTGTGTTATTTGGTTTAATTGGTGGATTGGCAGCATTTATATATGCATCATTTCAACCAAAAGTCTATGAATCCAAAACTGTAATTTATCCGCAAGATAAAGGTGGAAGTGCTTTAGCAGCTTTAGCTGCTGATTTACCAATACCATTGTCTGTTGGTGGAAAATCTGGTGCAGATTATTTGATGGCATTATTAAAAAGCGATTCTATGACATTAAAAACAATCAAGCAATTAGAACTTACGACCAATAAAAAATTTATAAAAAAAAGAAAAGTCAGTAATGAAAAAGTTGTAAAACATTTCAAAAAAAATATAAAAATAACAAGAGATAAGACTGGTGGAGCTATTTCTATATCAGCTAGATCATATGATATGCATTTGTCGGCAATGATTGCAAATAAAATTGTAGATAATCTTGGGGAAATGGTTCAAACATCCAGCAAGAGAAAAGCTGATTTTATTTCTGAAAGGCTTAGAGAAACAGCAAGGGATTTAAAGAATGCTGAGGATAAATACAAGAAATTTTTAGAGGACAATAAAATAGCTCAAGTTGATGAACAATCAAAAGCATTTATAAATTCATTTACAGAAATAGAAGGAAAAATAATAGAATTAAATGCAGAAATTGAAAAATTAAAAAGCAGTCTTGCAAATGTTGGAAACCCAGATATCTTAATAGAGCTTGAAGTAAAGAAAAATGCATTAGAATCAAGCAAACAGATTCTTGAAAATAAAAAAAATGAAATGCTTAAAGACTTAAACTCATTTCCAGAAATTTCTATTGAGTATATAAGACACCAAAGAGATCTTGCTGTATTGAATAAAACATATGAGCTTTTAATTCAGCAATATCAACTTGCAAATATATCTCAGCATGGTGAAGATGGTGATTATCAGGTAATTGATAGAGCAAGACCAATTAAAGAATACATCGCACCATTGAAATCTAGATATGTTTTTTTAGGTTTAATAATTGGTTCATTAATTAGCATTATCTATATTTTTATTAAAAACAAGAAGGAAATAAGATGTGTTGTATAGATTTAGAGAAGTCATTAAAATATTCTATATTATACACATTGAAAATGGGAATTAATACAAGAGATATTGCAGATATTAAAGGACATCCACTTATTATTAATACCTATATAAACCCGAATATTTTTAATTTATCGTTAAGAAAGTTTGTATATGGCATAGATCTTCTTTTCCCAAAAGTAGTTGAAAATATATTTAAAATAAAAAAAAATCCAACAAGTGGTGGTGTGGCTAATCTTTCAAGTTTATATTTAGAACTATATAAAAATAATTCAAATAATTTTTATTTAGAAGAAGCTAAAAAACATCTTAATTATCTTCATAACACCAAGATAGAGCATTCAGATGGCTATGGTTGGGGTTTTCCATTTGATTGGTATATAGGTCCAAAAGATTTTAAAGCAAAAGAATGTAATCAGCATTACATTGTCAAGGCTTTTACACCAATAGGGCATACTACAATGACCTCTGCTAATGCATTTTTAGATTATTTTGATATTTCAAAAGACAGTTGGGCAATTGATATTGTTAATAGATGCTGTAAATTTCTAATTAATGGACTTAAAAAAACAAACCATAAAACTGGATCTATATCATTAAGTTATACACCGATTGATGATAGAGAGGTTATTAATACGAATGCTGATATTGCTAGCCTTCTTATTAGAGCATATGAGATAACAAATGATCAAATTTATATAGATTATGCGGTCAAAATGATTGATTTTGTTGTAGAAAATCAGAATATAAATGGCTCTTGGTATTATTATTCTTATGATTACTTTGGAGCAGAATCATTTATAGATGGGTATCACACATGTATGATTTTATCATCAATTGACAATGTAGCAACCTTTATGAAAAAACATGATAATAATAAATATAAAGTATTGTGTGATGTGTTAGCTGCAGGAATTAATTATTATACAAAAGAGTTGCTTATAGAAAGAAATGAATATTTACTAACAAAAGATACAGATAAAAATATATATCCGTTAAATTCATATTCTTTTGCTCAAGGAATCTACACATTAAGCAATTTATCAATTTCATTAAATTTAGAGAAGGAAACGAAAGATAAATTATATATTTTGTTAAGTAAACTTATTTATACTACATTTAAATTAATGATGGAAAAAAACGGTGAATTTCTTACTTTAAGATTTCCATTTTTAAAATATAAACTAAAGTCTCTCAGATGGACTCAGGCTTTTATGTGTAGGGCCTTATTGAACTATTGTAATTTGAATAACATACAAATATGTTTTGAATCTGGTGAACAATAATCTTGAAATATCTATTTGAAATAGTAAATAAAGTAAAAAAAAGTGTATATATAAAAAATTTAACAATATTAGCAGGAAGTACAGTTATTTCAAGGCTTATATATGTTTTTTCAATACCAATCATATCAAGATTATATAATCCAGATTCCTTTGGAATTCTCTCTGTGTATGTTTCACTTGTTTCTTTTATATTGATTATGTCCTCTCTAAATTACGAAGCAGCTATTCCAATAGCTAAGGATGATGAAGAAGCTATTAACTTGATTTTTCTATGCATTTTTATTTTATTAAGCATTATTGTTGTGATTACAGTATTGATATATATTAATGGTGGTTATTTATTAACAAAAGTTAGTGGTAATCATCTAATTAAATACAGAGTTTTATTTTTGTTAAGTATTTTTGCCGGAAGTTTGTTTCTTATTTTAAATTGGTGGTTTATTAGAAAAGAAAATTATAAGATCATAGCAAACAGAAAAATTATGCAATCTTTATTTCAGTCATTATGTCAGGTTCTATTTCCTTTTTTTATAAAAGGCCCAACAGGATTGTTAGTAGGTGATTCAATAGGAAGATCTACTGGTACTTTATCAATGTTGAAAGAATTTATCAAATATATAAAAGAGAAACAAATAACGGTATCTGTAAATAAATTAAAAAATGTATCTGTAAAGTTTAATAAATTTCCAAAATTTGGTCTTTTATCGATAATTCTTCATAGAGCTCTTTTTTACTTGCCACCTGTTTTATTGGCAAAGTATTTTGGAAATGAGGTTGCTGGTTATTATGGTCTTGTGAATCAAGTTATTATAGTTTCAATGGAGGCATTGAATTTGAGTATCTCACAAATATTTTATTCTGAGTCCTCTAAATTAATTCACAATGATAAAGATAAATTATTTAATTTATTTATACTTACATTAAGAAGAACATTTATGATTTCGTTTATACCTATGACATTATTGTTATTATTTGGACCATGGATATTTCAAGCAACGCTTGGAGAAAAATGGTATCAAGCAGGTATATATGCAAGATTGTTATCAATTCCATTTTTAATAATGTTTACAGTTGGTCCTGTATTTACAATTATAAGTATTCTGCAAAAACAAAAAATACAACTAGTAGCAGATTTTTCTGGATTATTTTTATTATTGTTTGGTTTTTTTGAAATACAAAAAAACAATTGTAGTGATAAAATTATAATTTTAATTTGTGGTGTAAGCATAGCTGTAAAATACTTACTTTTATTGATAATATCAATTGTTTCAATAAAATCTTATGCTAACGAATAATACAATGCAAACAAAAAAAAATTATTCAATAATTAATTATATATTTTATGGGGCAATTTTTTATATTATTTTTTTGGTGTGCTATATATTTATAATTGCTCCAATTTTTTTTGTATATGCAGGAATATCACTTAGATTTCCTCAAGAACCCATTGCGTGGGTTTTTAGCTTATTTTTTTCATTGTTGCCATTAGTTTTTTTATCAAAGGATCTAAGAAGACCATCAGACATTTGTGTATGGATATTATATTTATCGATATATTTTCCAATAAATGTAATCATAAATATAATTATTGAAAAAAGTCCCTACAGTATATTAATTATGCAAATTATACTATTTATTTGTCTGATAATATTAGATAAATCAAGAGATTATTTTAATTACAAGTTTCCTATTATTAAAGGTACTGAACTTTTTTTCAAAAACATATTTCCAGGATTTGTATTTTTGTTAACTACAATAATCTTTATATTATCTGGATTTAAGTTAGATTTTTCTTTTGTTTCTGGTGTGTATGAAAAAAGATTTGCTGCGAGGGATATATTTGCAGATGGTACTTTTTTTGCATATATATTGGGATTTTTAAGGAGCTCTCTGTCATCCATAACTTTTGGAATTGCTTTATTTGAAAATAGTAAAAAATATTTGATATTGTCAATTTATATAATTTTTGTGATTTTTTCAATTGAAGGCACTAGAATGACAATAATCATGCCTATTCTTTTGTTTTTAATATATTATATTACTATCAAGAGGAGAAAAAATTTTGCATATTTATTGCTGACTTCTTTGACATTGTTTATTGTAATTTCAATTGCTGAAAATTTAATTCTTAAGTCTAGCTTTTTGGTAAGATATTTTGTTTTAAGGCAAATGGCATTAACATCATTAATTTCTGGATATTATTGGGAATTTTTTACAAGCAATCCATTTGTTTATATGCAAGATTCGCTATTAAGATTTATAATTCCAATTGCAAGTAATTATGATCTTCCATCTACACGGCTTATTGGGGAATTATATTTTGGTGATGAAAATATAAATGCAAATGTTAATATATGGATGTCTGGATATGCAAATTTTGGATACCTTGGAATGATCATAACGAGTTTAATTGCTGCATTCATACTAAGAGTGATTGATATAATTTCCTCAGAAGAAAAATTTACATTAGGTTGTATTTGTGCAGGCTCGATTGGCATTATTTGGACGAATAACTCATTACATACATCTTTATTAACACATGGAGTGTTTATATTAATACTTGGATTATACTTATATCCAAATTATAATATTAAAAATAAAACTAAGGAAAAGATATGCCCTCAACAAATAAAAACATAGTAGTGTGTCATGTTGCACCTGTACATACAGCTGAAGATGGTAGAGTATTTAGAAGGGCATGTGTATCTCTTGCTGAAGAAGGATATGATACCCATCTATTTGCTTTTTCAGAAAAAACAACCGAACATATTAATCTTGGTGTAACAATTCATCCAGTTTACTATAAAAATAGATTTCAAAGATTTTCAATTAGAAGAAAAATTGTTGATGAAATTATTAAGCTAAAGCCTGATATAATACATGTGCATGACCCTGAAATATTGGGAAATGTTTTATCAAAATCAGATGATATTCCGGTCATATTTGATATACATGAGCATTTTTTGGATATATTGGTTGATAGAGAATGGATACCAAAAATATTTAGACCAATCATAAAGAAATTATGGGACATAAATGAAAAATACCTCATAAAAAAATGCCACAAACTAATAGTGGTAACGGAAGGTGTAGCAAAAAGATATACAGATCTTGGCTATAAACCTGAAATAATTCATAATTATCCTTCATTGGATGAAATTAATTCTGTAAAACCTAATAAAAGTGATGATTTTTATTGCGTATATGCAGGTTCAATAAATCCTGACTCTGGATTGGAATCTGCAATTGAAGCTTTTGTAATTATAAAATCACTAGGATTCAAAATTAGTTTTAAGATTGCTGGAGATGCTGATGAAAAATATGCAGAAAAAATTAAAACCTTAATTAAAAAAAATAATCTATCAGATATTGTAAAATATTATGGTTTGATACCAAGAAATGATGCAATAAAATTAGTAAGTGGTGCAAGCTTGGGTATTATGTTGTATTTGCCAATAAGAAATAATCTTGTTGCACTGCCAAATAAAATTTTTGAATATATGGCATATTCGATTCCATTTATATATTCTGAACTACCTTTAGTATCACAGATTTTAGATGATAAAAATGTTGGAATTAAGGTGAATCCATATGATCCCGAAATGATTGCAAATGAGATAATAAAACTATATAAAAATAAGGCTTTATGCAAACAATACGGTGATAATGGAAACAAAATGATAAAAGAAATATATAATTGGGAGATAGAAAAAGAAAAATTACTTGATTTATATGATAATATCAAACAGAGGTTTTATTGTTTTGAGTAACATCTGTGAAAAAATTGATATATCCGTTATTGTTCCTACTAGAAATGAAATCGAATTTATCAATAAAAACTTGGATAGTTTGTTTGCAAACAAATGCTCAGAATTCAATTTTGAAATTATAGTTGTTGATGGGATGAGCGATGATGGTACAAGAGAAGTTGTAATAGACTACATTAAAAAAGGTGAGAATATAAAGCTTTTAGATAATCCCAAATTAACAACTCCATCTGCACTAAATATTGGAATAAATAATGCATCTGGCGATATAATTATTATTGCTGGTGCACATTCTGAATATTCAGAAGATTACATTTATCAATGTATAACTGCGTTAGAATCAACTAAAGCTGACAACGTTGGAGGTCCTTGGATTGCTGAAGGGAATACATATATTCAAAAAGCTATTGCTTTAGTACATTCTTCACCATTTGCCGTTGGTGGTGCGAAATCACACAATACAAACTATGAGGGATATGTAGATACGGTAACATATGGATGCTACAAAAAGGAAATAATAAAAAAAATAGGTATGTTTGATGAAGAACTTTTGAAATGTGAAGATGATGAACTGAATTATCGTTTAATAAGATCCGGTGGCAAAATATGGCAGACTCCCAAAATAAAACTGAAATACTATCCAAGAGCATCAATTAAAAGTCTTTTCAAACAATATTTTAGCTATGGATTTTGGAAAGTGAAATTTTTCAAAAAACATAAAAAACATGCATCAATAAGACATTTCATCCCAGGATTATATTTTTTTTTGTTGATTGTTAGTATGATAGGAATGTTATTAAATGATAGTCTTAAAATTATTTTCATTTTATTAATTGGTGCATATATATTTTTAATAACTCTTGCAACCATTCATCTAACAAGAAAATCTAAGTTAATTTATATGCCAATATACCCAATAATTTTCTCTTGTTTTCATGCTGGTTATGGAATAGGCTATATTTATGGTGTTTTAAGGCATTTAATTTTAGATTGTAAAAGAAAATAAATAATATGTAGAGGGATAGGATTGAGTGAATCAGAACTGATAAAAGAACGTTATTCAAGAAGACAAAAAAACGAGGAATTTAAAAAGTATAGTATATTTAATATTGAAGTTTTGAATACAGTTCATGAAAAAGAACGAGCAATCATAGACATTATCAAATCGGAGAAAATAGTCCCTGTTGAGGATAAAACACTGCTTGAGATTGGTTGTGGGAATGGTATAAATCTTCTGAATATGATAAGACTAGGATTCAAACCGGAAAATTTAAAAGGGAATGAACTTTTATCAGACAGAGCATTCGCTGCAAAAAATATACTTCCAAATAATGTGGAAGTTATCGAAGGTGATGCTTTAGAACTGAATTTTGCTGATGAATCATTTGATATTGTATATCAGTCTGTAGTTTTCACATCAATTTTAGATGATGATTTTCAAGATAAGTTAGCAGAAAAAATGTGGAGTTGGGTGAAACCAGGTGGTGGAGTGCTATGGTACGATTTTATATATGATAATCCATCAAATCCTGATGTAAGAGGTATCCCAATGAAAAGAATTAAAAATTTATTTCCTAATGGTAGAATTGTTTGCAAAAAAATCACATTAGCACCGCCAATAAGCAGAAGGCTAACAAAGTTACATCCATCACTTTATTCATTTTTTAATATGTTTCCATTTCTTAGAACTCATGTATTATGCTGGATAGGTAAATAATAATGACATCTACTCAAACAAAGAAATTTCTTCCATTTGCACTTCCTGATATAAATGATGATGAAATAAATGAAGTTGTTGATTCATTAAAATCTGGTTGGCTCACTACTGGTCCTAAAACAAAAAGATTTGAATCTGATTTTACAGAGTTTTTAGGTGGTGGTGTTTTTTCATTAGCAGTTAATTCAGCAACATCAGGATTGCATTTAGCATTAGAAGCAGTTGGAGTTGGTGAGGGTGATGAGGTTATAACAACTACATATACATTTACAGCTACTGCAGAAGTTGTAAGATACCTTGGTGCCGATCCTATATTTGTTGATATTGACAGAGGATCGATGCAAATATCTGCTGAAAAAATTGAAGAAGCTATTTCACCTAAAACAAAAGCAATAATTGTTGTTCATTTTGCTGGATATGCATGTGATATGGCTAAAGTTTTAAGCATAGCAAAAAAACACAATTTAAGAGTAATTGAAGATGCAGCACATGCACTTCCAACTACTTATAATGGTAAATTAATAGGCACTCTTGATAGTGATGCTACTGTGTTTAGTTTTTATGCTACCAAAACAATTGCCACTGGTGAAGGTGGAATGCTAATTACAAAAAATTCAGAAATTGCAAAAAGATGTGCTGTTATGAGACTGCATGGAATTGATAGAGATGCATTTGATAGATATAGCACTGATAAGCCATCTTGGTATTATGAAATCATAGCACCTGGTTTTAAGTATAACATGACTGATATTGTTGCATCTCTTGGAATTCATCAGTTAAAAAAAGCATATAATTTTCAAGAGAAGAGACAAAAAATTGCAGAATACTATTCAAGAGAATTTGTGGATCTTCCGTTAAGTCTTCCAATATTTCCAAAAAATGATGATATGCATGCTTGGCATTTGTATGTGATTAGATTAAATGATGACTGTAAAATAGAGAGAAATGATTTTATAAATACATTGTCTAAAAAAGGTATTGGAACAAGTGTGCATTTTATACCACTTCACATTCATCCATATTGGAGAGATAGATATAATCTAAAACCTGAAGATTTTCCTATAGCTTTTGATTCTTACAAAAGAGCTGTTAGTTTGCCTATATATACAAAAATGACAGAATCTGATATTCAATTAGTAGTTGATTCTATAAAGGAAATTTTGAGTTGACATTAGCTAAGAGATTATTTGATTTGTTTTGGTCAATACTGGGATTGATAATTATATTCCCACTATTAATTATAGTTTCAATTCTTATAAAAATTGATGACAAGGGTCCTATTTTTTTTAGACAAGAAAGAGTAGGCTATAAAGGCAAGCCTTTTAAAATGTGGAAGTTCAGAACAATGGTTGTAAATGCTGAAAAAAAAGGATTGCAGCTAACTATAGGAAAAGATCCTAGAATTACAAGAGTTGGAAATTTACTTAGAAAAAGCAAAATAGATGAGCTTCCTCAGCTTTTTAATGTTATTGCTGGTGAAATGAGTTTGGTTGGTCCTAGACCAGAAGTTCCATATTATGTGGCTATGTATGATGATAATCAAAGAAAAGTTCTTGATATTATGCCCGGTATCACTGACCCAAGTTCCATAGAATACAGAGATGAGAGTGAATTACTTTCAAAATCAGATGATTCTGAGAGAACATATATAGAAGAAATTATGCCTGAAAAGATAAGACTCAACTTGGAATATGCTCAAAAAGCAAATGTGTTTCGGGATTTTGTTGTTATAGTCAAAACTCTTTTGAAAATACTTAAATAGACCTGAAATCATATTTCAAAAACATATATTTCACAATCAAAAAATTTAGGTGATGTGATGTTAAAAGTTTTACTATTGATTTTTTCTATACTATTTATAACCCAAAGTGCTGTAGCAAGGCAGATTATTGTTGACAATAACCATCCAAATGCATTAGATTCAAACGAAGCAACCTATGAATCTCCACTAAAAACTATAAATGCGGCTATAAAGATTGTAAAACCGGGTGATGAGATAATTGTGAAATCGGGTGTATGTAGGAAACTTTAAATCCAAATATAAACGGTACTCCAGATGCTCAAATCAAGCTGCGTACAGAAAAGATGAAAAAGTAATAATTAAAGGCTCAGATGTAGTAACAGGATGGGAGAAGCATGAGGGTGAAATATATAAAAGGAAAGATTGGCAAGTTAACAGTCAGCAAGTTTTTGTAGATGGTTTTCTTCTAAAGCAAGTTGTACCAGTTACAAATCCTAGTTTTATAGCGGAATCTGATGGTGGCAAAAATTATACAACTGCTTTTGCTCTTCAAGGTAATGGATTGGAGGATATCACTGTAGATGGTAGTTTTTATTATGATTCAGATGAAAAGGTTCTATATATTCATTTGCCATATGCTACTGGACATCATCCTAATTGGTACACAATTGAAGCATCTACAAGACACATACTTTTTGCACCCGGATCAAAAGAAAACAATCACGGAATTAAATGGTGGCAAATTCTGGGATTACTTGGGAGCATTCAAATAATTCAGTGAATATATGGTGGCCAGCAATATTTATACAAGGTCAAAATATAACATTTGAAAATAATATTGTCAGGTTTTGTGACTTTGGTGGAGTTGGATGCCATGGTGAGAATAACATAATTAGAAATAATACAATTAAATGGTGTGGAAATAATGGTATTGGAAGTATGGGCTCAGGACATTTAATTGAGAATAATATTATAAGATACAATAACTACAGAAAATTTAATCATGAATGGAATGCTGGTGGAATTAAAGCAACTGCTTGCAAAGACACAATTTTTAGAAATAATTATGTCTTTGCAAGCAA
>JBDNDK010000006.1:0-30303 GCA_046719185.1 Armatimonadota bacterium
AGAAAAAGCTGCATAGAACAAAAATTAACCTTAAAGGAGATATATTAAAATGGCAGATATACAACAACTTATTGAAACAGTAAAAGGAATGACAGTACTTGAATTAAATGAATTTGTGAAAGCACTACAGGAAGAATTTGGTGTATCAGCTATGGCAATGGCTGCTCCTGCTGCAGCACCTGCTGCTGGTGGAGCTGCTGAACCTGCTGAAGAGAAAACTTCATTTGATGTTATCTTAGCTGATGCTGGTGACAAGAAGATTAATGTTATTAAAGTTGTAAGACAGATAACTAATCTTGGACTCAAAGAGGCAAAAGAATTAGTTGATTCTGCTCCTAAGCCAATAAAAGAGGGAACATCAAAAGAAGATGCAGAAGAAATCAAGGGTCAACTTGAAGCTGAAGGTGCAAAAGTAGAGATTAAATAATTAAAATATTGATTTTGTGGAAGACGCGGTACAAAAAAATGCACCGCGTCTTTGCTTGCGTACTTATATAACAATTTACAAAAAAGCAATTTAACTAGTGATATGTATGTCTAAAAACAAGTTATATTTTTGATGAGAGATGATTATATAAAATATTTTCAAAAAAAGTTTATGTGAATATATATTTATATTGATATTGCATTACCTCTTTGCTATAATAAATATTTGCGTTTTGACTGTTTCAGGAGGGCCACATGAAAGAAATACAGCATCGGACCAAGCGTACAGAGGAATTTGTTGAACTGCCGAACTTGGTCGCTATTCAGCTTGACTCCTATGAATGGTTTATTAAAGAAGGGCTGAAAGAGCTGTTCCAAAGTTTCTCCCCCATTTATGATTTCACAGGGAACTTATCGCTTGAATTTATCGATTACTCTTTGGGTGAACCAAAATACCCACTTGAGGAATGTCGATATAGAGACATGACAACTTATGAAGCTCCAATTAAAGCTTTGGTAAGACTTACTTCTGCTGAAAATGAAGTAATTGAGTCTGAAGTTTATCTTGGTGATTTGCCAATTATGACTGACAAAGGCACATTTGTAATTAATGGTGCAGAAAGAGTTGTTGTAAGTCAGTTAGCTAGATCTCCGGGTGTTTATTTCAGGGAGCAACTAGACTATTCTGGTAGAGTTTTATACTATGCAACAGTGATTCCCAATTCAGGTGCATGGATAGATATTGAAACCGAACCTAACAATGAAATAAGTGTTAAGGTTGCTCAGACCAAAAAATTCCCATTAACAACATTGCTAAGAGCTCTTACTCTATTTGAGCCTGCATGTCCTAATGGAGAAATGATGTCTCCAAAAGATGCTATTGGTAAAGAAATAGTTTCAGATATTATTAATCCTAAAAATGATGAAATAGTTTATCCTGCTGGCACTGTTGTAGATGATGCAATGGTTGCAAAACTAAAAAAATTAAATGTTGATGAAGTTGAAGTGATGGCAGATAATTGCTCATTTTCAACTGACCTTGATATTCTAAACAGTATGGCAAATATTGAAATTTGCTCACCAGTTACTGCTGAATATATATTAGGTAAAAGACCTACTAAAGATATAGTGGATGAAGGAAATGGAAAAGTTATTGTAAAGGCTGGTGAAAAAATTAATGATGAAGATGTTGCCAAAAAAATTGAGTCTATGGGTTTGGGCTCATTAGAAGTTTATGATTTAAATAAATATATAGATGCTACATTAGATGCAGATACCACTCATAATGCAAATGAAGCATTGATTGATATTTTTCATAGAATGAGACCTGGTGATCCTGCAACTCTTGATAGTGCAACATCACTTATCAATTCATACTTCTTTGATACTAAAAGATATGATCTTGCAAAAGTAGGTAGATACAAAGTAAATAAAAAGCTTGGTCTTAAGCTTTCAGAAAAAGTAAGAGGAATCACTTGCAGAGACCTACAGAGTATTATTGAATATATTATTGGTCTCTCTGAATCTGGTTTCTTGGTATCTTGCTTTAAGAGAAATGAGTTTACTGAAAAGATATCAGAGCTGGAAAAAGCTCTGAAGAAGGAAGAAAAATCTGCACCTGCTGAGGAAAAAATACCAGGCGGAAGGATTCAAGTAATGTATAAAACACTTGAGTTCTTAAAAACATTGAAGTTTGGTACAATGATAACTGAAACAAGATTAAAAGAGATCAAAGAGCTGTTAAAGATTATTCCTGATGGAAATAAGATAATTGCTCAGTCACCTGCAGATTTAAATTCTGATACATTAATTAGATTACATTCTTGTACAACGGACGATATTGATCACTTGGAAAACAAAAGAGTTAGATCTGTCGGAGAATTGCTTCAGGATCAATTAAGAAGCGGTTTCCTTAGAATGGAAAAAGTAGCTAAAGAAAGAATGACTAGCATTGACCCTGAAAATATAATGCCGCAAGTTATATTATCAGTTAAGCCAGTGTCAGCAAGTATAAAAACTTTCTTTGGTAGCGGTCAATTATCACAGTTTATGGATCAAACAAATCCTCTAGCTGAGCTTACACATAAGAGAAGATTATCTGCACTAGGACCAGGTGGATTAAGCAGACAGAGTGCTAAGCTTGAGGTTAGAGATGTACACCACTCACACTATGGCAGAATCTGTCCTATAGAAACACCTGAAGGACCGAACATTGGTCTTATTGGTTCTATGGCTGTTCATGCAAAAATAGATAAATATGGATTCCTTAGAACTCCATATAGGAAAGTTGTGAATGGCAAAGTAACAGATATAGTAGAATATTTATCTGCTGATGAAGAAAATAGTGAATATGTTGCCTCATCAAACACACCTATAGATCCAGAGACTAAGAAAATTATGTCTGACACTGTAATAGTAAGACATGAGCATGAATATCCTCATGTGCCTTCAAACAAGGTTACATATATGGATATTTCACCTATGCAAATAATGTCTGTAGCTGCTGCTATGATTCCATTCCTTGAGAATGATGATGCTAACAGAGCTCTTATGGGATCAAACATGCAGAGACAAGCAGTGCCTTTATTGAAGACAAATGCTCCTATTGTGAGAACAGGGGTTGAGGCTAGAGCAGCAAGAGACTCTGGTGCAGTAGTTATTGCAAAAAGAAATGGTATTGTAAGAAAATCAACTGCCGATCAAATTCAAATAGAAGCTGAAGATGGCACAATTGATACTTACAACCTTTTTAACTTAATGAGATCAAACCAAAAGACTTGTATCACGCAAAAGCCTCTTGTTAAAGTAGGGGACAGAGTCAAAGCTGATGAAGTTATTGCTGATGGTCCTTGCACTGACAATGGTGAGCTTGCACTTGGTCAAAATATATTAGTTGCATTTATGCCTTGGAATGGATACAACTATGAAGATGCTATTCTCTTGTCAAAGAGATTAGTTAAAGATGATGTATTTACATCTGTTCATGTTGAGAAATTTGAAACTGAGGCTAGAGATACAAAACTTGGACCTGAAGAAATAACAAGAGACATACCAAATGTTGGTGAGGATGTATTAAAAGACTTAGACAGCAATGGTATTATCAGAATTGGTGCTGAAGTTAAGCCTGAGGATATATTGGTTGGTAAGGTTGCACCAAAGGGACAAAGTGAGTTAACTGCTGAGGAAAGATTGATAATAGCCATTTTTGGTAAAAAAGCCGAAGAGACAAGAGATGTTTCATTGAGAGTTCCACATGGCGAAGGCGGTACTGTTGTTGATGTAAAAGTTTTCTCAAGATTCAAATATAAATGCAGTAGAGAAGAATGTGGTGCTATTTATAATTTCAGCAAAAAACCTGATAGGTTGATGTGTGAAAGATGTGATGCTGAACTTGTGAGAGAACAGGCTGATGAGCTTTCTGCTGGTGTGAATATGCTTGTTAGAGTATATATTGCACAGAAGAGAAAGATAATGGAAGGCGACAAAATGGCAGGAAGACATGGGAATAAGGGTGTAATTTCTAAGATATTCCCTGAAGAAGATATGCCGTTTATGCCTGATGGAACACCGGTTGATATAGTTCTTAATCCTTTGGGTGTACCATCTCGTATGAATATTGGTCAGATTCTTGAAACACATCAAGGGATGGTTGGATATCATTTAGGTTGCCGTTTTAAAAATCCTATATTCCAAGGTGCAAATGAACATGAGATACTTACAGATCTAAGAATTCTCTCTTGGAAGCTGAAATTATCAACATTAAGAGAGTATATAAAAGAACTTGGAATTGATATAGAAATACCATCTGACAGAAAGATAGACCTAGCAATAAAACAAATACTTAATAGGTTGGGTGATGTAACAGGTGAAGAGCTGGATATAGTAGATGAGCCTGTAAAGATTATATATGATAATGCTATTCAATCAATAAGAGAATATATAAAGAATCTTAATGCTGCTGATTTAGAAATATTGAGTATAAAACTTGGTGGTCCTGTAGCAGTTGAAGATCCTGATATTGTAAGGCAAGCATTATCAGAAAAATTATTGATAGAAAATGAAAAAAGAAAAATTAGTGAAGATCCTGAATATATTCCATCTGAGGAAATAGATCTTAATAAAGAGATAGAAATACCATTTTCTGATGTGCAAGCACCAAAGGACTTTGATTATGAAGCCCTGATAAAAGCCATTGAAGAGAATGTGAAAAAGAGAGTTGGTTTCAACTGTGAAACTGCTAAATCAAAATTAATTGATGGTAGAACTGGTCAAGAATTTAGTCAGGAAGTAACTGTTGGCTATATCTATATGCTCAAGTTAGTTCACCTTGTTGAAGATAAACTTCATGCAAGGTCAACAGGACCATACTCATTGGTTACTCAACAGCCTCTTGGTGGAAAAGCTCAGTTTGGTGGTCAGAGGTTTGGTGAAATGGAAGTTTGGGCACTTGAGGCTTATGGTGCAGCTTACACTCTCCAAGAAATTCTCACAATAAAATCTGATGATGTTCAGGGTAGAGTTAAGACTTATGAATCTATTGTAAAGGGTGATAGCATTCTTGAGCCTGGAATTCCTGAATCATTCAAAATATTGGTTAATGAGCTTCAGAGTTTGTGCTTGAAAGTAACTGTTGAAGATGATCAACAAAGAACAATTGATTTAAAGGCATCTGAAGATGAATTTTCTGATTCACATGATGGCAGATTGGCTGGCGGTGGAAGAAAGAAGAAAGTTCTGGAACTTAAGGAGGATATTTAATGGCTGATAGTAGTACTTTTGACAAAATCCGAATTGGCATTGCCTCACCGGATGACATACGCTCCTGGTCTCAGGGTGAAGTAAGGAAACCTGAGACAATAAATTACAGAACTTTCAAACCAGAGAGAGATGGTTTATTTTGTGAAAGAATATTTGGTCCTGTAAAAGACTGGGAATGCCATTGTGGGAGATATAAGAAAGTAAAATTCAGAGGCATAATATGCGACAGATGTGGTGTTGAAGTTACAAGAGCAAAAGTTAGAAGAGAAAGAATGGGTCATATTGAGCTTGCTGCTCCTGTGTCACATATTTGGTATTTGAAATCTGTACCAAGCCCAATGAGTCTTTTACTTAATATGTCTCCAAGGCCGCTTGAAAGAGTGCTTTACTTTGCATCTTATATTGTAATTTATGTTGACAGACAAAAGATAAATGAAAATCTAGACAAAATTCATAGTGCTGTTGATGCGTTGTGTATTGAAGTAAATGAGAGAAGAGATAATGCAATTGCCGAATTGAGGCATGATTATGCATTGCAAGAAAGTGAAAATCCAGATTGGGATGAAAAAAAGAAAGCATCACATCAAAAGCAGTTGAATGAAAAAATCAAGATGGAAGAAAAAGATGCTGTAGATCAAATAGAAGAGTATCAAAATACAGTTAAACTTCTTGAAAGCATTCAAAAGCAGGAATTAATCACTGAAGATCAATATAGAGCTCTTGAAAGATTATTGGATTTAGTATCAGATAAGCTTGATATTGATCTAAAAGATGTGTTTAGAGCTGGCATGGGTGGTGCTGCAATAAAAGAGCTTTTAGCTGAAATTGATCTTGAGAAGATGAGAAGAGAGCTCAAGAAAGAGATTTCTCAGACTACTGGTCCTAAAAGAGCAAGGGCAATAAAAAGGCTTGAAATATGTGATTCCTTTATTTCATCTAAAAGCAGACCTGAGTGGATGATATTAGATTGTATTCCTGTTATTTCACCTGAACTAAGACCTATGGTTCAGCTTGATGGTGGCAGATTTGCAACATCTGATCTAAATGATCTTTATAGAAGAATAATAAATAGAAATAACAGACTTAAGAAAATTACTGAAATAAGGGCTCCTGAGTCTATTATAAATCATGAAAAAAGACTGCTTCAGGAAGCTGTTGATGCGTTAATTGACAATAGCAGAAGACCTAGACCTGTTGTAGGATCAAACAACAGACCTTTGAAATCACTTTCTGATATGCTTAAAGGTAAAGAAGGTAGATTTAGAAAGAATCTTCTTGGTAAGAGAGTGGATTATTCAGGAAGATCTGTTATTGTGGTTGGTCCTTCAATGAAGCTTCACCAATGTGGACTCCCAAAAGAGATGGCTCTTGAATTGTTTAAGCCTTTTGTGATGAAAACACTTGTTGAAAAAAAATATACTTCAAACATCAAAACTGCAAAAAGAATGATTGACAGAATGAAGCCGGAAGTTTGGGATGCATTAGAAGATGTTATAAATGAGCATCCAGTATTACTGAACAGAGCTCCCACGCTTCATAGACTTGGAATTCAAGCATTTGAACCAGTATTGGTAGATGGAAAAGCAATACAGATACATCCATTGGTGTGTCATGCATTTAATGCTGACTTTGATGGCGACCAAATGGCTGTTCATGTGCCATTATCTGCATCAGCACAAGCTGAAGCAAGATGTTTGATGTTGTCAACTCATAATTTGTTTTCACCAGCAGATGGAAGACCAATTGTTGCTCCAATTCAAGATATTGTTCTTGGTTCATTCTATTTGACTATGGCTAGAGAGGGTTATGACCAGATTGATGAAGAATCAATTAAGATATTCTCAAATGAGGAAGATGCCCTTCTTGCATATAGAAGCGGTTTACTTGATATACATGAACCAATAAAAGTTAGATTGAAAAAAAGCCACGATTCTGATGAGATGGAGCTAAGAAAAATAACAGTTGGAAGGCTTATATTTAACAGTATTTTACCTGAGAATATGAGATATATTGATGAAGCTGTTGGCAAGAAAAAAATGTCTAAGCTTGTTGCAGAATGTTTTGAAAAGAATGGTCATCAAAGAACAGTTCAGTTTTTAGATGATGTTAAAGAGCTGGGATTTAGATATTCTACTTTTGCTGGTATTACAATATCCATGACTGATCTTGAAGTGCCTTCAAGAAGAGATGAAATTGTATCTGAAACTGAAAAAGAAGTAGAAAAAAGAAATAAAGCATACAATAGAGGTCTTATTACACAATCTGAAAGAAAACAGCAGGTTCTTGAATTATGGACAAGAGCTGCTGATGATGTTGCTAAGGCTATTATGGATAGTATCCATCCATTCAATCCTATTTCAATTATCACAACATCTGGTGCTAGAGGTAGCCAGAGACAGATGACTCAGCTTTCTGGTATGAGAGGTCTTATGAGTGACCCGTTTGGAAATCTTATTGAAGATTTACCAATTAAGTCAAACTTCCATGAGGGTTTGAGTGTGCTTGAATACTTTATATCTACACATGGTGCTAGAAAGGGTCTTGCTGATACTGCTCTAAGAACAGCTGATGCTGGATATTTGACAAGAAGACTTGTAGATGTTGCTCAAGATGTTATTGTAAGAGCTTATGATTGTGGCACTGCAAGTGGAATTACTGTATCCGAAATTGTCGAAGAAGGAGAAGTTAACGAAACATTAGCAGATAGAATTATAGGCAGAACATCATTAGAAGATATTTATCTTCCTGGTGAATCTGAGCCATATGTTGTTATTAATGAAATTATTAGCAGAGAAAAAGCAGAAACTATTGAGAAATCTGGAATTAAGAAAGTATCTATAAGATCACCTCTAACCTGCGAACTAAGATTAGGAATATGTTCACTTTGCTATGGTCAAGACATGGCTATAGGTAGATTGGTTGAGCCCGGAACTGCTGTTGGAATAGTTGCTGCTCAATCAATTGGAGAGCCCGGAACACAGCTAACAATGAGAACATTCCACACTGGTGGTGTTGCTGGTAAGTATCTAACTGGAGTTGCTGATGTTAAAAAGAAAAAGCAGGAATCTTTAAGAGAGCTTCATGAAGATATTAGAAAAGGACATGTTTCCTTGGAAGATAGCTTTGAAAAAGAAAGAGAAAGATCTAGAGAAATCCAGGCTGTTCTTAAAGTTCTTGAAGAACAAGTTGGTGGTCTTTTAAGGGTTACAGAGCTTTTTGAGGCACGAAAGCCTAAAGGACAGGCAATTATCACTGAAGTTGCCGGAAAAGTTCATGACATAGACACTTCAGGTCTTAAGAGAGTTATTATACACAGTGAAATATCTACAGAAGACACATCTGCAGTCTCTGGAAATGTTTTAGCTGAAACTCTCATCAATCCTAAAAATGGTGAAGTTTTATTAGAGGCAGGAACTGACCTCAATGAGAAACTTGCAAAGAAAATAAAGGATGCAGGCATAGAAACAATAACCGTAAGACACCAGCATCTTGTTCCTCATAGAGGAAATCTTGAAGTTGAGATAGGTGATGAGGTTCAAGCAGGTGATAGATTAACTGAAGGTCCACTTGATCCTCATAAAGTTCTTGAGCTTCAGGGAGTTAGAGGTGTAATGGAATATCTTGTAAGAGAGATCCAAAGTGTTTACAAATCTCAGGGTGTTGATATTAATGATAAGCACGTTGAGGTTATTGTAAGACAGATGCTCAAAAAGAGAAAAGTTGTTGAAGCTGGTGATACAAGATTCTTGCCAGG
The DNA here is from genome assembly GCA_046719185.1 of Armatimonadota bacterium. Lineage (GTDB taxonomy): Bacteria > Armatimonadota > UBA5829 > UBA5829 > UBA5829 > JBDNDK01. The sequence continues at coordinate 8,939 of JBDNDK010000006.1, forward strand.
TCAAGTTGTTGATAAATTTGACTTTGATGATGAAAATGCAAGAGTAAGAGAATCTGGTGGAAAAGAGGCTACAGCTGAGTGGGTGCTATTAGGTATTACTGAGGCATCTCTTGCTACTGATAGTTTCCTTTCAGCAGCTTCATTCCAAAAGACAACAAGAGTTCTCACAGATGCTGCTGTAAAAGGTAAAAGAGATAATCTTATTGGTCTCAAAGAGAATGTTATAATTGGTAGGCTTATACCTGCCGGTACTGGTCTTCCAAGATTCAAAGAGATAGAAGTATTTGATTCAGAAGGTAACCCTGTAAGTAGTAATCAACAGATAACAAATGTTAAAACAGATTCTGATTCTGAAGATATATTAACTAATGATGAGCTTGAAATGATCATAAACACACCACAATTAGATATGGATACAGATGTTGATCTAGATGATTCTGATATTGATGAAGATGATGAAATATCTTTTGATGATATTGATCTGAATTTAGGTGACATTGAAGAAGAGGAATCTTCTGATGAGGAAGAATAAATAAAAAAAGATAAAAAAAAGGTGAGGTTTATGACCTCACCTTTTTTGTTGCTATATTATAGATATTATTATTCAGATATTTTGCTTAAATATTCTTTATCAATAACTTTTGTTCCTAATGTGATATTTTTTTCTACATCCTCACCATTTAGAATCTTTAACGCAATATCAATTGCTTCTTCACCGCCTGTAGGATAATAAAAAGTAGCCTCAAGAATTCCATCTTTTACATATCTTACACCTTCATGTGGAAGTCCATCAATGCCTATGTATTTTATAATTTTTTCTCTTCCTTTACCTTCATTTTTAGTTGCATTGTATGCACCATGTGCACTTGGATCATTGTGTGCATAAACTAATTGAATATCATCTTTTCCCGGGAATCTAGTGAGAATTGAAGACATTTCTTTTTGTGCATTAGTTTCCAGCCATGCAGCATCAACTGATGCAATTATTTTAATTTCACTGCCTTCAATTCCTTTCATAAATCCTTCATGTCTTTCTATGGCTGGAGTGCTGGTCATAAGACCCTTGATCTCAACAACATTTCCTTTCCCGTTGAGTAATTTTACAACATATTTTCCAGCTTCTTCTCCAATCAGTCTATTATCTCCACCTATAAAACAAGTATATTTATCACCTTCTACTTTTCTATCAAGAACAATAACCGGAATACCAGATTCATAGGCATCTGCAACGGGTTTTGTTAATGGTTTTGACTCCAAAGGGCTTACAATGATCAAATCCACACCAAGATCAATCAATTCTTTTATTTGATCTTGTTGTACAGTGGTTTTATTTGCAGCATTTTTAAATATCATCTTTATATTAGAATATTTTTCTGCAGCTTTTTGTATATCTTGGTTCATCTGAACTCTCCAAGGTTCACCAAGATTACATTGAGACATTCCAATAGTGAATATTTTATCATTACCAGAATGTGGTTGAAGATTTGGATCATCTTTAGCTGTTTTGCCATTTTTACTGCAACCTAAAATTGTAATAGAAAATACTGCAAGTAATATAGCAAACAAACAAAACTTTTTCATTTTTATCTCCTTAATTTTTCTTTCTAGATTGTTGAACCAAAACAGCAATTATTATTAAAGCTCCTCTAATCATTAGTCTTGGTGCTTCATCAACACCTCTTAAGCTCAAAGTTTTACTTATATAAGCAATAATTAGAGTGCCTAAAAATGTGAAAAACATTCCACCTCTGCCGCCAGCAAGGCTTGTTCCGCCTATAACAACAGCAGCAATAGCGTCAAGCTCATAAGTGAATCCTGCTTCTGGGTCGCCTAGTGTCAATCTGCCTGCATTGCAAATACCAGCTAAACCGGCTGTCATTCCACTTATAATATAAGCCCAAGTTTTTACAATTCCAATTTTTATTCCACTCAGCCTTGCAGCTTCTTCATTTCCTCCTATTGCATACAAATATCTTCCAAATCTTGTATATTTAACTACAATCCACAATATAAGAATCACAATAAGAAAAAAAATAGTAATTGGTTGCAAGCCAAAAAAATTAGATCTGTGAGTTAACCATTCAAATACTTCAGGACTTTGGGATTGGTTTACATACCAGCTCCTTGCTCCCGGTGCAACTTTTATTTCTCCTGATATAAATTTAGCAACACCTCTTGCAATAAGCATCATTCCAAGTGTAGCAACAAATGGTTGTATTCTAAATCTTGAGATTAGAAAACCGTTAATTAAACCCATAAATCCTGTAGAAATTATTGTAACTGCTAAAGCAGGCAAAAAATCCCAACCATAGCCAATTAGAAGGAGTGAAAACAATGTTGCAGCAAAACCTAACACAGAACCGACAGACAAATCAATTCCACCAGTTAGAATGACTAGAGTCATTCCTGCAGCAAGGATTCCATACTCAGCATATTCAAAAAATATATTTTTTTGTGTTTCCCAGTTTAGGAAAGTTGAATATCCGGTTTTTAGGGATACAGGTGAGAAAATGATACCTAAAATAAAGACAAATACAAAAGCTAAAACACCCCTATATTTGCCTGCAAATGAAAATACATTATTAAAATATTTATTTTCTTTTATTGAAATCATTAGAAAACTATAACCTACAAATTATATTATATACATATTAACTCTTTGAATTTTAGTTTCCTCTATATTTTATAAAATTATCTCCAAGGTTCTGAAGCAAATCTCCTAAGAACCAATTCATCAGTAAAGGCTGCACCTGTTTGGCTACATAAATATAGTGCAGCTTCTGCAACTTCCTCAGCAGTCATCCACTCTGGTGAATCTTCTTTTTCACCTCTAGCTGCTCTAAGTCCGCTAGATAGTTCAGTTAAAACACCACCTGGGCTCAGCAGATTAACTTTAATGTTATATTTTTGTGTTTCTATAGCAAGCACTTTACTGAATCCAACTAGTGCATGTTTACCTGCACAATATGCACCTTGTTCTTCATAGCCTCTTCTACCTGCCATAGAGCCAATATTTATTATTCTTCCTTCTTTTCTCACCATCATGTCAGGCAGAACTTCCCTGCAAGTAATGAATAAACCTTTCAAATTTATATTCATCACTTTATCCCATGTGGCTGTGTCCATTTCTGAGATTTTGCTAAGAGCGAAAACAGCTGCATTGTTTATAAGTATGTCTATTTTTCCAAATTCTTTTTTGGTTTTTTTAACAGCAGATTTAATAGATTCTTCATCTTCTAGGTCCATAAAAATAGGAACAGCATTTCCGCCATTAGAGTTTATCTTATTACATAATTCTGTTAAATTATCAATGCTTCTGGCACAAGCAGATATTTTGCCACCATTTTCTGCAAACAACTCTGCAATAGCTTTTCCAATACCTTTGCTTGCTCCAGTAATCAAAACAGTTTTATCTCTAACACAACTCATAAAAACCTCACATAATATTATCTTTCAATTTCGAAAATGCCATAATCAGCAAAAAAATTAGGAAATATTTTGACCTTTTTGCATCCACCTGGCCATCTGACTAAATGAATTTGATTTAATATTTTCATATTATTTTCTTTGAAAAGCCTTGTTAAATCTTTTATTGTTGTATGATGTATATTTGGAGAATCATACCATTCATAAGGGAGAGATTTTGTTTTAGGCATAACACCATTAAACATCAACTGGAATCTTATTCTCCAATATGCAAAGTTTGGAATAGATACAATGCATTTTTTTCCAACTCTAGTTGCTTCTGCTATAAGAAGATTAGGTTTATGGAGAACTTGAAGAGTGCTAGTTAATATAACATAATCAAAAGATTTATCATTAAAATCAGCAAGACCCTCATCAAGATCACCTTGATATACAAACAATCCTTTAGCAACGCACTCTTGCACAGCTTCTGGTGAAAGTTCAATTCCTTGAATTCTTGCATTTTTATATTTTTGAAGAGTTTTCATTAATTGACCTTCACCGCAGCCTAAATCTAAAACTCTACTACCGGGTTCTACCATATTTACAATATATCTAAATTCAGGTTTTATAGTTTCCGTAGTTCTTATCCTCACATTATAAAGAATTGCTCAATATGCCGTTTGGTTGTTTCTCAGGATCAGCATAATCAAGAAAGTTTACAATAAGTCTTGTTAGAGTTTCAAATTCCAGTAAAAATGCATCATGTCCTTTATCTGTTTGTATTTCTGCATAGCTCACATCAACATTATTTCTTCTAAGTGCAGATACAATCTCTTTTGACATATATGGTGGAAAAAGCCAATCAGAACTAAAAGAGATTACCAAAAAAGTAGATTTTACTTTAGAAAGTTCTTTTCTAAGGTCCCCGCTAGGTGAGGCTAGGTCAAAATAATCCATTGCTTTTGTTATGTATAGATATGAGTTAGGATCAAATCTTTTTACAAATTCATCACCTTGATAATTCAGATAGCTTTCCACCTGAAATTCAGTTACAAAATCATAATCTGGACAGGTTTTATTCTGTAGTCCTCTTCCAAACTTTTGATGCATTGATTTATCTGATAAATATGTAATATGTCCAATCATTCTGGCAATGCTGAGTCCAATTTTTGGTGTCTCTTTTCCATAATAATTGCCATTATTCCAGTTAGGGTCTCCCATTATTGCATGTCTGCCAACAGCATCAAATGCAATAGATTGGGCAGATAATCTTGCAGTGGTAGCAATAGGTATCACCATTCTTACATAATCTGGATATCTAACAGACCATTCTAATGCTTGCATTCCGCCCATGCTGCCGCCGACAACACACAAAAGCTGTTTAATACCCAAGTGATCGATAAGATGTTTTTGTGCATTTACCATATCAGATATTGTAATAATAGGAAAATCCAATCCATATGGCTTACCTGTTTCAGGGTTTATTGAAGAAGGTCCTGTGCTACCTTTGCATCCGCCAATTACATTAGAACAAATCACAAAATATTTATCTGTGTTAAAAGCCTTTCCTGGTCCGACCATATCATTCCACCAGCCTGGCTTTTTATCATTTGGACTATGTTTTCCTGCAACATGTGCATCTCCAGAAAGAGCATGCAAAATCAAAATAGCATTATTTTTTTCTTTATTCAATTCACCATAAGTTTCATAAGCAAGAGTAATCGGACCTAAAGATCTGCCACATTCAAGCTGCATTTTATTTGGAGGCTCAGCAAAGGTGAAATATTTAGTTTCTACAATTCCAATATCTTCTACTTTATTTTCCATCATATCTACTCATCATATTTTCAACTGAAGAATACCACTTTTGCATTCACTATGCAAATCTGATATTGTAAGTTACAATAAAAGCACTATATTACTCTAATATTATAGCAAAGACTTTTCATTGAATTGTATTATTGATTGAATGATATAATATAATCAATAATCCTCTCAGGATACAAGGAGGTTTGAAAGATGAAATCAATTTGCCTAAGGATAATGGCATTTGTTTTTGGATTATTATTTTATGTATCTTCTATATGTATATCTCAGTCAAATATAATAAAAGGTACACTTATTAATGTCTCAAATAAAGATATCACAATAATAGCAGAGAAGACAAATGAAAAAATAACACTTCATCCATTGCAAAATGCAAAAATTATGAGAGGTCAAATTGGTAAGACAATGAGAAATACCACTCTTGCAGAATTTGCAAATGGTGATTGGATAGTTGCTGAGATAGATAAAAATAGAAAATCAAACTCTATAAAGGCATATTTTGGAGTTATTACTGGCAATTATAAAAGTGCAGGCAAAGGCAGCATAGTTTTAGCTGATGGAAGAGAAATTAAGTTAAACAATCAAGTTCAGATTGTACTATATGATGGCTCAAAAGGTAGCATTGAGAATATTGAACCCAATTCAAGATTAACCTGCAGAATAAATCCAATTTCAAATGAAATATGGACAATACTTGCATCAAAACCAGTACCTGTTAAAGAACCTGTTGTTCCAGCTCCAAAATCTTCTGTAAAAAAGGAAGAACCAAAGAATGAGGAACCTGTAAAACCTGTAGAAAAACCTAGGAACACTGTTAATCTTCCTGCTCCTGCTAAGCCAAAAGTTACTTCAATTACTTTTTCTGCACCTACACCCTTAAAATCAGGAAATATAATAACTGTTGATTTAACAGGAACTCCTGGTGGTGATGCCACTGTTGAAATAAAGACTCTAATACCTGCTACAAAGATGATAGAGATGTCTCCGGGTGTATATAGAGTTGAATTGGTTGTGCCAGATGGAAAAATTGTAAATGATGTTCCATTGATAGGTAAGATATCAATTGGTGATCAGAAATCTGACCCTGTGCAGGCAAGCAGGCTTATTACTGTTGTTGGAAATGATTATGCAGTTGAGGCAAAAGCACCTCAAACACAAACTAATTATATACAATCAAATAAAAATCAAAATTCAGTTGAAATTCAATCATCACCTCAAAAAGCAAATTCAGCTGCAGATGCAAACAAGTCAAAAAATGACATTCTTGTGAAAATAACTAAACCAGAAGATGGTCAAATTTTAACTAATGTATTGCTTATTGAAGGCACTGCCAAACCTGAATCACAAGTTGTAGTGAAGGTGTATTATACAAACAATAAACATGGTATGCTCAAGCTATCTGGAGAGGCTGTAAATCAAGTTGTTGGAGTGGATAAATCGGGTAATTTCAAATATGGACCAATTCCATTAGAAGGAGTTTTAGCTACAAAAGGTTTACATTATAATATAATTGCTAATTATATTGGTGCACAAAAAAATGCTGCCAGTATTAAAGTAACAAACAAAAAATAATTTATTCAATGCCTCAAATAAAACAAGTTTTCAAGAAGCCAAAAGAATTTAATATACATATACATAGCTTTATTAAGTCTGTTTTTCAAGATTACAGCAAAGGAAATGGAGCTCTAATATCTGCTGCAGTAACATACTATGTCTTCTTATCTTTCATTCCTGTTCTTATCTTATCTATATCAATTACTGCATTTATTATTGGTTCAAAAGAAACAGCACAATCAACCATAATTTCCTCTATTAGTGAATTTTCACCAGTGCTAATGAGATATACAGATGATATTGAGACACTTGTTGATGAGTTAATTAGAGGAAGCAAATTAGCATTCATCATAAGTTGTCTTGTTTTGTTTTGGACTGTTAGTTCTGCACTTGCAAATATTGAAAAAGCAATTAACCATGTATGGAATGTATTTGAAAGAAGAGGTTTTGTAGCAAGAAGACTATTAACATTAATTGGAATGATAGTTTTAGCTTTATTATTATTATTATCAATTGCACTTACAGCCTCACTTGAGTTGTTAAAGGCTCGGGTTTTTAATATCAGTTGGATTCCAAATTATGATATACCTGTATTATGGAAGATATTAGGAATTTTTATTCCATTGTTAGTAAGTATAATAGCTTTTACTCTTCTATATAAATATGTACCAAACACAAAAGTTCCAATTATAGCAGCAATATGGGGTGGGGTGTTTTCTGGAATAGCTTGGGAAATAGTAAAACAAGTTTTTAGTTTTTATGCATCAAATTATGCACAATATAACAGAATTTATGGATCACTAGGTGGTGCTGTTCTTTTATTAGTATGGATATATTGGACATCTGTAATTACAATTATTGGTGCTGCTTTATCATCAAAATTGGCAAGACTAAGAGTAGGGTAATGCAAAAAAAGAAAAACCGTCTGATAGATATCGGACGGTTTTTGCATAAAACTTTCTAGCAGATAGATAGTGCTACCTAGCAACAGTTGTCAGAGAAGTATCATTAGATACATTCGTTTGGTTTCCAAAAAGAAAGCCCATAGATGGTTTTAACATTCCAATAAAGAATCTAGACCACTCAAGCTTTCTTTTGCAAACAGTACAAGTTTCCTGGTGCCTATCTTGTTCTGCTCCACACCAGAAGCATTTTACCATTTTGTCCACTCTCCTCCATAATAGTAAGTGCTGGGACACCTACTAATTGATTATCTGCATAAATCGTGCCAAAAGTGCAGTGTGGCTAGTGATTAGGTAATATTTCTACAAAAATATTCACAATTAAAATGTTATTTATAGTGTAGTGTATTTTAATAGCTCTTTGCAGGTATATTTGTTTGCTGTAGATAATAAATATATAAAAAAATGGCTGTGATTGTTATGAGTGTATTATTAAAAGATTCTTATTTATCATTAGGGTCAAATATTGAAGATAAAGTTAGTAATATAAATAATGCCATTAAATTAATTGATACATTAGAAACCACAAATGTAATAAAAACATCTTCACTTTATGAGACAAAACCTGTTGGATTTTTAGATCAGCCAGATTTTATAAATGCAGTTATACATATAAAAACAATGCTTGAACCTGTTGAATTGCTTGAAAAGTTGCTTGAAATAGAACAAAATCTTGGTAGAGTGAGAACAATAAGGTATGGTCCGAGAGTCATAGATATTGATATTCTCACTTATAATAATATTAAGATTAAATCTGATAAGCTAATAGTGCCTCATCCGGAGATATTAAATAGAGCATTTATACTTGTGCCATTTGAAGAAATAGCTCCAGAAGTTGAGATATATCCCGGAATAACCGTAAGAGATGCAAATAAGAATGTGGATAAACAAAATATAATAAGAGTACTTGATAAATAAATATGCCAATTTATAGATATACAGCTGTTGATAAAACTGGAAAAAGTTTTAGGGGTGCAATGAATGCAAAAAATCCACAGGAAGTGGAAAATAATCTCGCATCAAAAGGATTGAATTTACAATGGATATCAAGCTCTAATAATACATCATCTTCTAATATCAAAAAAACACCAAAAGCACAGCATATAAAGAAATCAAAAGGTAATGTCTATAACAGTTCCAGTATAATTTCAGATAATCAAATGGCAGTGTTTTTCCAGAGATTCACCACATTAATAAAATCAGGCATTATTATCCTATCTGCTCTTGATGAGCTTATCCAATACACAAGAAATTCTAGGCTTAAAAGAGCACTTTTAGATGTTAGGTATAAGATTGAAAATGGTTCTAGTTTATCCAGTGCTTTTGCTCAACATAGCAAAATATTTCCTACTTTTGTAATATCAACAATTTGGGTTGGTGAATTGTGTGGAGCGTTAGATTTTGCACTAGAAAATATAACAAAGATTTATGAGATTAACACAAAAAATATTATTCAAGCAAGATTTGGTTATATACTCACAAAAATTTCTATAGCATTATTTTTGTTTTGTTTGCCATTTACAAGATTTGAACCAATAATGCAAGGTATGATTGTTGAACAATCTATAAATCAAGTAAATTATACTCAGTTTTTGTTATCTGCAGCACAAACTGGTTTAAGAAATATTGGAGTATTCATTTTTATAATTGCAATTTGGGCATTTATAAAATCAAAACCACCAATAAGGAAAATATTAGATGAATATTTATTAATTACTCCAATATGGGGCAAAATAAGTTTATACAGAAGTATATCTTATGTGATGAAAAATTTTGAAAAATTATTTTCTGCAGGTATTGATATTAATACTGCATGGAATAGTGCAAGTCTCACAGCTATTAACACTGCAGTTGCAAGAAAATTAAGATCAGTATCAATTTCAAATTCAATGCCTGTATTAGAATATTTCAGTAGAACAAGATTATTTAGTGTAGCTGATTTAGGAACAATATCCACTGGTGAACAATCTGGTAAATTGCCAGAAGCAATGTCAATAATAGCTGAGAGATATGAGCAAAAATTAAATAGTCTCATCACAACAGGCAGGCTTTTTTCTACAAGCACCTTTTTAGTGATTCAATTGATATTATCTGGAATATTTACTATGCTGATTGCATCTAGTTATTATAAACCACTACTTTCAATTACTGATATAATCAATTGAAATGAAAAATTATACTTATTCTGCAAAAGATAAAAATGGAAATACAATTAAGGGCAATATTGATGCTGAAGATGAGAGATCTGCAGCATTATCAATAAGACAGTCTGGTTTGTGGCCAATTACAATTGTTGTAACCAAAAATAGCAAACAGCAGTCTTTACAATATGCTGGGTCACCAATTGAAAGATATTTGATACATCCATTATACAAGGGTGTTAGTATAGTATCTCTGGCATTATTCTTTAGAAGCATGGCAACTTTTGCTAGCTCTGGAATGTCTGTTTCAGAATCTTTAAGACATCTAGGTCAGAGAACAAAAGGTAAGCTAGGAAAAATAATTAGAGATGCTCAGAAAAGAGTAGAAACTGGAGGAAAGTTTTCAGATGAGTTGAGCAGGCATCCTTATATATTTAATATGATGATCTTATCATTAGTTAAAGCTGGTGAATCTTTTGGAAAGATGGATGTTATGCTTGATAAAATAGCATCTGCTTTAGAATATGAAATATCAATTAGAAGGCTTATATCAAAAGTTTCATTTTATCCAATAATAGTTTTTTTAATGATTATAATAATTCCTCATATTCCTAATTTGTTTCTAGAGGGAGGAGTAAGTTTTATTAATTCATTGTGGGCATCAGTAAGATTATGGCTGCCATATGTATTTATAGTATTTATTATTTTAAAACTTTTATTTCAATTTGATAGTGTTAGATATTTATGGGACTTAATAAAAATTAACATTCCATTTTTTGGGAAAGTTGCACACAAATTAGCACTTTCTAGGTTTTCTAAGATAATGGCAATTACATATAATGCAGGATTAAATATGTCTGATTGTGTGAAGATATCAGGTGAATCTTCAGGAAATATGGCAATTAACAAGGCTCTAAAAAAGGCTATTGTATCTTTACAGTCTGGTAGGGGAGTGGTAGAATCTCTTACCCGCACAAAAGTTTTGAATCCTATGGTTATGGATATGCTTGCCACTGGTGAGAAGACCGGTGTGTATGATAATGTGTTAAATACTGCAGCAGAACATATGGAATCTGAATGTGATAATGCAATACAGGCAATGTCTGTAATGCTTTTTGTATCTCTAATACTCATTGCAGGATTTTTTGTAATCAGAATTGTAATAAACTTTTATACTCAGTATTATCAATATATAGGACAATAGAATATGGCACCAAAGAGAGATCATTATCAAGTTCTTGGGGTTCCAAGGAATGCAACTCCAGAACAAATAAAAGCTAAATATAAGCAGATGGCGAGAAAATTCCATCCTGATATTGCAGAGGACAAAGAAGTTGCTCATAGAATCTTTCTTCAAGTTAATGAAGCTTATGAAGTATTGATAGATCCTGAAAAGAGAAAAGCTTATGATGCTACTTTAAGGTTGGAGGGCATTGCAAATGCTGGAGTTAACAAGACACAGTCAGCTCAGCCTCAGCCACCACCAAGACCAGTAAATGTTCCAAAAGAGCTTAGGGATGCAGAGCTTGCATTTATCCAAAGAAGACTGGAAGAGGCTGAAAGGCATTGTAGAGCAGTATTGAGAACTGACAGCAAAAATGCCAGAGCTTATGCTATATTAGGAGATATATATAGAGTTCAAAATAAAGAAGATCAGGCTATACATAACTATTCTTATGCATTACAATTGAATCCTAATGATACAGACTCTGAAAGGAAACTTAACAAACTTGTTGGCAGGTCATCAAGAGTATCATCAGTTTCAGCTAATAGTGTGAAAATGGACAGCAGGGTGCTGTTGATGAACCTTGTATGGGCAACTATAGCAATCTTTCTTTTATTTTTAATTAATCTATCAAAAGGAAATGCAATAGGAGGAACAATTCCCTTTTTAAGCAATTTTAGTCCTAATTTGATTGCATTTATTTCTGGAGCAGGATTAGTAACAGGCCTTTTGCTTGCAATAAATAATGTTTTTGATAATGCAAGAGATGAAATAGTTTTTGACAGCAGCGGAACAAGATGGCAGCCTATACCAAGTGGTATATTAATTTTATTGGGTTCTATAATATTTTTCCCAATAGTTGTAGCGTTATATTTCATATTTGGTGCTATACAAAACAGCATTTCTAGGTCAATAATGTTGGCATTTTTAGCTACGGGTTTAATACTTGTAATTTCTATGATCATGTATCAAGAGCATGGATCAAGTGTTCTTATTTTAGGTGGAAATTTTGTATTTCCTGCAATGGTAGCAGGTTGGTTTTTAGGTTCGCCTAAGATTGCTGGAGACCTTAAATAATGCAATTAAATAAAGTAACAGCTCCAATGCTTTCACAAATGAAAGCAAATGGAGAAAAAATAAGTGTGTTAACTGCTTATGACTATTCAGGTGCAAGGTTGCTTGATGAGGCAGGAATTGATGTTGCATTAGTTGGAGACAGCCTTGGAATGGTTGTTTTAGGATATGATTCCACTCTTAATGTAACAATGGATGATATGATAAGGCATACATCTGCTGTAAAAAGAGGCATAAAAAGAGCATTTATTGTATCTGATATGCCTTTTCTTTCATACAATGTATCCATTGAAGAAACAATCAAAAATGCTGGCAGGTTGGTTGTAGAAGGTGGTGCAGAAGCTGTTAAAATGGAAGGTGGAGAACAACTATGCAGCACAATAAGAAAATTAGTTGATATTGGTATTCCTGTAGTTGGTCATATTGGCTTGCAGCCTCAGAGTGTGAATGTATATGGTGGATTCAAAATGAGAGGTAAGAATGAACTTGAAGCCAGCAAAATAAAATATGATGCACTAGCCTTGCAGGATGCTGGTGTGTGTGCAATTGTATTAGAAAGTATCCCAGATGCATTGGCAAGAGAAATTACAGCCTCTTTAGCAACTCCCACAATTGGAATTGGTGCAGGACCAGATTGTGATGGTCATGTGTTGATATCACATGATATTTTGGGTATGTATGATAAAATAAAGCCATCATTTGTAAAGCAGTATGCTGACTTATGGACAACATCATTAGATGCCTATAAAGCATACAACAAAGACATTAAAGAAGGTCTTTATCCTGAGAGGAAAAAATAATGCAAGTTGTGCATACCATTAAAGAAGTTAGAGAGCTAGTTAATGCAGCAAGATCTAATGGAAAAAATATTGGTTTTGTGCCAACAATGGGTGCACTTCATGATGGTCATATATCACTAATAAAAGCCTCTAAAAGCAATAATGATTTTGTAGTAGTAAGTATATTTGTAAATCCCACACAATTTCTCCCAAGTGAGGATTTAGATTCTTATCCCAGAACTCTTGCTTCAGACACAGAGAAATGTGAGCAAAATGGAGTGGATGTTGTATTTGCTCCATCTGCAAATGAAATGTATCCTGATAATTTTAATACTTGGGTTGAGGTTTATGAAATCCAAGATTTATATGAAGGCAGCAGAAGAAAAGGGCATTTCAAAGGTGTTGCTACAGTATGTATGAAGCTCTTTAATATAGTTAACCCAGACAGAGCATATTTTGGTCAAAAAGACTATCAACAGCTGTTGATAATAAAGAAAATGATAAAAGACTTAAATATGCATATTGAAATAGTTGCAGTTCCAACTGTTAGAGAAGAAGATGGTCTTGCAATGTCATCAAGAAACACCTACTTAAGCTCCAGAGAAAGACACATTGCTCCTATTATATATAAATCGCTCAAAGCTGCTGAAGATGCATACAAAATGGGTAGCAGAGACCCTAAAGTGCTTTTGGCAATAGTTGAAGATGTACTTAGCACAGATACACACATTGAGCCATATTATGTTGAATTAGTTGATGCAGAGACTCTACTTCCTGTTGAAAAAATAACCAAGCAAGTAGTAATTCTAATTGCTGCAAAACTAGGCTCCACAAATCTAATTGACAATATTATACTTGGTTAGGTATCTTATTCTTATTCATCCTCAATATCATCTGATTATCTCCTTTACTTGAATCTCCCATAGATATATAATAATAGCTGTATTAGTATATATTTGGTGGTATTATTATGAGAGTTGCAATAGGTTCAGACCATGCTGGTTTTGAATTAAAAGAATATCTTGCAGAGGAGCTGATTAAAGAAGGTTATGATATAAATAATCTTGGCACATTTAACTCAGAACCTGTTGATTATCCTGATTTTGGAGTGAAAATAGCAGATGCTATAATTTCTGGTGATTGTGAGCTTGGAATTGCTATTTGTGGAACAGGTATCGGCATCACAATAGCTGCTAATAAAAAATCTGGAATCAGAGCCGCTGCTTGTTCTGAAACATATTCAGCTAAAATGGCAAGAGCTCATAATAATGCAAATGTAATTGGAATTGGTGCAAGAGTGGTAGGGCAGGGATTAGCTCTGGAAATAGCTCTTGCTTTTCTACAGACTAAGTTTGAAGCTGGCTCAAGACATGAGATGAGAGTAAATAAAATAAACTCCATTGAAAATAATAAATAGCTAAAGAATATTTGCCTGGAGGAAATCATTGGAATCTGTAAATATGATGAATAGTATAACTGAACAAATAAATGCTCCATTAGAAAAAATAGACCCAGATGTAGCAAGAATAATTGAAAAAGAAAAAAGAAGACAAAATGAGAAAATAATTCTCATTGCTTCTGAAAACTATTCAAGCAGAGCTGTGCTTGAGGCTATGGGCTCTGTTTTAACTAATAAATATGCAGAAGGCTATCCTGGCAAAAGATATTATGGTGGCTGTGAGTGTATTGATGAAGTAGAAAATCTTGCTATAAGTAGAGCAAAAGAGCTTTTTGGAGCAGAGCATGCAAATGTTCAGCCTCATGCAGGTTCACAGGCAAATATGGCTGTTTATTATGCTTTTATGGAATGTGGTGATGTATTTCTTTCAATGGAGCTTGCTCATGGTGGACATTTAACTCATGGTAGCCCTGTAAATTTCTCTGGAAAACAATATAAGCCAGTATATTATGGTGTTGACCCAGAAACAGAAATATTTGATTATGACCATATAGAAAAAGTAGCTATTGAATGTCAACCAAAAGTGATTGTTACAGGTGCTACTGTTTATCCTAGAATAATAGATTTTGAAAGATTTAGATATATTGCAGATAAAGTAGGTGCTATTCTGATGGCAGATATAGCACACATTGCAGGTCTTGTTGCTGCTGGTGAGCATCCATCACCTGTACCATATTGTGATGTTGTAACATTTACTACACATAAAACTCTAAGAGGTCCAAGATCTGGTCTTATTCTATGCAAAGAACAGCATGCAAAAGCAATTGATAAGGCTGTTTTTCCTGGACTTCAAGGTGGACCTCTTGGTCATATAATTGCTGCAAAAGCAGTGTGTTTAAAAGAAGCTATGATGCCAACTTTCAAAGATTATCAAAAGAGTATAAGAGAGAATGCAAAAGTATTGGCTGCAGAACTTCAAACCCTTGGAATGAGACTTGTTAGTGGTGGCACTGATAACCACTTAATGCTTGTTGATTTATCACCAATGGAACTTACTGGCAAAAAGGCTCAGGAAGTGTTGGAAGAAGTGGGAATAGTATGCAACAAAAATATGATTCCTTATGACAAGCAAAAACCAATGGTTACCAGTGGAATCAGAATAGGAACACCATGTGTTACCACAAGAGGCATGGGAGAGGCTGAGATGAAAAAGATTGCAGAATTAATAGTAAGATGCCTCAAAAATGCTGGTGATAGTTGTGAAGAGCGGGATACCAGAGCAGAGATTGCAAAAGAAGTAAAGAATCTCACTGCTGGCTTTCCTTTATATAATTATTGATAAAAATTAACATTAACATGGATGTATATATTTTTTATAGGATATGGATATTAATATGAATGTGGCTTTATTGTCTGGCATCATAGCAGTTGTCATAGCCTCAATACTAACTCCTATAGTAAGAAAATTTGCAATAAGTAACAATATTATTGCAAAACCTGGTGGCAGAAGAATACATGCCAAGCCAACTGCATTGTTAGGTGGCATAGGTATGTATCTAGCCTTTATGATTGCAGTTACATTTATAATATATATTGACCCGGAGATAAAATTCTCACGGCAAGTGTGGGGGATATATCTGGGTGCATCTATAATGGCATTAGTTGGCATATTAGATGACAAATTTGAGCTTGCCGGATCAATTCAAGCATTGAGTATAATAATTGCTGCTTGTGTTTTAGTATTGTTTGATGTCAGAATCAATTATATTACAAATCCATTCAGAGGCGGAAGCTTATTTTGGCTTGGATATGCTGCAATACCTGTTACTGTTATATGGGTATTGATGGTAACAAAAGCAGTTGACTGTATGGATGGCTTAGATGGGCTTGCAGCTGGTATATGTGCCATAGCTTCTTTTACATTAATGCTGATGGCAATTAAGTCTGGTACTGCCTTTGTGATGCCTGCTATAATGGGAGCTGCATTGATGGGTGGTGCAATAGGATTTTTATTTTTTAATTATCCACCAGCAAAAATATTCATGGGCACAATTGGCTCTCAGTTCTTAGGTTTCACATTAGCTGCTATATCTATTATGGGAGCATTCAAAATTGCAACATTGCTTGCAGTTGCTGTTCCTATATTAGTTTTAGGTGTGCCTCTTATAGATACTTCATTTGTTGTTTTAAGAAGAATTGCAAATGGCAAGAAAATATATGAAGCAGACAGAACCCATCTTCATCATAGACTTTTAGACAGAGGTCTTTCGCATAGAGAAGTTGTTTGGCTTGTTTATCTAATAACAATTGTGTTTTGTGGTCTTGGATATCTGTTGTTTAGTTATGTGGAGTAAAGTGTGAAAATCAAACTCAAAATATGTGCTGTATGTGGTACTAGACCTGATACAGTTAAAATGGCTCCTGTTATTAATGAACTAAAAAAGCATCAAGATAAGGCAGAAGTTGTATTGATTGTTACTGGTCAACACAGAGAAATGCTGGAGCAGGTTATAAAAGTTTTTAATCTCAATCCAGATTATGATTTAGATATAATGACTGCAAAACAAAGCCTTGCATCTATCACAACAAAAGCTTTAGAAAAGCTTGATGTAATTCTTGAAAAAGAAGAGCCTGATATATTGCTTGCTCAGGGAGATACTACAACCACATTTGTTGCAAGTTTATCTGCATTTTATAGAAAAATTCCATTTGGGCATGTGGAAGCTGGACTTAGAACTAACAATAAATTTGATCCTTTTCCTGAGGAAATAAATAGAAGAATTACAGGTATTCTGGCAGATGTTCATTTTGCACCTACTCAGCTTGCAAAAGAAAACTTGCTAAATGAAAACATCTCTGAAAATGATATTTTTGTCACTGGAAATACTGTTATAGATGCATTGCTCACAACAGCCTCACAAGATTATAAATTCTCAAATCCAATTTATGATGAAATAAAAAAGTATGAGAAAATTATACTTCTAACAACTCATAGAAGAGAAAATTGGGGAGATAAAATGCAGCAGATATGCTTAGCTGTTGATGAAATTATAAAAACTAACAAAGATATTGCAGTTGTTTTTCCTGTTCACAAAAACCCAATAGTTAGAGAAACAGTACTTCCAATACTACAAAATAAAGAAAGAATATTCTTAATTGAACCTCCGGATTATATTGAATTTGTTCATTTGATGAAACTATCAAATATTGTGCTTACAGATTCTGGTGGTGTGCAGGAAGAAGCACCTTCTCTTGGTAAACCAGTGTTAGTATTAAGAGAAACTACAGAAAGACCAGAAGGAGTTGATGCTGGAAATGCTAAACTTATTGGAACTAACAAACAAAATATAATAGACCAAACAAATAATTTACTCAATAATATTGAAGAGTATGATAAAATGGCAAAAGCAAATAATCCATATGGTGATGGAAATTCTTCAAAAAAAATATGCAATATAATTTTTGATAGATATTATAAAAAATAATTTTCAAAGGATTTTTTTATGAGTTTAGTTGTTCAAGCAATAATTTTAGGTGTTGTTCAAGGATTAACAGAATTTATTCCAGTATCAAGCTCAGGCCACTTAATATTAGTTCCTCATATATTAAATACAGAACATTTTGGAAAACAATTTGATGTTGCTGTTCATATGGGTACTTTATTAGCTCTAGTCATTTTTTATAGAAAAGATTGGGTTTATATAATAAAAGATTTCTGGGCAACTAAAATAAACAAGAAGAATATAAAAATAGAGGCAGAATCAGATGTTAGTGGGAAAATATTAATACCTATATTGGTTGGTTGCATTCCAGCTGCATTTGTAGGATATATGTGGGAAGATATAATTGACAATACATTAAGCCAATGGCATTTAACTGCTATAATGCTTGTTATAATTGGTTTTGTTATGCTTTTTGCTGATAAAATTGGCAAAAAAGAAAGAGGTATTAAAGATCTAAACTATACTGATTTTATAACAATAGGATGTGCACAGGCATTAGCATTATTCCCGGGTGTTTCAAGATCCGGCATTACAATTAGTGCAGGGTTATTTAGAAACATAGACAGAGCTGCTGCTGCAAGATTTAGCTTTTTATTATCTATGCCAATCACTTTGGGAGCAGGAATGCTCAAGGCAAAAGGAATTATAGAAAATGGCATAGCACCAGAAATGGTAATGCCATATATTGCAGGAATTATTTCAGCAGGAATTTCAGGATATTTTGCAATAGCATTTCTTTTGAATTATCTAAAAAAGAAATCTCTTAATTTGTTTGTTTATTACAGGTTTGCATTGGCAGGAATTGCATTCCTTATCTTTTTTATTAGGCAATAGAAAATGACAAAAAAATTATGCGATATTATTGGCTCTTCTCATGTAGCTGGAAGATATAATTTTACAGAAAAAGACTATCTCAATGAAGGTGCTGACAAACTTCTTGAAATGGGAAGCAGAGTTATTAAACTATGGTTTACAAATAGACCAAAAACCGATTATCCATTTAATCATAATTGGCAAGAAATAAAATCATTAATTACTCTAGCAGAAACTCCATATTTTAAGGAAGTTTTTAGCAAGCCATTTTCTACATACATGCTTGAAGCTTTCAATCCTTTGAAACCAAACCTTAGCTTTGAAGATGCTTTCACAAAAGAAGATGAAGATGATGAGACAGAGTGTTTTTATGAAATAACAAAATATTTTATTGAGAAATATAAAGGAACAGCAAAAACATTCATTCTTCAAAACTGGGAATCAGATTGGATATTAACAAATCCTGAGTTTACAAAAGAGCCAAGTGATAAAGTGATAGAGAATATGATTAAATGGATCAATGCAAGACAAAAAGGTGTAACAAAAGCAAGAGCAGAGGTGAAATCTGATGTTACAGTTGCACATGCTATGGAAGTTAATCTTATAAAAAGAGCAATGGAAGGCAAAGTAACAGCCACAAATAATATTGTTCCATATACTAATTGTGATTTATATTCATACTCAGCCTACGATACCTCACTTGAAGATCAAAAGTTATTTTATGATGCGATGGATTATTTGTCTGACAAATCACCATCAAGTGAATTATTTGGAGACATAAACATATATATTGGTGAGTTTGGTGCACCTGAAAATGAATTTGATCAATATAAAATAATATCTGAGACTACACAGACTGCGTTAGATTGGGGAGCACATTATATTGTCTATTGGGAAGTTTTCTGCAATGAAAAGGCAAAAGAATATAATGGAAGACCAACTAATGATGACTTGAGAGGTTTTTGGCTTATTAGACCAGATGGCACTCATTCACCGGCTTGGGAATATTTCAATAGCATTTTGAAGTAGAGTTGTTATCCTATTTCTGCAAGATACAAATGCATTCTACAATTTTTGCAGTCAAATTCCACTCTTATGATGTCATTTTCTGAACTTATAAGATAAAGAGTGTCATTGCAGTTTTGTTTATCTGTTTTGGGACACATATCATATTCTCTTCTGATGCAATGTTTTGTAGTCATCACTTTTCTGTCTTTTAAATCCAGACCATACTCTGCAGCTGGTTCTAATATTTTTACACCATGTTTCTGATAAAAAGTTTTTGCATTTTTATTTAATACATTTCCTTCAAAAGACAGTTCTTTTTCTGGATATTGAATACTGTTGTTTAATATATTCCCTGTGTCTTTTGGTCTATGTCTAATTCTTTCTTGTTCCAATAAGTCAAGAATGCTTCTTCTAGCATCATTTAACACAGATATCGGGATAAATAATATTTCTTTGAGATTGATATTCACTTTATCTGTTTTGAATATTGAGTCACCAGTTTTTGAAAGCTGAGATGTTATGTTATCAATAGCTTTTTCAGTATTATTAGCAAGCTGTTTGTCTTCAAGTTTTAATTTATATAAAACACTAATGTTATCTTCATCAATTGCATTTATCAGAACACCATCAGAACTATCTGCAAGATAGAATGACACAGATATTTTTCTTTGAGTTTTAGTTGAGTCTAATTTCTTATGGAATGCATGATCATAGTTTCTATATATGACAGTGCCTACATTTATGCCATTTGGCTTATCAACAATTATATAATTTTCACCGACATGATTTATATTTGTACCTTTTAATGTTTCATTTGGAGAATAAAAGCATATACCATCACCTTGATTTGAAGATATTTTTCTATCTAGAACAATTTTTCTTCCACTTTTATTGACAACTTTTCCAAGCATTTCACCTGTCATCTTAGGAGTATCCAATCTGCCAATTTTTTCAAAAGTGCAAGATATATTATTGTGAGTATATTCTCTATTGAATGTCTTATTTACATTTGGAGTAAAGTCAAAATATGATGTTCCTGATGAAGTCTTTTTAAGTTTCCTTTGTGTTAAAATCACATCTAGATGTTTTCTGTAATGAGCAGTTACATTGGATACATAGTTTTTATCTTTTAATCTTCCTTCTATTTTGAATGATGTAATTCCAGCATCTATTAAATCTTCCAGATAATTTGTTAGATTTAAATCTTTTATGCAAAGAAGATGTTTATTTTTAACTAGTATATTGCCTTCAGAATCTTTTAGAGTATATTCTTTTCTGCATGGTTGTGCACATTGACCTCTGTTACCGCTTCTGTTTCCAAGTGCATAGCTTAAATAGCACTGTCCACTCACTCCAACACACAATGCACCATGCACAAAACATTCAAGCTCAATATTTGTATTGTTTTTAATATTCTTTATTTCTTCAATATTTAGTTCTCTAGGAAGAATGATTCTCTTAAATCCAATTTTCTCAAAGAAAACTATTTTTTCAACAGTATTGCAATGCATCTGTGTGCTTGCAATAATAGGGATAGGAGGCAAGCTGCATTCAAGAAGTCCTAAGTCTTGAATTATAATTGCATCAGCACCTATTTGATATAATTTGTGTATTAATTTTACGGCAGACTCAAT
Organism: Armatimonadota bacterium; assembly: GCA_046719185.1. Taxonomy (GTDB): domain Bacteria; phylum Armatimonadota; class UBA5829; order UBA5829; family UBA5829; genus JBDNDK01. The sequence goes on from JBDNDK010000006.1 coordinate 30,266, forward strand.
CTCATTATCATATAAGAGAGTGTTAATTGTAATGTAGA
>JBDNDK010000060.1:0-12142 GCA_046719185.1 Armatimonadota bacterium
TGTTCTATATACCTAATCCAACCGGGACTGCAAGATGTAAGCATAGGAAGCGTGCCGCCAGTTGTGAGTCTTTTTAAGAACTCATTACCTTCTTCCATAATAGTTAGATCTGCAGTGAAGTTGGTATCAAACACTTTATCAAAACCTAATCTCTTTAGACCAGTTACCATTTTCTTTGTTACCAAGCTTCCGGGAGGCAATCCAAATTCCTCACCAAGTGCAGCTCTTACAGCTGGTGCTGTCTGTACTATAACATACTTACTTGGGTCATTTAATGCTTCCCATACTCTCTCTGTATGGTCTTTTTCTTTCAGAGCACCAACAGGACAAACAGTGATACATTGACCACAAGCAACACATGCCACTTCTGCAAGGTCTTTTCTTGCTGAAGGTGCAATAACAGTCTCAAATCCTCTATCTACAGGGAACAATGCTCCCACAGATTGAGTTTCAGCACATCTTGTAACACATCTTCTACATAAAATACACTTGCTGGAATCTCTTACAACAGATGGAGATGATGTATCAACCAATGCCTCCGGCATTTCTCCCATAAATCTATTTTCAGATATTCCTAGTCTTTTTGAAATGGCTTGAAGTTCACAATTAAGGTTTCTATTACAGGTAGTACACTCTTGATTATGTGCTGATAAAAGCAGTTCTACAACTGTTCTTCTTGCTGCCTGCACTCTTTTGGTATTTGTTTTTACCACCATTCCATCAGCAGCAGGTGTAGCACATGATGCCTGTAATGCCCTGCCTCCTTCAATCTCAACAAGACAAACCCTACAAGCACCGATAGGCTTGTGCCCTTCCATATAGCATAAAGTAGGTATATCAACTCCAGCTAACTTTGCAGCATCAAGCACAGTGCTACCTTTTGGCAATTTTACTTCTATTCCATCAATAGTTAATGTTATTTCATTCATATTAAACCTCTATATTAAGAGTAATTCTAAGAACTCTTTCCTGCATCACATCTCAAACATCTAGCAGCCTCAGCAAGTGCCTGCTCTCTTGTTAAACCCTTGCTAACCTCTGCCATACCTACTCTTTCTTCAACACAAAGCAGGTTATCACAAACTCTTGGTGTTTCTATAATATCATCAACATCTTCCGGAGCTTCAGGAATATCAATATCCTCAGCATCTAATGCCAGCTCACCAGAACCACCCAGATATCTATCTATAGAAACAGCAGCCTTTATACCATCACCAATAGCAGCAACAACAGTCCACGGACCATTCACAGCATCACCACCAGCAAATACACCATCCATACTTGTCTGCATTGTTGATTTTTCTATCTGAATAGTGTTACCTTTGCTAACTTTAACGGCATCACCCAAGAAATCAACATCAGGCTCTTGGCTGATAGCAGCAATTAGAGTATCACATTCTAATTCAAATTCAGCATCCTCAGCAGGCTTTGGAGCTCTTCTTCCGCTCTTATCAAAATCACCAAGCTCAAGCATCTGGCATTTAACAGATTTTAATACACCATTTGAACCAATAGCCTCAGTTGGGAGTGTGAGAAGTTTTATCTCAATTCCCTCAACCTGTGCTTCATGGATTTCTTCTGGGTCAGCAGGCATATCTTCCATTAGTCTTCTGTAGAGTATAGTAACCTTTTCTGCACCAAGTCTTTTTGCTGTTCTTGCAGCATCAATGGCAGCATTTCCACCACCAACCACTGCAACATTCTTTCCTATCTTTATCTTGTTTATACCAAGGTTGTAGTCTTTGAGGAATGTGATAGCATCATATACTCCCTCAAGATCCTCACCTGGTATGCCAAGAGTCCAGCCTTTATCTGCACCAACAGCAACAAACAATGCATCAAAGTCCTTCTTCAAATCTTCAAATTGGATATCCTTGCCAATTCTAGTGTTGAGCTTGATTTCTACTCCTGTTGACTTGATCATTTCTATTTCGCCTTCCAAAACATTTCTTGGAAGTCTGTATTCTGGTATGCAGCTTGCAAGCATTCCACCAGCCACCGGATCAGCCTCAAATACAACAGGCTTATATCCCATTCTAGCCAGATGATATGCACAAGTAAGACCAGCAGGACCAGAACCTATTATGCCAACTTTCTTATCAGCAGCTTTTGATATTCTCACTCCCGGCTTTGGCAGAGTTCTACTCTCAGCAGCATCTGCAGCAAATCTCTTAAGTGATCTGATGGAGATTGATTCATCAATTTGAGACCTTCTGCATTTATCCTCACAAGGTGCATTGCACACTCTTCCACATACCGAAGTGAATGGATTTCTGTCTCTTATTAATCTTAGAGCATCTTTGAATCTTCTGTTTGCAATAAGAGCAACATATTTTGGCACGCTTGTACCAGCTGGACAAGTGTGAGCACACGGAGCTTCAAACAGAGCATTGCATACACAAGCTGTGCATTTGCCCTCATTTATATGCTCTTCATATTCCTCTCTAAAAAAATTAATCGTAGAAAGTACGGGATTTGGAGCTGTCTGCCCAAGTCCGCAAAGTGCAGAATCTTTAATCTGATTGCCCAAATCTAAAAGAAGCTCAATATCACCCTTTTGACCAAGTCCATGAGCTATTCTTTCTAATATTTCAAGCATTCTCTTTGTGCCAATTCTGCAAGGTGTGCATTTCCCACAAGACTCATCTCTGGTGAAGTCTAAGAAGTATCTTGCAAGGTCAACCATACAAGTATCTTCATCCATAACAATAAGACCACCAGAACCAATGATAGCTCCAAGTTCCTTAACAGACTCATAATCCATAGGAATATTTAGATGTTCTTTTGGAATACATCCTCCGGAAGGTCCACCTACCTGAGCTGCCTTGAACTTTTTGCCATTTCTTATTCCACCACCAATATCATAAATTATAGTTCCTAAAGTTGTTCCCATAGGCACTTCCACAAGACCGGTGTTGTTTATAGCACCAGCAAGTGCAAAAATCTTTGTGCCTTTAGATTGCTCTGTTCCAATCTCAGCAAATGCTTTAGAACCATTCAGAATAATCCAAGTAATGTTTGCATAAGTTTCAACATTATTCAGAAGCGTTGGACATTCCCACAGACCTGATATTGCAGGAAATGGTGGCCTTGGTCTAGGTTCACCTCTTGCACCTTCAACAGATGCAATGAGTGCAGTTTCTTCACCGCATACAAATGCACCAGCACCAATTCTTATATCTAAATCAAATGAAAAATCAGTGCCGAGAATATTACTATTCAAAAAGCCCCATTCTCTGGCTTGATTTATTGCATTTTTGAGTCTTGAAATAGCTAATGGATATTCTGCTCTCACATACACATAGCCTTGATTTGAGCCAACAGCATATCCTGCTATTATCATAGCTTCTATAATAGAATGAGGGTCTCCCTCTAAAAGACTTCTATCCATAAAAGCTCCCGGGTCACCTTCATCAGCATTGCATAATACATACTTTTGTTCACCCTGAGCATCATGTGTAAACTGCCATTTTATTCCAGTAGGGAATCCTCCACCGCCTCTACCTCTTAAACCAGATGCCTTAATTTCATCAATCACCTGCTGAGGTGTCATCTCAGTTAGAACTTTTGCCAATGCAGCATAACCATCTCTGGCTATATATTCTTCTATATTCCCCGGGTCTATAACACCACAATTTCTGAGCACAATTTTTTTCTGAAGCTTAAAAAACGGCTGTTCATGCATAGTAGCAAGCACTTCAGACTTATCAGGAGTAGTGTACATTAAATCTTTAACTACCCTACCCTTAAGCAAATGCTCTTCTACTATTCTTTTTGCACCTTCAGAATCTAGTTTTTGGTAGAAAGTACCTTCAGGCAGCACAACAGCCACAGGACCAAGGTTGCAAGAACCCATACAACCAGTCATAACAACCTTAACTTCATTCTTAAGTCCAAGTCTATCAATTTCTTTTACCACTGTGTTTGCAACATCATGGCAGCCTGATGACACACAAGCAGCACCAGCACATACTAATATATGTGCTCTATATATTCCTTGTCCTTGTTCATTAGGAGAATTCAAATTGTTCATACCAATTACTCTTTCATCTTATGTAGTAATTTTTATTTATTCAGCGTTTCTATATTTTTTAATTATTTCAGGCACTTTATCTATCTTTACTCTTCTATATATATCATCATCAACAGTAACAATAGGTGCCAATCCACAAGCACCAACACATCTATTCACCTCAAGAGTAAAGTTTCTATCATTAGTTGTATTGTTTACTGATATTCCAAGCTCATGCTCAAATTTCTCAAGCACCTGCTTACCACCTCTAACATAGCATGCAGTTCCAAGACACACCCTGATTGTGTGTTTTCCTCTTGGAACGGTTGTAAAGAATGAGTAGAAACTAAGCACACCATGCACTTCACTAAGTGGAATATCAAGTCCCTCAGATATCATAATCTGAGCTTTTTCTGGTATCCACCCAAAAAGCTCTTGAGTGGCATGAAGCACCTGAATTAAAGGACCTTTCACATTTTTGTGATCTTCAATTATTTTTTCAAGCTCATCAAACAATTTAGGATCTTCATCAGTCATCAGAGCTTGTCCACCACTAGTTAAATTTTCAGTCAAAATTAGAACCTCCTGTCAAACACCTGTCTCAATTTTTAGGATGACAGTCTTTAGATTTGATTAGATAAGAAAATATCACTATTCTCCAGAATTAACTACCCATTCACCAATCACTGAATTGTTCACAATATGCTGTGCAATTATCTGTCTAGCCTTTTCAGGATCAATATATCCATAAGTAACTTCATCCTGACCTGGTTTTATGACAGTAACAGTTGGTTCTTGTTCACAAAGACCCTTGCAGCCTGTTTGAGTAACAGCAACATCTGTTATGCCTCTTTTTTCAAGCTCATCAAGCATTGCAGTCATCACTTCTCTAGCACCAGCTGCAATTCCACAAGTTCCCATAGCAATACATATCTTTGCTGAATGATTGCCTTCTCTAACTCTCATTTGTTCTAATGCTTTTTCTCTAACTTTTTTAAGATCATCAAGACTCTTCATTTTGTTTTACCTCTCAATTTAATATATGTTTCCTTCCTAATTTATAGCCAGATCACCTGATGTACCTTCTTTCACATAATCAGAAATCCAGCTTAAAATTGATGGTTCATTAATGGGAACATCACCCAATTCTTTTTTTATATAAGCTGTATCTAATACAAACTCTTTATCATCTTTCTTTTGAACATATCTAAAATTCACATCTGGATTGGGAGCTATCAGAGTGATTATTGTTGCAGATATATCTCCCAATGGTGCCCTATCTATATGACTCAGCACAAATTCAGCACAAAGCTGTGTACCTTCACCGGGTTTTGAATCTATATGAAAAGAGCCGTCGCAAGATTGAGCTGCCTGCAAAAGCATTGGAATACCTAATCCAACTCTTCTGGTTCTTCTTGTGGTGGTGAAAGGATCAATCACTTTAGCAAGAAATTCTTCATCCATTCCTTTGCCATTATCTTTGATGAATAGTTTTAGAGAATCTTTTGTAGTATCTGCTATAACTTCAATCTCAATCATATCAGCACCAGCAACTAAAGAATTTTGTGCCAGGTCTAATATGTGCATAGACAGTTCACGCATTCCCAATTTTCCTACCCATCTCAGATTTCAAAGCAAGCTTTACCTCACTTGTGATTCTTCTTTCAATGTAAAAAACAGTAGATCTCTCACCAACACAACTCAAACAATGAGCATCAGAGTTTCTAATAATATTTTTATCTCCAACACCCAATAAAACTCTTCTTGCCTGTTCCTCTGATAATGCACTAGATACCTCCACTGCATTAAATACAGGACTTTCAGGCATCATTCCCAATACACCACAAATCCCTGTTTCTTTCCTATCTATATGAGAGGGTATTGTAATTCCTTTCAAAGCCTCTACCCTATCATACACAGTGCTCAAATCAAGTGAACAAGGAAACCCAATCAAATGTTCACAATATCTAACAAACTCCCCTTCAGAGTTAACTACCAACTGAAGTTTATACATATCTTTCTTTGCCGGTATCTTTGGCAATGCATCATAAACTTCCTCTTGAAACTCATAAGCACCATCAAGAGAATCAAATATACACAATATATGCACACCTTCAACAGTCTGCACTTCCATTCCCGGCAACACTGCAATAGAACTACCTTTTGCAGCCTCCATCACAGCTCCCACATTTTCACAGGAATTGTGGTCTGCAATGCAAATCATATCAAGTCTTGCTCTTTCAGCCATCTCTATAATAAGTGGTGGAATCATTTCAATATCACCACAAGGACTCAATACAGTATGAATATGTAAATCTGCTATAAAAGGTCTCAGAGCCATTTCAACCACCAAAGAGCTGACTTTAATTACACACTCTTGAGCCCCATTTCATATAGTTTTCCAACCACCTCAAACATAGAAAGGTCTGAAACATATAAAGGAACATTTTCTTCAACAGCTTTTTTAATTGTTATATCATCAGGCTTTGCACCACCAACTATTATAATCCCAGCTAAATTGAGCATCACAGCAACACCAATGATATTTTGATGCTTTTGGTTTGTTACCCAAAGCATATTTTCTTTGCCTTTAGACAAAACGTCACTAAGCAAATCTGAAGCATAACCTTCTGTAATATTCAGATCATCTGATACACTATGTATTGCTTCCAGATTTAGTTTATCAGCTATCTCTTGAAGAGTCATCACATTCTGCTCCGCATTTATCAGCTTTTCCCATAGATGGAGGCACTCTTTCTGCCAACTGCATCATTTCTTTAGCTAGTTTGCTTACTTCTTCTCTAAGCTTAAATATACAATCCAATTCAGTTGCATATCCCCTAACCACATCTTCTGCTAAAGCTTCACAATTTGGAGCACCACAGCTTCCACAGTCTAATCCCGGAAGATTTTTAGCAATCTGTTCCATCTGCTCCATTTTCTGAATAGCAACAACCATATCATTATCAAGCTTTATAGTTGGTCTAGGCATTAAAGGCTTATTGTGTATAAATATCTCATCTCTTTTTGTAACAGCTTTGATTTTATCTAAATTCTCAGCTAATTTTGTATTATCAGGCATATTGCTTGCAAGAAGCCTTATTCTCCTTCTTGTGATATAAGGGTTCTCAACTGTGAGCACACCACCTACACAGCCACCATTGCATGCCTGAGCTTCAATAAAGTCTATATCAGAAAGTTTTCCTCTTTCTACATCTTCAAGAATCTTAATAACACTATGAATACCATCAACAGCAATCTGCATACTTCCACCAACAGATTGTGCTTCTCCACCAGATCTAGCCCATCCAATACCCAAACCGCTTCCAACCTCAAGACCCTTTGTATATCTATCTATATCCTTTTGTTCTTTAACTAAATTCTCATACAATAAAGGATATATTTCAGCTATAGATATAACTCCAGTAACAGCTTTTTCTTGAAAACCAACAGGATCATAAGCAGCACTCACTTTGCCAGGGCAAGGTGATATAAAAAACAAACCAATTTCATCTTTGCTAAACCCAGTTCTTTCTATTGCTTCTTCAAGTGCTAACTGTGCAGCAAGTCTCATTGGTGAAATCACAGGAATTATATGCTCAACCAAATTGGGAAATCTTACCTGAACAAGCCTCACAACAGCAGGACAGGCTGATGATATCAAAGGTCTTGTGCTTTTATTTTCTGAAACAAACTGTCTTATCTTTTCAGAGACAATATCAGCAGCATAAGCAACATCATAAACCCAATTGAAGCCTATCTTTATAAGTGTTGCCACTATTTGCCAAGGATCTGTGCCCTCTAAAAACTGGCCATATATAGCAGGAGCAGGAAGTGCTATATTATATTTATACTTGCTTAAATCATCTAGCTTATCAGTGATAACAATCTTTGCTTGGTTCGGACAAATCCTAACACATTCACCACAGTCTATACATTTGTTCTCAATAATATGAGCCTTGCCTTCACGGACACGAATAGCCTCAGTAGGACAATGTTTAATACAATTCACACATCCCTTACAGTGCTCTTCAAATAATTGAACAGAGTGGAAAAACTCTGCTATATTCAAATCAGGCATTATAAAACACCATTTTTACTTTGGTGCCTACTCCCTTCTCTGATGTAATCTCAAGTGAACTGGAATTGTTTTTAATGTTAGGCAAACCCATACCAGCACCAAAACCCATTTCTCTAACTGATTCAGGAGCAGTAGAATATCCTGGAGTCATAGCAAGCTCAATGTCCTCTATACCAGGACCTACATCATCTACAATTATTTCAACCATCTCAGGATCAGCATTAAGTGTTATGATTCCATGATTAGCATGAATCACAACATTCATCTCAGCCTCATAGCAGGATACAGCAACCCTTCTTGTGATCTCAGGATCAACACCAATTTGCTGCAGAATTTTCTTAACCCTGCTGGAGGCATCACCTGCTCTATTAAAATCTCCACCCTGCACTACAAACTCATAGTGAAGTGATGCTTTTGCTTCATTGCTCAACATCAAACTCCAATATTGCCAGCATAAATACTGGTATTTATTTTTATAGCTATGATAATAGGTTTGAATGATTAAGGTGTCTCATATAATTTTCATTCAGTGAGCACTCTTTCACTGTCATTCTGAGCGTCAGCGAAGAATCTATTAGGTTTCAGGAACAAGTTCCCGAAACACCGTTATATTTTTCAGACCCTAACACTTCGCTCAGGGATAACAACAAATTGACTACTTAAAGAACCTAAATTATCAACTAAAAAGACAACTTCATTTGCCCATACTTTTCGGAGAAAGATTTCTTATAAAATCCCACTTTTATAGAAATCCTATTTTGATTATTTAATCAACTACAACTTTTGTAACTCTTCTTTTTTCTTCATGATCCTTGCATCCAGACAAGCCAGCAGAATACAACCTGCCACAACTCTCATACAATGGATGGGGAGATAGAATAACAGCTAAATTCTGAGACTTTGCAAGGTTTACAGTGTTTTCATCAGGAAACTTGCTTCTTACAAATACAACAGCTTTCAAATCAAGCATTTCTGCTGTTCTCACTACTTGAGAATTGGTAAGCCCTGTTAACAATATAGAGCCAGGACTAGTGAATGCCAACACATCACTCATCAAATCACACCCACAAGCAGTGGTAACCAGCATATCAGCATTATCTTCTCCACATAAGAATCTGCCATTCAACAATTCACAAACTCTGCGGAGAGTAAACCCATCTTTATTATTCAAGCCTTTAGATTCAGTCATCTACTACCTTTATTACTATTAACCAACATATTGTTAAATTCCTGTTTATTAGCACTCATTTACAAGAAATATTTATTTTCTTAAACTGTGATGTTTTTCACAATCATTTTCTAAAAAAATAAGATATATATGAGGTTAAAAACAAATAAATAAGCTCATCATCTTAAATTTATGTTTATAATGAGATTATATTCTGCAAATTCCTGCATGTCAATGAATAGAATCTGTTAATTACACAATTTTTGCTAGTTTCTTGAAATTAGTAATCTTATTTATCCAATAAATATATAATCATACCCTACTATTGAGCTATTGAAGATATAGAATCCTCAACAGATGATATTTCATCACACAAAATTTCCCATTCCAAATATGCACAATTAAGCAACTCTGCATACTTATTATATTCTTCAGTGAGTTCTTTTGCATTCCCATCTTTATAATTAGTTTCATCACCCAAGGCAATTGTGAGCTCATTAATTTTGTCTTCATATACAACAATATCTTCTTCAATTTTTTTTCTTGCACTTTGAAGCTCAGTAAGTCTTTTCTTTTGCTGTTTTAGTGGAGAATATACTCTTTCCTTAGAAAGCTGTTCATTTTTATTAGATATTTCTGGATTGACAGCTTCATCCACTGAAGTTGATCTAGATTTATATTCTGTATAATTGCCCGGATAATACTTAAAATCACCATCTTTTATCTCAATTATATTGTCACACACAGCATCTAAAAAATATCTGTCATGGGAAGCAGTAATCACTGTGCCTTTGTATAATTTTATAGAATCTTCCAACGCTTCTCTTGAAGAAATATCAAGATGGTTTGTAGGCTCATCAAGAAGCAGCAAATTTGGATTTTCAGCCATCACCTTTGCAAGAGCTAATCTACACATCTCTCCACCAGATAGCACAGCTACAGGCTTGAATGCATCATCACCCATAAACAGAAATTCAGCTAATAAATCCCTAGCCTCTTTAGAACTTATATCACTTTCAGCAAGCAGCTCCTCCAAAACACTGTTATTTTGGTCAATATGATCAAATTCCTGAGCAAAATACACATAATTTACATTATGACCCATTATAACTTCACCTTCATCTGGAGTAAGCATACCTGCTATAATCTTTAGCAGTGTAGTTTTCCCACTACCATTTGGACCGATAATACCTGTCTTTGTGCCTCTTTCAAATATATATTTGACATCAGCAAAAAGATTTTTATCAGGGTATGATTTTGAAAGAGATTCTAATTTAACAACATTCCTGCCTGATCTGTTTCCAGCCTGCAGATTTGCTTTTATAGTTTTCTTTTGTGATATATTTGATATCTTTTCAATTTTCTCAAGCTGTTTTACTTTGCTATCTCTCCTGCTGAATTTCCTATGGCTGAAAAGTGTTTGAATGGCTGATTCTAATCTTGCAATCTCTTTTTGCTGAGCTTTATACTGCTTTTTTTGCTCTTCCACTTTTTGAGCTTTAAACTTTGAATATGATGTATAATTACCGGGATATATATTGACCAAGCCATTTTCAAGCTCAACTATTTTATTCACCACTGCATCCATAAAATATCTATCATGGCTTACTATTATTGCAGAGCCCTGGAATCTTTCATTTAAGAACTCCTGAAGCCATTCACAAGCAGTAATATCTAAATGGTTTGTAGGCTCATCAAGAAGAAGAATATCAGGAGACATCAAAAGCAGCCTTGCAAGTGCAGCTCTGGTCTTTTGTCCACCAGAAAATTGATTCAGAGGTTTATCAAAATCACTCTCATTAAACCCAAGACCCAATAATATAACCTTTGCCTGCACCTCATAATCATAACCTCCATAATCAGCAAAAAGATGATTGAGGTCAGATAGTTTCACTGCTAGCTTTTCAGCATCTTCATGGTTTGCACTAGCTATTTTGCTTTCTATTTTCTCAATATCACAAGATATTTCAGTTAGCTTATCATTTACACAACTAACCACTTTTAATAGAGATTTAGTAAGATTCAGATCTATTTCCTGAGGAAGATATCCAATGCTGATGCCTTTTTCTAATATGATACTCCCACTTGTCTGCTTGACTTCACCCATTATGATTCTAAGCAGTGTAGTTTTACCAGTACCATTATCACCAATTATAGCTACCCTATCTTTATCATTTAGAGTAAAAGTTATATCTTCAAAAAGGTCCTTCTTGCCAAAACTCTTCTTAATACCTGAAACAGTTAAAACAGCCATAAATTCCCCAGAATTACAAACACTATTATTTATAATTATATTATATGTGATATAGCAAATAATGAGAAATCTGGACTATGAGATAGAAAAAGCTGTCTCAAAGTATCATTCTGATCTCTAGCAAAGAATCTATTAGATAACTTACTAAGATTCTTATTACTATTTTTCTCAGAACATAACAAAAATTGCTTTGAGACAGCTTATAATCTATGATTTATTTAGTTTAGCTAATTTGTATTCTGCAATACACTTACATCATCTATGTATAGTGGTGCTCCATTTGCAGTGCCCGGATGTGCAGCTCCACCTACCATTATTGTTACAAATCCACTGGAGTCTGCCTGCACTGTCATACTTCTTGTTACCCACATGTTTCTTTGACCCCAGTTGTCTGTTGTTACCCATTGATATCTTGATGCTCCTGCTGCACTTGCTACATAAGGATCACCTTGATTCATTCCCGGATTCCAGCACATTATTGATGGACAGTTGCCATCTGTATGATATGCCCATGGCAGCGAGAATGTCATCATCATCGGCGCCAGCAACCGCTCCGACATGATTGACCCTGCCATCTTACGTCCCGGCCGTCTCGACGTCAAGATCAAGATCAACCGCCCAACACAG
>JBDNDK010000061.1:0-12079 GCA_046719185.1 Armatimonadota bacterium
GCATGTTCTTTTACTCTTTTTCTTACCACAGCTTCCCATGATTGAGGTGTAAATCTAACAGAAGTCAAACTTCCCATTGCACCACTAGCAGGTGCAATAGCTTTAACATGCAGTATTCTGACATCATTCTTTATTATAACTTCACCGAGCAAAATGCCTGCATATTCAATATGACAATCAGCACAAATTAGATTCTGGAGTTCTTTATAAACAGAAGCATTTATTCTCACTTCTACTGGCAGATCTAGTCCCGCTTCATCTATCAAGCTCTTTTGAGAATGGACAATTATTTTATTCTTATCTTCAATTTCTTTTTCTGATTCTTCTTTATAATCAAGAGGCAAGCCAACTTCTTCAACACCAGCACACACTTCAGGTGCTATATATAATGAAATATCACTTATAATTCCAGCTTCAAGCAAAGTATGCCTGCTGCTCAAAAGTCTGCCGCTTTTTGTGAGAATTGAATAATTGATTGGAGATTTATCTCTGCCAGACACAGGAAGATGCATAAGCTCTGCAATTTTTTGAGCTAATATTGAAAGTTGAACATTATCAGGCAGGCTGCAAACAAATTCTTTTGTTTCAGCAACATCCATAACAGAAGCTTTTATCATACCCATAGGTAGCCTCCTGTGATTCTGGAGATAAATATCTTGAAGTATTTGTAATGTGTAAATTTACATCATATCAAAACATATTATATATGTTTAATGCATTTTTTTTTGTTTGTCAAGATATTATACTGAAAACTATGAAACTTTTGAACTAGAATGCTGTATTTTTACAACAACCAGACATTTTTAACAGTTTTTAGCTATTTGATAACTCCACGCACACAATATATTTATATTAAATCACACAAAAATCCTGCAAAGAGATCTGTGTCAAGAAAGAAATATTATATTAATATACTTTTAACAGCATAGAAAATTGAATATACAACAATTAGATATCAATTGTTCTGAGGTATATACAATGGAATCTCTAAAAATCTCTGTTCTTGGTGCTGGTCATGGTGGTCTGGCTACTACAGGCCATGTTGCATTAAAAGGAAACTTTGTTACAATATTCAGTTTTTTTTCAAATGAATTACTTGCTATTGATGAAAGAAAGGGTATAAAGCTGGAAGGTGATGTGGAGGGATTTGCAGATAATATTAAAACTGCACATTCTATCATAGTATAACTGGTGATAGTTCATATGATGTTCTACAGAATAATCACTACTATCCTGGCTTTCATGCTCCAAAGCATTTTCTAGCATATCATCATGTGTTAGATGAGGTTCCTAATAGTCTTGTACCAATATCTGAGGTTGGAAAAATATTGGGTATATTCACTCCAGCAATTGATTCTATTATTGATTTAGCAAGTGCAATAGTTAAGGTTGACTTCCGGCAGGAAGGAAGAAATCTATATAACTTAGGTTTGCATGGAATGTCTGCTGAAGAAATGATAGATTTTGTATCATAACAGAAAAATTAAATTTGCTTAAGGGACATCTTGAGGCTATAATACAATATCATGTGTTGGATTATACACAAAAAAACAAATCTGAGAGGATTGTGTTAATATGAAGAACAGACAGTTTTTACTTAGCCAACAGGATATTCCTAGACAATGGTATAACATACTTGGGGATATAAATGAACCTGCTCCTCCACCACTTCATCCTGTAACAAAAGAACCTTGTGGTCCAGATGATTTGGCTGCAATTTTCCCAATGGGAGTGATTGAGCAGGAAGTAAGCACTCAAAAATATATTGATATACCAGAACCGATTTTAGATAAACTTGCAATGTGGAGACCTACTCCACTTATAAGAGCTACATTTCTTGAAGATGCACTGCAAACACCTGCAAAGATATATTACAAATATGAAGGCACTAGCCCTGTAGGAAGCCATAAACTCAACACTGCTATTGCTCAAGCATACTACAACAAATTAGCAGGCACCAAGAGAATTGCTACAGAAACTGGTGCTGGACAATGGGGAAGTGCCCTTTCTATGGCATGTAATGCATTTGGAATGGGCTGCACAGTGTATATGGTTAAATGCAGCTATTTCCAAAAACCATACAGAAAACATCTAATGCATCTATTTGGTGCTGAGGTGTTCCCTAGTCCTAGTGACAAGACAGAATACGGCAGAACAATGATTGAAGCTGATCCTGATTGTGCTGGAAGTTTGGGCATTGCAATTAGTGAAGCTATTGAAGATACAGTAACCCATGATGATGTAAAATACTCTCTTGGAAGTGTGTTAAACCATGTAGTATTACATCAAACAGTGATAGGTCTTGAGGCTAAAAAGCAGATGGAAATGGCTGGAGACTATCCTGATGTTGTGATTGGCTGTGTTGGTGGTGGAAGCAATTTTGGTGGAATAGTGATGCCATTTATGCAGGATAAGATAAATGGAAAAGATGTAAAGGGTATTGCTGTTGAACCTCTTGCTTGTCCTACAATCACTAAGGGTGATTATAAATATGATTATGGTGATACTGCCCATATGACTCCGCTTATCAAAATGCACACTCTTGGCTCTGAATTTATGCCTCCTGCTATTCACGCTGGTGGTTTGAGATATCATGGAATGGCACCATTGGTAAGCATGCTTGTGGAAAAAGGCATGTCTGATGCTGTTGCTCTTGATCAAGTTGATATATTTGATGCAGCAATACTATTTGCAAAAACTGAAGGAATTGTACCTGCTCCTGAGTCTGCACATGCAATTTGTGAAGCTATAAATCAAGCAAAACAAGCTAAAGAAGAAGGAAAAGAAAAAGTTATTCTATTTAATTTAAGTGGTCATGGATTCCTAGATTTAGGTTCTTATGAGTCTTATTTTGAAGATAAACTCCAAAGCACAAAGTGCTTGTGTGATGAGTAAAAATGCTTGAAGATGATCAAATAATCAAAAGATTAATATGGGACGCATTCAAAGAACAGGCAAATGGAATAACTAATTTGCTTGATGAAAAGAATTACTTCCATATTGGACTTAACCACGAAGATAAATCTATTGCCGATATTGTTATGAAAAAGCTTAATACTAACGATATTAGCTTTAAAAATAACAACAAATATAGATTTCTATTATTAGAAGCATTTTATAATGCTCAAAATTTAGGTCTGATAATTCCTGGTAAACTATCACAACCGCTTGGATGGTCGCAAGAATATGGAGTATATTATTTCACTCAAAAAGGAATTGATTTCTTAAAAAATGGCGAAATCCCCATTACCTCTCATAGTATTTTACATGAGAGGTTATGGGAAGTAATTGAGAAATATAATGTTAACAAAGCTATTCTTTCTATAGTTGATGAAGCTCACAAATGTTGGAGTTTAGGTTGTCTACGTGCATCTGTTGTGCTCATAGGTTTAGCATCAGAAGAATCTATTTCAACACTGCTAAATCAAATTAAAAAATATCCACATCCACCAACAAATGGACACAATCTAAAAAATTGGAATGATATAAAAGATAATAATAAAAGCTTTTTTGCAACTTGGAATTCAGGTAAAGAACTTCTTTTATATATTAAAGATAATTTGTCTAGAATGTATAGAAATGATAAACCTGAATGGTGGAGTATTTGGGAAATATTTCCAGAATCTATATCACCATATGCAAATGCAGTTAGAATTGCAAGAAATACAGCTGCTCATACTATAGATGATATTTTCACTCCAGCTCAAATCGGATTACTTTTATGCCACATTCCAAATCTTATTGAAATTGTATTTAATATAAACGCATTTCTAGAAAACCCACCTAATAATATATCACTTCCAGAATTATAAATATAAACGATACTTGCTCTGATTTTTATATCTTAATCATAATGCAAATAATCTCGATATTAAGAGTGAGAACATAAAAAGGATAATGATATGGACAATATTATTTCAAACAATGTAGAGAATGTGCCTGATGAAATAAAAAAATGGAACTGGGGAGCTTTTTTCTTCACTTGGATTTGGGCTATTTCTCATAATGTGTATATTGGTCTTATTGCATTATTATTTCCATTTAATTTTTTAATGGCAATTATATTAGGATTAAGAGGCAATGAATGGGCTTGGAAAAACAGAAAGTTTGAAAGTATCACCCATTTTCAGAAAGTGCAGAAAAAATGGGCTCTTTGGGGATTTATATTTTTCCTAACTCAGATAATTTTATATACAATCTTGATTGTTTTATATATACAAATATTTATAAAACTTATAAATGGCAATTTGGTATAATATCTATTGAAATATACTATTGACTATCTCTCAAGTTAATGTTACATTCTTGAGAGATTTTATTTTATCTTGGAGGCACAACATTATGAGTTTTTTTGAAACTGGTTTTTTATCTAATGTGACAAAAGTTACAAATGCTAAAACAAGAAGCATCTCTGCTGAAAACCCAAAAGGTGAAAAAGGCAAAGGTGCTATGGCAGACCCTAAAGGTGAAGGTCCAGCTAGAAGGCTTGGCAAAGGTTGGAAAGTTTCACCTTGCATCACTCTTCCACCAAACTCCAAAACTACTATTGCAGAAATTGAAGGTCCTGGAACTATTAGACATATTTGGATAACTGTTTATGAAATTGCATACAAAAACTGCATACTTAGAATGTGGTGGGATAATGAAGACACACCATCTGTAGAGGTTCCTCTTGGTGATTTCTTCTGCTGTGGAAATGGCAACAGAACAAAAGTAAACTCAATACCAATTGCAGTCAACCCTAGCGGTGGATTCAATTCCTATTGGCCTATGCCTTTTAAGAAAAGTGCTAAAATTGAGATAGAAAATGAATGGCATGAAAAAATTGAAGGTTTCTTTTATCAGGTTGATTATGAATTAGAAGATAGCATTCCTGATGATGTTGCATATTTCCATGCACAATGGAGAAGATGTGTAACTACAATTGAATATCCTGAACATGTGATATTGGATGGAATCAAAGGCAAAGGTCAGTATGTTGGTACTTATATGGCTTGGACAGCTCTATCAAATGGTTGGTGGGGTGAAGGTGAAATTAAATTCTATATGGATGGAGACAAAGAATATCCTACTATCTGTGGAACAGGAACAGAAGACTACTTTGGCGGTGCTTGGGGATTCTACGGACCTGAAAATAGAGAAGAAGCATTCTCAACAGCATTTCTTGGTATGCCACAGGTAGAACATATTGTAAATAATGTACCCAAATATGGTTTATATAGGTGGCATATTTTAGATCCTATCAGATTTGAGGCTGATTTGAAAGTTACAATGCAGGCTCTGGGCTGGTGGCCGGGTGGTGAATTCCAGCCATTAAGAGATGATATTGCATCAGTTGGTTATTGGTATCAAATAGAACCACATGCAGAATTTCCTGTGATATTACCTGTTCATCTTAGATGGGGCAGATAATATCAATATCAAATATAATTCTATTCTTAGTATAAGTGATATCTAAATCTTAACATATCCCCCAAGCCTGCGGCTATTCCCCCTTTATAAGGGGGAATTATTATTTTATGCAGTAACAAAACTTTGAGGCTTTTAAACAACATAAAAGACTACCAAAATTCTATATATAAATAGGCTCTTTAACAAAGTGAAAAAATATCAATTCCCCCTTTTGAAAGTGGGCTCTTGAACGAAGTGAAGAAAGGTGATGTAATTTTATTTCAACACTTAATGCCTCAGAATGGCAGCCATTATCTTAATCTTTGAATCTATATTTTATTAGAGCCCAAAGGCATTCTAATCCATCAAGCCATCCTATTTTTTTGCCCTCTTTTGCTGTTCTTGGATAATATGAAATAGGCACTTCCTTAAATCTTGCACCCCTTTTGAGGGTTTTTGCTGTTATCTCAGGACAAAACTCAAATCTTTTGCAAGTTAGGGTAACATCTCTTATTATATCTGTTCTAAATGCCTTATAACAGGTAGCTTCATCTGTTATCTTATTTCTATACAAAGTTGATGCTATGAATGCAAACAGCTTATTAGCAAGATAATTTGCAAGTTTCATATGTGGCCTTTTACCAGTAAATCTTGTACCATATACCATATCAGCTTCATTGTCTATTATAGGCTGGATTAGTTTTGGAAAGTCTATTGGGTCATATTCAAGGTCTGCATCCTGAATTATTATTATATCACCACTAACTTGCTCAAGTGCTTTTCTAATTGCAGAGCCTTTGCCCAGATTGGTTGGATTTTCAACTAAAATAACATCAGATTGCTCTCTTAGATATTCCCTACTGCCATCTGTAGAAAAATCATCAGCAGCAATAATCTCCATATCCATATCCAACGCTCTTAATTTCTCCAGAACCTCAGGGAGAGTGTTAATTTCATTATAAACAGGAATTATAATGCTAAGCTTCATTGGATTTTATACACTGTTGCAGGACCATTTCTATATAATTCAATAATTTTGTTATCATCAATTGAGTTATATATCAGCTCAGCACTCCCTTCTGCTTTTTCTCTTGTTGGAAATATTGCATGATTTATAAATATATGAGTTATATCTAGAGACTTCAAATAACTGATAAACTGTTCCTTGCTGTCAAAATCTCTAGTAAATAATGTATTGTGTCCCGGATCTGCCCATACATATTCCCTATCCAAATAAAAACCTCTTGTATCTCCAAACATTGCTATTTTTGAGCTCTTATCTAGGCTTTGATTTATATATTTCACAACAGGATATATCTCTAGATTTTCATATAAATATTCATCAGCAGACTGCTTGCCTAATACATAAGGCATTGATCTTGATGCAAGAGGATATATTGTGAGCATGCTAAAAATTAGTGATGCAAAAATTATAATACTAAATGCTTTTGAAGCTAATTTATACCTAATATCAGAATCAAGCAAGTAAACAATAATTATACATAACACCGCAAATGCCGGCACCAAATATCTGCTTTGATGAGTTAGTGCCCACCATATAATTATCAGAAAAAACAGAAATATTCCAGCATATCTAATCTTTGCAGTATTCCATTTGCATAGGAATAAAACTATTGGAGCAACAACTGCAATTGGTCCAATGAATAACCCCGGTCTATCATAAAAAAGTTCTGAGTGGAAAGTAAGATTAAAAGGCAAAAGAATGAGTGATAATATATCTTTTCCTGCTCCAAATTGAGATTGAAGCATAGCATAATTGTCTGCAAGCTCTTTTGTCCAATCCCTGCCACCAAATATTGAATAAAAAAATGGATAAACAGGGTTTCCAGTGTATATAAGAGACTTAATATACCAAGGTGAACAAACAGCAAGTCCAATAAGTATTAAGATAATTGGATTTACAAGCCTTGCTTTCTTTTCGGTAATTATATTATGAGCTAATAATATAACTGCAAATATAAAAGGCAGTCCTAATGCAGTCATTTTGGTTGATGCAGCCAGTCCAGCAAAAATCCCACACAATACAACCCAATATCTATCTTTATCATCAAAAAAATAAAGCAGACATATAAACCCAGCAAAAGAAAATAAAGAAGTGGTTATGTCAATATATGCAGTTGTAGAGAGCCACAAAACTATTGGGATTGAGCAAAATGCAATGCAGACTTTAACTCCAATCCCCTCTTTGAAATGTCTCTCAGAAGCTGTAAATATAAAACCTAAAAGCAAAACCAAACACCAAAAATGAGTTAGTCTTGATGCTGCTATACTTCCCACTGATAGACATAATGTATATAACATCTCCATCATAAAAGGAAAGTTTGAATGAGAAGAAAACTCAATATACTTAAATCCACCATTCTCAAGATATATCTTTGGTATAGCTAAATGATATGCAAGAGAATCCCAATCATCAGATACAGGTGGTGATAATGCTGCTATGAAAGTTAGAAACAATGCCAAAATAACAAATAAAACAATCCAATTTTTCTTATTAATTCTAATGCTCTTTATAAATTGAAATAAAGTATTTATATGAAGAATAACACCAACTAAACCACCAACAGCAATCAGAGAAATCAGAATAATTTTATTATTAAGCAATCCTAATGCAGAGAAAGCAAAAACAATAAGAGAAACAACGCCCATTCCAAGCAATGTATTCATCAAAACATACAACACACATTCTTGCTTATTTTTTGCAAGAATGCTGTTTAATATTGCACCCCAACCAAATGAGACCAATATAAGAATTATAGAAACAATGAAATCAGTCATCTTCTATCATCTCAGCTAATAGTGGAATCATTTCATCATTAATGCAAGTGGTGCCATTTTCATATAATATTTCTGTTTTGCCAATGAACCTGCCATAGTATGAATGATGAATAATAACAGTGTTGTTTATACATAGAGGATCTGAAGTGGTAGTATGTGAATGTCCACCTAATATTAAATCTATCCCATAAACTTCCTGAGCTAATTTCTTATCTTTATCTAAGCCAATATGAGTAAGTGCAATTAAAACATCACATTTATCTCTCATCTGGCTAACAATATCTTTTGCAGTGATTATTGGGTCTTCATGGTAATATTGCGATATAAGATATGAAAAAGAAAAGCCTTTTCTTACATTCTGCACACTTAGCCCAAACACACCAATTCTGATTCCATCTCTATCAAAAAAAGTATATTGTCTAACAGGAACAACCACTTTTCCTTTTGGTCTTAAATTTGCACTCAGCACAGGGAACTCTGCCCTGCACAGCTTTTCATTCATTCCATAAGACCAAAGATGAAATTCTCTAGTTCCTGCACACATTGCATCATAAGGAATAGAGTTCATATAATCAAAAGCTTCTTCTCCACCAGGTGTCCAGTATATATTGCCAGAACCAACAGCATCACCAGAGTCAAATAGCAAACAACTCCCCTCTGCTTTTTTCATTTCTGATATTTTGGCAGAAAGGGAGCTATTTAATCTATTATGTAAATCAGATGTATGCAGTATGGCGACTCTCGCCATTAATTTATAGCCTCTGGTCCTATTCTTGTGGGCTCAGCAACATCAAGCTTATCAAGGAATTTCTTAACAGCAGCTTCCCACTCACCTTGAGCTTTTAATATTCTCTCAATCACTTCTCTAACAGCCCCATGTCCACCTTTTGAAGATGTAACAATATCAGCTGCCAATCTTGCTTCCTCTGATGCATCATTTACAGCAAAAGAAACTCCAACAGTATCAAATGCAGGAATATCATTTATATCATCACCCACATAAGCCATTTCTTCATAACTCACACCATAGGCAATGGATATTTCCTTTAGAGCTTTTCTCTTTTGCCATACACCCTGATATACATGAGTGATGCCTAAAGTCTCTGCTCTTTCATTTATTGCCTGACATATATTTCCAGTAATCCAAGCAATATGCAAACCATTAGAAAGAGCAATTCTCATACCTAGACCATCTCTAGCATTGAATACTTTCAGTTGATCACCACTCATAAACACCATAGAACCATCAGTAAGAGTGCCATCAACATCCATTGCAATCAATTTTACTTTAGCTAATTTTTCTTTCATCTACACAATCCCCGTTGCCGCCAGATCCTTTAACATCAACATCCCAACAGGTTTACCATCAACAAGCACAGGTATTTCACCAATCTGCTTATTATTTTGCTCCATAAGCCTCAAGCCTTCTGTAGCAAGCCTATCAGGTGAGATAGTTCTGGGGTTTTTGACCATAATATCTAATGCTTTTTTATACAAAGCCTTATCATCATCCAGAAGCGATCTTCTAACATCACCATCTGTAATAATGCCAATCAATAATCCATCATCATCTACCACACAAGCTGCTCCTGCACCAGCCTTAGTAATAGAAAATAATACATCTCTAACAAGTGTATCATATTTCACAATAGCCACAGCACTACCACTTCTCATAACATCAGCAACTCTCAACAGAAGTTTTCTGCCAAGAGCACCTCCCGGATGAAAAAGTGCATATTCTTCCTGAGTAAACTGTCTAGTTTCCATCACAGCCATTGCCAAAGCATCACCAAATGCAAGAGCTGCGGTGGTGCTAGTGGTTGGAGCAAGACCCAAAGGACAAGCCTCACAATCCACAGAAACATCTAACACCACATCAGAATATGTTGCAAGTGTGGAAGTTAATCTGCCGGTCATTGCTATGAGTTTTGCACCTATTCTTGCAATTGCAGGAAGTATCCTTACAACTTCCTCACTTTCACCACTGTTTGAAAGTGCAAGAACAACATCTTTTGATGTAACCATTCCAAGATCACCATGAATGCCCTCTGCAGGATGAAGAAAAAATGAGGGGGTGCCAGTGCTGGAGAATGTGCCTGCAAGTTTTCTTGCAATCACTCCAGACTTACCCATACCAGTTATAATCAATCTACCTTCACAACAAAGAATCATCTCAACAGCTCTTATAAAATCATCATTGAGCCTATTTACAAGCACTGATACAGCATCAGCCTCACATTTAAGAGTTTCAACAGCTCTATCTAATGCTTTTTTCCTATCTTCACAAGTGAAGGTCTTTGTTGCCATAAAATTTGAATATAGCCTTATAAAGACTAATCTCCCTTTGCAATGCTTTATATATTATGCATGCCAATCAACATTGGTAACTTCTTTAGCATGAGCCTCAATGAATGCTTTTCTAGGTTCAACACTATCTCCCAGCAATACAGTAAACATTTGGTCTGCCTCAATAGCATCTTCCACAGTTACCTTTGCAATACTTCTTGTGGACATTTCCATAGTAGTATCAGCTAAGTCTTCAGCATTCATTTCTCCGAGACCTTTAAATCTGCTCACCTGCAAATTATCTTTTCTACCAGAGTATTTTCTTCTTAATTCATTAAGTTCAGCATCATCTTTTGCATATAATATCTGATCTTTACCAATTTTAATTCTATAAAGTGGAGGCATAGCAATATATATATGTCCATCATCAACAAGCGGCTTCATATATCTATAGAAGAATGTCAACAGTAGTGTTCTAATATGGCTGCCATCAACATCAGCATCAGTCATGATAATAATTCTATCATACCTAAGTTTAGATTTATCAAATGTTGAACTATGTCCATTACCATTTCCATTTCCATTACCCTTTGACTCATTATTCATCTCATCAAATTCTAATTCACCATTATCTGAGTCTGAGTCCATAGAGCTATGAGTGATACCTGTACCAAGAGCTGTTACAAGAGATTTGATTTCTTCATTTTCCAGAGCTTTATCCATCCTGGCTTTTTCAACATTCAGAATTTTTCCTCTTAATGGTAAAATTGCCTGATATCTCTTATCTCTACCAGCCTTTGCATTACCACCAGCACTCTGTCCCTCAACAAGGAAAAGTTCACATTTTGATGGGTCTCTTTCAATACAGTCTGCAAGTTTTCCGGGTAAAGAGGCATTATCCATAGCATTCTGTCTTTTCACCATTTCAGCAGCTCTTCTTGCAGCTTCTCTTGCTCTGTGAGCAGTTAGTGCTTTGTCAATAATTCTCCTTGCAGTGGTTGGATTTTCCTCAAAAAATTCAGCCAGTTTCTCACCAACAATTGAGTTTACAATACCCTCAACTTCACTATTTCCAAGCTTAGTTTTTGTCTGACCTTCAAATTGTGGGTGCATAACTTTAACAGAAATGACAGCAGCCAGACCTTCTCTCACATCCTCACCGCTAAGGTTAGGATCTTTTTCTTTCAGAATGCCATTTTTTCTTGCATAATTGTTGATTACTCTAGTGATAGCAGTTTTGAAACCAGAAAGATGGGTTCCACCTTCCTGTGTATGTATATTATTTGCATAAGTAAGGATATTCTCTTGGAAAGAATCATTATATTGAAGAGCAATTTCTACACTAACATCATCTCTTTCAGCTGTATAATAAATAACTTTATGAAGAGGTGTTTTGTGTCTATTCAAATGTTCAACAAATGCAGCAATTCCGGTTTCATAATGAAATACTATTTCTTTTTCTTCATCTTCACCTGCAAACTCATTAATAAATACAATAGTTATTCCTCTATTAAGGTATGCAAGTTCCCTTAATCTTGTTATAAAATTTTCTGGATTATATACTATCTTACCAAAAATTTCTTCATCAGCAAGATATTTAACT
>JBDNDK010000062.1:0-11805 GCA_046719185.1 Armatimonadota bacterium
CTTAAGACCAATTCTGCCATCTTGAGGTTTTCTTCTCTCTGCAATATCCATCTCAGCCATAATTTTAATTCTGCTACATACTGCAGCCTGTATTTTTTTTGGCAGATTTCTTACATGTTGAAGAGCTCCATCAATTCTGTATCTTATTTCCATACCATTAGCTCTTGGTTCAAAGTGAATATCACTGGCTCTTTGAGATACAGCTTCCTGAATAATTAAATTAACAGTTTTTACTACAGGAGCTTGTCCACTAAGTCTTTTTTGTTCTGCAATATCATCTAAATCAAAAGATTCATCTATGTTTTCAACTTCAATATCACTTTCAGCTTCTTCAATAGATGATAAAATGTCAGCACCGCCAATCTTACCATATATAACATCAAGAGCATGATTTATTCCACTAATAGATGCTAAAACAGGAATCACTCTTTTTCTGGTGTATCTTTGCACAGCATCAATTGCTTCAACATCCATAGGATTGTTCATAGCAAGAGATATTCTATCTGAACTTACACTAACAGGCACCACTTGGAATGTTCTAGCAATATTTTCAGCAACAGCTTCTATTGCATTTCTTGGGATATTGATGTCTTCAAGCTGTATGCAAGCCATGTCAGTTTGAAGAGCTCTAGCTTCTGTGATGTCATCTTCTGTTGCATAACCAGAATTTATAAGTATTTCACCAAGTCTTTTGAACTCTGTTTTTTGTTTTTCAAGAGCAGAATTAAGCTGTGATTCATTCATCACACCTGCAGTAACAAGCATATCACCAAGTCTTGCTTTAAGCTGCTGCATATTTCTCACCTCTTATCTTGCTCATTATTTTTTCAGATATTTGATATAATGGAGTAGTGTGATGAACAACACCGGCGTTTATCGCGTTAAATGGCAATTCAAATATTATACATGATGATTCATCTTCAACAATTGTTGTACCTCCAGCATCTGCAATAGCTTTCATTCCATCAATTCCATCATCTCCATAACCAGTTAGCAAAACTCCAATTGTATTTTTTCCAAATGCATTTGCGGCAGATATCATAGATGCATTTATAGGCTTCATTGCTTTTTTATTTGAAATATCAA
This sequence comes from Armatimonadota bacterium, assembly GCA_046719185.1. Lineage (GTDB taxonomy): Bacteria > Armatimonadota > UBA5829 > UBA5829 > UBA5829 > JBDNDK01. The sequence goes on from JBDNDK010000062.1 coordinate 1,087, forward strand.
CATATTCAACAAAAATCTGAAAAACATTAGCATCTGCTTCTGGGGGATTGTATAAAGATATACTATGTCCTGTTGGCACAACCAAAACACATGGGATATGTAATTGCTCTCCATCTATAGGTTCTCTGACAGGGATTGTACAAATATGCCTTAGCTGCTCGGCAAATACTTTTGTAAAGCCTGTCCTCATTTTTTGTAGAATAATATAAACAATTGGAAGATTTGGATCTATTGATTTTAGTATTTCTTCAATAGCTTGAGGACCACCAGGACCAGCACCAATTACAACTGCATAGAAGTTAAGTTTAGCTTTAATATCTTCTGCATTAAGCACTTTTTTTCTCCGATTTTTTAGTCTAATTAAAAATAAAGACTTACAGCAATGAAAGTAGTCAGACAAACTAATTGTCTATTAGAAATTTTTGGATTTTTTTAAGTCTCTCTAAATTTTTGTCAGTTTTGTCTTCATCAACTTTTAGATTAATGGTAATCCATTTTCCGGGCACAGAATTTTTGGGCATCAGCTCAATTGGGATTTCAAGCTGAAGTTACCATTAACAATTAAAATTGCTGTCTTATCATTTAATCGGTCGAAAAAAGCAGAAAATTCAGTGTTCATTTTAAGATTCTTGGAGTCCAGCTATAATTTTTTTACCATCTGTCACAAATATTATCATTTTATTTAGGTCTAATCTATAAACAACAGCACCAGTATTTTTGGGGCTAGTTCTTTCAATAACATCATCACCTGCTCTATAACTGATTTTTCCAGAAGGTATAACAATAAATTGTGGTCTTACCATAGATATTAATTCAAGAGAGGTGCTCCCACTTCTTCCATTTCTGGCAGTATACAGAATATCACTTTTTAGATCTGTTGTGTTTTCTATTATATAACCTTCTGCTTCAAATCTTGAATCTGATGCAAGTAGAATTTTTTTGTTTTTATACACAATTCTAGCAACTAATGAATTGTTTTCCCTATAAAATTTAATATCTTTTATCAGTCCTTTGGGAGGAGATAGTATTTCAATAGAAAGATCATCTGATATATTGATTATTTGTCCTGCATAAGCTTTTATTGTATTTATATCTTTATTTTTTGCAGATCTGATTGCAGATTTGAAAGGTTCATTATTCCAATTTAGCTCACATCTGTATAGTTTGCTTATATTAAAGTTTTTTATGATATTATTTAACCCTCCAGATTTTCTGGTAGCAGGGTTTGTAATAAAGACAATTAAATCTTGAGGATTTTGTTTATTAAGAAAATTGATTAATTTATCTGATGATTGAATTGGTCCGGGATCAAATAGAAGAAGTTTATTTTCATCATATTTTACAATTACTGCATTTCCCATTGTATCATCGCTGAAAAATATTTCTATATTATTTGAAGTTTTTTCTTTTTCATTTTTTTTTTGTTGTTTTTATATATATTATAGAGGCTATGAATGCTAATATGAGAATAGCTGCAATTATGGAAATGATTCTTTTCATATATCAACCACTTAATTATAAAAAGTATATTCACATGTTAAATGTATATCCATATACAGTCAAATACAATCTGATTAAAGAAAATTAATTAATAAATTGATAAACACATTAGAAATAAATGCAGGATTTATTATTTTTAATGTAGTATGAACTAAGAAATAAAATAATATAACCGATTGACTATGTAAAATGGCCATAATAGGAATTGGAACAGACATAATAGAAATAGACAGAATAAAAGAGCTCATAGAAAGACAACCCAGATTTCTTGATAGGGTATATACAAAGAGAGAGCTGGAAATTTGTTTGAATAAAGAAAATAAATATAGCAGTCTTTCTGCTAGATTTGCAGCAAAAGAATCTGTGGCAAAAGCTCTTGGTTCAGCATTAGGTTGGCATGAAGTAGAAATACTCAGCAATCCTGATGGAAGCCCTGATGTGAGACTTAATGGAAGAGCATTAGGTCTTGTTTCAAAAGGGAAAATATTTGTAAGCCTATCACATTCTAAATATTATGCAACAGCAATTGCTTTGGTAGAAATGGAGTAATATGATTGTTTTAACTTCAGAGATAATGAAAAATTATGATAATATGGCAATCAAAGAATATGGTGTACCTGCAGAGATTTTAATGGAAAATGCAGGACAGGGAATTGCACATATAATTACATCTATAACTAAAGATATTACAATAAAAAAAGTGCTTGTTATAGCTGGACCAGGAAATAATGGCGGTGATGGATTTGTAGTTGCAAGGCACCTATCTTTAATAGGCATTCAGGTGAATATTATTCATTTTGGTGACAAAGAAAAAGCTAGCAGAGAGACTAGACTTAATATTGATATTGCAGAAAAAATGGATATAAACATAATCAGAAATCCAACTACAGAAGTTTTGTCTGCTTATCTTGAAGACAGTGATGTAATAGTTGATGCTCTTTTAGGTATTGGAGTAAAAGGAAACTTAAGAGATCCCTTTGAGGAAATAATAAAGACAATAAATTCATATTCAAATACTGCTACTGTGTTTGCGGTGGATGTTCCATCTGGAGTAAATACTGATACTGGTCAAGTAACTGATGCAGCTGTGATAGCTGATTATACCATATGCATTGCGGCACCTAAACCTTGTCATTTTTTATATCCATCTGTGATGCATGTTGGACAAATGATACCTCTTCCAATCAGCATACCTTATGAATTAATGGGTTCTGCTGAAAGTGAGATTATAGCACTTGACAGATCAACAATTTCTCAGTTTATTCAAAGAAGACATCCGGAATCTCATAAGGGTGATTTTGGACATTTAGCGATAATTGCCGGAAGTGTTGGTATGACTGGTGCTGCTGTTTTATGTGCAGAGGCTGCAATAAGAACTGGTGCAGGATTAGTAACTGTTATAGTTCCAGAGTCATTAAATGACATAATGGAAGTAAAACTTACTGAGGCTATGACATATCCTGTTCCAGAAGCTGTAGGCAGATGTTTTGGGAAAGAATCTATTCCTAAAATATTGAAATTTATAGAAAGAGCAGATGCGATTGTATTAGGTCCTGGTATTGGAAGAAGTGATCATACAGTCAATTTTGTTCATGAGTTGATTCCTAAGATTAAGATTCCAGCTGTGATAGATGCAGATGCATTATATGCAATATCTAAAAAGCCTGATTTGTTATTTGAAAACGAACAAGATTTTGTGCTTACACCTCATATGGGTGAGATGTCTATGCTGACTGAAACATCTATATATGATATACAGTCTAACAAGCTGAGTATTGCAAAAGAATATGCAGGCAAATATGGTGTTACATTAGTCTTAAAAGGTGCTGGTACAATTATTGCTGATGCTGATGAATGGATATTTATAAATACAACTGGCACACCAGGACTTGCATCTGGTGGTACTGGTGATGTATTAACAGGAATGATTGCATCATTTATGGCTCAGGGTTTTGATGGAGTGGATGCTGCTAATTGTGGAGTTTGGATGCATGGATTGGCAGGTGAGATTGCAGAAAAAGAGCTTGGTGAGTCATCAATGTGTGCAACTGATGTGATAGATAATATACCAAATGTTTTCAAAGAAATATTAGAGAATTCTTATGAATATAGAGGTGATTAAAATTAATACATTAAGAACAGTTCTTGTTGTAGTTATATTATTGCTTTTTGCTAGCATTTCTTATGGCTCAGTTACTCTTAAACTTGAGGATAAAGGTACATATATCTACTGGTTTGAATTTAAAAACTCAGAGGGTGAATCTGATATAACAACACCTGTTAGATTCAAAGGCAAGGAAACTGAACTAGATGACAGCATATTGATAGAAAGCTATTCAGATATAAATCTTTTTATAATGAATAAAGACACAGGTAACCTTGCAATTGTAGAATATGAAATCTCTAAAGAAACATTAGAAGAGTTTAGAAAGGCAGATGCTGATAAAAAAACAGAAGAAGCAAAATCAGATGAAAAAAATAAGAAATCTGCAGAAGGTGGAAAAGTAATAGAGCTGAAATCTAAAGATTTTGAATATGTAAGATTGGTGAGACTTGCTATTATAAATGAAGATGGAGAATTTCTAGAAAGCGGAATTATTAATTTAACTGATGGACTTAATAAAAAGCATAAAGCATTGCTTACTCCAGCTAATAATGGTGTGGTTTCGTTTTTTAATGTAGCTAGTGGAGAGGCAAATATTAAAATTGATACTGAAGGAATAAAAAGAACAAAGGATTCAGATATTGAAGTTCCTATTGAAAGAGATACAATTGATTTTTCAGCAGAAATAAAAGTTGCTGGTGATGTTTATACTATTGCAAAAGCTGAAAACGAACAAAAATCAGCAAAAACTGATGAAGATAAAACTGCACCTCCCAAAAGTGCTGGAACTGTGCTTCAGAGTATAGCTGGTTTTATTTTTCTACTTATAATAATTGCCGTAATTTATGCTATATTAAAAGCAAAAGGTGTTACTGCAAAGAAAACCTTTGAAACATTGGGAGTAAATACACAAAGTGATGAATCATCACCAATTCAATCTGAGCCTCAGCAGCAAAAAGATCCTAACATTTGTCAGTTCTGCGGACAAACAAAAAAGGCTGATGGCTCTTGTGCTTGCACAGTATTTCCAACTTCACCTGCAATGTCTAGCCAATCAACTGGTATTCCAAAGATTGTTGGCGTTCAGGGTGTATATTCAGGAAGTATGTTTGAGATAACGTCAGATAATTTAACTATTGGCAGAGAAGCAAGTAATCCAATAGCTTTGCCAAATGATTCTACTGTTTCTAGAAAGCACTGCACAGTATATAAATCTGGTGGAATGATATACATTAGAGATGAAGGCAGTTCTAATGGAACATTTGTAAATGATATAAAGATAACTGAACAGTCCCTAAATTCGGGTGATAGAGTTAGAATAGGGGATACTATTTTTAGGTTTGAGTTATAGGTTCCAATATAAACGGAGTTCAAATTGAACAGAATTATCAGATACACCATTGCTGGAGCATTGGGATCGTTTATTGCTTGGGCTGTAATGGAAAAGCCCTTGATGCCTTCTGATGGTGAGTCTTCAATTGGATATACTGTAATTTTCCTAGTAGGCTTAATTTGTGGATTTACAATTGGCTTATTCATAGGCTTAGCACAGGGTATTAGTGGACTTTCTCCTAGAGATGCTGTAAAAAGTGTGATAATGGGAGCTTTGGTTGGTGGAGCTGGAGGTATTGTTGGTCTTACTTCAGGCAACATTGTCTATAATTTATTAGTTGAAAGTTCATATGGCACATTTAAGATTTTTGAATTTACTTTACTTCTCTTAGGCAGAGCACTAGGCTGGTCGCTTATTGGTCTATTTATAGGTCTTAGTCAGGGAATTGCAACATCATCAATTGAAAAAATGAGAAATGGAGCAGTTGGTGGATTTATTGGTGGTGGTGCTGGAGGAGTTGTATTTGAAATATTGGCTTGGATGAATCTAGCTGGATTATCAAATTATGCAGGTTGGAATATAAGACTAATTAGTTTCACAATCACTGGTGCTGGGATAGGTTTTTTTATTGGTTTAGTTGAAGAAGTTGCAAAAAAAGCATGGGTGATTAGGCTTGTTGGGAAAAATGAAGGCAAACAGATCATTATATATAAGCCAGAGACAACTTTAGGCAGAAGTGAATATACAGATATACCAGTATTTACTGATCCTGATATTTCTGAAAGACATGCCAAAATAATTACTATTGGAAAAAGATATTATTTAGAAGATTTAGGTTCTCATTGGGGAACTCTACTTAATGGGCAAAAAATCACAAAAAGAGAGCCATTAAAAGATGGTGATGTGTTTATAATTGGCAAAACAAGATTTATGTTTAGAGATAAGGCAACAGCATCAAAACCCGGTGCCGCTGTTGATCTAAATAAATATGCAGTAAATATACCTAATTCTCAGAATATTTGTCAGTTTTGTGGACAAACAAAAAATGCCAAAGGTGAGTGTGCATGCAGCTTTTCTTCAACTAGTCAGATGCCTGCATACCAAACACAGCCTCAGCCAACAGAGCAGATACAAACATCTGTTAAAACAAATCTTGGCGGCGTACCTTCAAGATTACCAAAAATTATAGGTGTATCAGGCCCATATATAAATCAAGTTTTTGAGATAACATCACCAGATACAAGTATTGGAAGAGGTGAAAATAACAGTATATGCTTATCTCAAGATACAAAGATTTCAAGAAGTCATTTGAAAATAGTAAAATTAGCAAATGGATACACAATAATAGATAATAACAGCACAAATGGCACCTTTGTAAATGGTGTTAAAATAAATCAAGCTATTCTTAATAGTGGTGATCAGATTAGATTAGGAGACACTACTTTTATTTTTGAATCGTAATATTATAATAATGATATAATTGGGGTATCATAATGGATAATGACCGCACTCAAATTGGTTCACAATATGATCCAAATAAGACTCAAGTTGGGGGATTTGATAGCCAAAGAACTCAGATGAGTAATAGTGGTTTTATGGCAAATAATTCAAATCAAACAATGATGAGTGTTAATATTCCTTCTGTTCAGATGGAGTGCATTCAGGGAAACACGCACGCGCTTTCAGTTTCTTCCAATAAAGAGCACTTTCTTTTTAAAATATCTGGGTCTGGCACAGCAATGGGGGCAAGGATGCCGCTAAATCTGTGCCTGATCTTAGATATTAGCGGATCAATGGAAGGTCCTCCACTTGAGTATATGAAGCAAGCATCTTGCTATGTTGTTGATATGCTTGATTCTAATGATATTCTATCAATAGTAGTGTTTGGTGATAATGCTGAAGTTTTAATGCCTGCAAGAAGAATAGTCAACAAAGCTCTTATAAAAGAGCATATAAACAGACTTGATGTAAACAATACCACAAATCTATATGATGGAATAGCTCTTGGTGCAAGTCAGATTGCATCAGTTGCATCACCTGGATATGTGAACAGAGCATTATTATTTACAGATGGTGAACCAACAGCTGGCAATAAAGATTTCCAATCAATAGTTGGTCAGGTAGCTGAGCAAAAATCCAGGGGCATTACAATCACAGCTCTGGGTCTTGGAATGGAATACAATGAAGAGCTTCTAGCTGGGATTGCAAAAAGAAGTGGTGGAAATTATTACTACATTTCAAGACCAGATTTAATTCCAGAAGTTTTTAGAAAAGAGCTTGAGGTGATGATGCAAACAGTTGCAAGAAACCTCAAGCTGAGTATTAACATGTATAAATGGGTTCAGTTTAGGCAGGCATATAACAAACTTCCAAATTTATCCAACAGAAGAGTTGATATAATTCTTGCAGACCTTGAGAAAGGTGAAACTCAAAGTGTGCTGGTAGAGCTTGACTTAAACCCAAGACAACCGGGCATATATAGAGTTGCACAAGCTGTATTAACTTATGATGACTCAGCTACGGGAAAAGTTGAGCAATGTATGTGTGATGTTGTTCTTGAGTTTACATCAGATAGAATGTTAGTTCAAAATAATCATAATCTTGCAATTGATAGAGAAATAGAGTTAGCTCAGGCATCTATAAACCTAGAAAAAACTGTTATGGGAATGAAAACTCAGCAGATTTCAAAAACTCAGGTTATAGCAGAGCTTGAAAAGACAAGAGCATTTATGATTGAACAAGGCAAAACAATGCAGGCACAGGATATTCAAAAGGCAATTAATGAAGTTCAGCAGGGCTCAGGAGCAGAAAAAACTCTAATGGGCACAATTCTTAATATGGATAGAGATAAAAACAAATGAACATAGACATAGATAAAACAACAATATCAAATGAAAGCGATAAAACACAAATATCATCTGCACCAGTCTTTGAGGCAACTCAACAGATGCAGCAGATTGATTGTCCAATTTGTAATACAAAAAATCCATTTAATGAAAAATACTGCATTGAATGTGGATTTCTGCTATCTAGTGAAGTTGGAGAAGTGATATCTTCTGAGATAGCTTTCAAGGCAAAACTCATTTCAACTGATGGTTCAACAGAGTATTTTATAAATGATGGAGATAATAAAGTTGGCAGAGAGAGAGCAGAAATATTACTTTCTCATAATACTGTTTCAAGAAACCATGCCATTATTAGTCTTATAGGGAATGAGGTTTTTGTTGAGGATTTAGCAAGCACAAATGGTACTCAGGTTAATGGTGTTAGAATAAATGCAAACACCAAAACTAAGCTTGAAGATGGTGCAGAGATTGTGTTTGGAAATGTTGCTTTTAAGGTTAGCATAAACACTGCAGAGCCAAAACTAACAGAAGAATTTGATGAAGAAGATATGTCTGATAATGAAGAAACCAAAATTAACGAAATTGATAAACCTGAAGAGCCAGAAATAGAGGAAGATCAACCAATTTATAAACTAACATCATCTGATGGAAGTATGATATTTGAACTTAAAAAGGGAAGCTTTTCTTTGGGCAGAAGGTCTGGTGATAATGATTTGGTTGTTTCTGATCCATATTGTTCTGGAAAGCATGCTAAAATAGAAGTTTCAGATGAAAATATTACAATTACAGATCTTGCAAGCACGAATGGCACACAAGTAAATGGTGTGAAGTTGGAAGCAAACACAGCTAAAACAGTGATGGCTGGTGATGAGATAATATTTGGGCAAACAACTTTCAGATTAGAAAAAATATAACTTAAAGAGAGCAAAAATTGAGCGAAGACAAAGAGATAACAGCAAAAATAGACACTGAAGAGCTATTCAAAAAATGGCAGGAAAAAATAGACCATTCAAAGTCTATTAAAACTATCATAGCAATTGGTGCTAAAACAGACCTTGGCAGGGTGAGGGAAAATAATGAAGATAAATATGAATTTTTCACTCCAGAAGAGGAAGATGTTTTAGCTTCAAAAGGTTCTTTTTTTGCAGTTGCCGATGGTATGGGAGGACACTCAGCTGGGCAGATTGCAAGTGAGCTTGCATTAAAAACAGTGATAAAATCATATTATAATGACAAATCTCCTGTTATAAATGAATCTCTTAGGAATGCTGTGAAAGAAGCAAATGCTGTTATATATGAAACAAGCAGGGCAATTGTTGAAAGAAATGGTATGGGAACAACTCTCACAGCTCTTGTGATTAGAGGTGAGGAAATATTTATAGCTCAGGTTGGTGACAGTAGATGCTACAGATTAAGAGATGGAAATATTGAGCAGATAACTGAAGATCACTCTTGGGTTAATGAGCAGGTAAAAAGAGGTGGTATGACAGAAGAAGAGGCAATGATGTCTCCATACAAAAATGTCATTACAAGGTCTCTTGGAAATAATCCAACTGTTGAAGTTGATATTTTTACAGATGAAATTGAACCAGATGATAAATATTTGCTATGTTCAGATGGATTATCTAATTTAGTAACACCTGATGAAATAAAAAATGAAATGCAAAAAGCATCAGCATCATTTGCAGCTTCAAATCTTGTTGATATTGCTCTTGATAGGGGTGGGCATGACAATGTAACTGTGCTTATTGTTCATATCAAAGAGATAAGCACAAAACCAGTAAAGAAAAAGGGCATTGCTAGCCTATTTGGCAGAGGATAAAATTAGTGTCATCCACAGCACCAAACACACTTGGCAGATATCAGATCATAAGAGAAATTGCAAGGTCAAATGATATTATTTATGAAGCAGTTGATCCCACAATAAACCGCAGGATAGCCTTAAAGGAACTCAATATTCCACCTGATCTGCAAGGTGCACAAAAACAAGAGAGAATAGAGAGATTTTGGAGAGAAGGTAAGGCTGCTGGCAGACTCTCACATCCTAATATTGTGTCAATTTTTGAAGTTGGCAAAGATTATGATAGACATTTCATTGCTATGGAGTTTTTGGAAGGTCAGAATTTAGCTGACACTCTTGCTGCTGCTGGTCCTATGTCTGTTGCTGAAGCATCAAATATTGCAATTCAATTATGTGATGCTCTAGATTATGCACATAAAAATGGAGTTGTGCATAGAGATATAAAACCTGCAAATGTTCATATACTTCCTAATAGGCATGTGAAGCTTACTGATTTTGGTATTGCCAGATTATTGGGTGAATCTGCAATCACCAGAGATGGGCAGGTGTTTGGCACTCCAAGTTATATGTCTCCAGAGCAGATATCAGGAAAAAATGTTGATCATAGATCAGATATATATTCTGTTGGTGTGTTGCTTTATGAGATGGTAACAGCTCAAAAACCATTTCAGGGTGACAGCATTGTTACAATTACATACAATATTATGAATCAGGAACCACCTGTGCCTGCTGGTGTTCCTCCATATTATGCTGCAATTATAAAAAAGGCGATGGCAAAAGATCCAGATATGAGATATAACAATGCTATTGAAATTATGAATGATCTAAAAAATCAAAAGTGTGACAATATGTCTTTTGCTAATCAATCATTAAGTCAGCCATTTCCTTATAATGATCCGTATTCACCTAACATATCTCAGGATATGTCATCAACATACAACACAGGTTCAGCGCCGGATCCTTTTGGATCAAGTATTCCACCAACTGTAACAAGTCAGAGTCAGATGCCTCCATCACCAATCCCGTACACTCCTCCAAAACCATTAATGAGTACTGAAACAAAGAATTTCATTGGGATTTTTTTAATATCAATGGCTGATTTAGGATTTATAATAATAACAGCTCTTCTTGTCAG
>JBDNDK010000063.1:0-11699 GCA_046719185.1 Armatimonadota bacterium
TATATACATGTCTACTTGGTATCGGGAACAAGCTCCCAATGGATTTTACTATTACTTTAGAAATTAATCCCTCAAAAACATAAAAGAGAATATTTATCAGATATTTGATATAATCTGTTATCCTATATGCTATGAGGCTGTGTGTGAATTATTCTTACTTGTTAATTTTACTCATAATAATATTTTCATTAATGTCAACTTTAGCAATAGCAGAAGACACTCACCCTGTGTTTGACCTTCAAAATACCTAAGATGAGCCCGATTTTGATAGACTGCCAGTTTTCTTCACCTCCGATCCTGATTATGATGAATTTGTCAATGAGTGGTTTATCCGACACTTAGCAGTTGATGATTCTGGCATTTATAAAGACTGGATAAAGCCCAGACTTCTGGATGTGCTTTGGGTGATTGAGTGGGATTGGTGGATGCTGCCTTGGATTGATAGAGGAGCAATGGGGCTTAATAGGCAGTTTGGAACTAATCATGACAACATTCTTACCACATGGGCAATGTTGTAGTTGATAAGTATGGCTATACATAGGGATGTCGTGTGTGGCTTGAGCCAAGAAATCACTTTGGAGGCTGGGTATCGACATTCGGTTGGCCCTGACCTAAATATAATCGCAATTATACAGTAACGCTTTCAACCGGCTGAGAGTTTAATAACATTAATGATGGAGCTAGAGATAATTGGCTAGCAAATGATATAGAACTAAAACCGGGATATGTGAATCACAGCCTTGTGGGAGAAATAACAGGACCAAAGCCAGAGTTTATCTCTCCAAGATTTGATTGTGATGCATTTCATATTCCAATTATTGAGCTGGACATCAATTATGAACACAGCAAAAAAGAAGAAGACAAATCGCCAACGGATAAAAATTTGCAATCAGATACTAAACTTTCATCACTAATTGATGGTTTGCGTATGTATTGGACCACAGAAAAGAACCCAAGATTTTCTGAAAAAAGAATGGTAACAGTTGATTTTAGTGTTTTGCCTCCAAAGAATTTTCCAAAAGATCATGCACCAAATATTAAAGACTCACAGGCACGGTATCTGCTGTTCTTTAGAATGAATTTGCATCCTGAGTGGGGAGATGGTGGAAATAAAATTACAAGATTGAAGATAGTTCCGGCTGGTGCTGGAGCTGAAGGTACTAAGGTGATGCTGAACTTTGTGTGCACAACATACGATGTAAGTCTTCACACAACTAATGCAACACTAATAAATGCAACACATAAGTTTTATATGTTTAATGATAATGATGAGTTTCTAGCTCATCAGATGCCACGTTTACGTTGAGCAATGCTTTTTATGCTGGAACACATGAAAGGCCGCAAAGAAGGTTTAATCTGCACTGATTGGATGGTTGGCAAGGACGGGCTTGGTGGTGATAAGGTTGGGCACGGTCAAATAGGCAACTATTGGGATCTAATGCCGGCTGGAAGATTTTATATGGAAAGCAGTCTGTATTTTTATCATTTTCTATTGGCATTAGCAGAACTTGAGCGGGTAGCAGCACGCAAAGGCATAAAAATACCGAATGTGAAAGTGATAGGTCTTGATGACAAGACGATAATAACATACAGTGAGACACCAAGATCATTAGAGAAACTGCTGATAAAGTGAATCAAAATATTGAGAAGAAATTTTGGTTGGAAGACAAGCAGAGATTCTGCAGGAATATAGACATCAACGGTAATAAACACGATTATGGCTGGCTGCAGTTTAATTTGCACGTACTTGCTTTTGGTATTGGCACAGACAAACAGCGTAAGGCTGTTGTTTCTTGGCTAAACGGCAGAGAAAAAAAAAGGTGATACTTCAACAGGAAAAGATATTAATAAATGGCGATTTGGACCTCGCACCACAACTGTTCAGAATGAGGACTACTATTTTTGGCCTTGGATATATGACAGACGAAATTTCCCAGAGGCAGCTAAAAACTATGTTTTTGGCAACCAATACCAAAACGGTGGTGCTGCAACTATGACATCCACATTTGATTTAATGGCAAGATGCTCTACTGGAGACCAATTGGAAATTGATCGTGCATTTGAACGAACACTAGAGATTGAAGAATGGTATCATGAAGTTAAATCGGCTGGAGGCAAAGGTACGGAGTTTTATAGAGCATATTATATCAACCATCTAGAAAGAGGCATCTTGCAGAGTCCAAGCCCTGGTGGTTTAGGTCTTGATGATGAGTTTCTTTCTGATGCAGCTATTGGCACTATTTTCTATATACCATGCATTTCTTGGCATAGATTCTAACCAAGATGGTATCATAGAGATTTGTCCTGCAGTGCCGTCTCAGCTAAGCAAGGTTGGTATATCAAATGTGTTTTATCGCGGCAAACATCTAAAAATTGAAGCAGGAAAGGATTATGTATCGCTTAAGGGAAGCAAGATACCAAAAGCAGACGGGCTCAAATTGAGAATTACTTTCAGGAATGCTCCTGCTGAAGCTAAAGTGTTTGTAGATGGTAAAGCTGTTCCTTTCAAAAAGTCAAAAAATGAAATTCAGATTATCACTAGCCTGCAACCAGTGAAGATAAAAGTTAGATAAGATATTCATTCTGTCAAGAGTTGTAAAATATTGCTTAATTGAAAACGAATCCTATTCTAATGTATTTATATTTTAATTTTAAAAATTCTTTGCAATCTGTTATTGTTTTAATTCCAAGATTGAATCAATCAACTCACTGTAAAAAATAAATTATATCCAAGTATAAAGGAAAAAGAGAGAAAATATTTAATTTTTTACATATACTGTTTTTATTTGTTTTTCAATATATTAATAGATTATCGGAATGGAGAATTTATAAAGTGTCAAGTGATAATAAAGTTAGCAGAAGAGATTTTATCAAAACAGCAGCTGTTTCAGTAGCTGGAGTATCACTTGCAGGTATGCCGGCAAGTGGAAAAGCTGAAAATTCAAAGACCAATAATGGAGCAAGTAGTATGAAAATATATCAAAAACCAACGGGTGAGCCTTATAAGCTTTTAGGTAAGAGATTAGTATTCACAAATTGGCTTTTTATAAGACCTGGCTCTTTTGGTTGGTTTAACAAAGATGGGAAAAATGTTACAGTAGGCGGCTCTGAAGATGCATGGGGAGCAAATATGAGAAGATCTAACTTTCCCACAGGTATTCATCTTAAGGCAATAAAAGCAGAAAAACTTGATGAACCAATTTTCAAACCAGAGAAGCCATGGGAAGATTCAAAAGGTTATATGGTAAACACCATTTTGCAGGAAGATGGAAAATATAGAGCTTGGTTTGGTTCTGCTTATGCAGAGTCTAAAGACGGCATTAACTGGGATAGACCTAATTTAGGAATAAAAGAACACAATCAGCTTGATATGAGTTTTGTTGGAGGTTCTGTTTTTATTGATCCATCTGCACCGTCTGGAGAGAGGTATAAATGGGTAGGTGGTGGAGGTCTATCAAAAGAAGCTTTTGAAGAGTATAAGAAAACTAGGCCGGATGACTGGGAACACAGGGCAGATAGACCTGATGTTGGGCACTTGATGACAATAACTGGTGCTGTTTCGCCTGATGGATATCATTGGAGCAGACTACCAAATCCTCTGACTATTGAGCATAGTGATACACATATCACTGCCTATTATGATCAAGTTTTAGAAAAGTATGTTATCTATACTAGGAATTATATGATAGGTCAAAAGGATGAAGAAGGACATGAAGGATTTAGAATGTGGTGGGATATTGGAAGAAGGTCTATAGGCAGAACAGAAAGTGATAATTTTCAAGAATTTCCAGTGTCTGATGTTATATTAGTTCCAACTCCAGATATGGCACCTTCTGATGTTTTATACACAAATGGCAGAACCTGCATACCCGGTGCACCGGACCATCATTTAATGTTCCCTGATGTTTGGCATACTTTCACTGATACAACATCAACTTTGCTTGCCTCAAGCCATAATGGAATAAATTGGAACTATCTGCCCGGTGGATATGTGATTGAAACCTCAGAATTTGAAAAGTGGGATGGTGGCTGTCATTTCACTTGTCCAAATTTGTTAGAACTTCCTAATGGTGATTTTGCCCTGCCTTACAATGGATATATATTTCCTCATAAATATCCAAGAGGTCAGTGGAAGATGGCATGTGGCTATGCTATTTGGAAAAAAGGAAGAATTATTGCTCTTTGTGCACCTGAGTATGGAGAATTTACAACAGTTGGATTTATAGCACCGGGAAGAAAGATAAAGATTAATGCTGTCACCAAAAGAGCAGGAAGCATAAAAATAGAAGTTTGTGATTTTGATGTGAATACAATCAATGGAAGAAGTTTTGATGATTGTGATCCGATTATTGGTGATGTTCACAACAGGTTTGTTACTTGGAAAGGCAAAGATGATTTAGGGTATAATGAAGGCAGTCCTGTTGTATTAAAATTCAAGATGGATAATGCAGAGATATATGGCTTGGATTTTGAATAGATAAAAGGTGGTAAAGAAAATGAGATATTGTATCCTAATTTTGTTAATAATAATATGCTTATGCAGCAGATTATATGCAAAGCCTATGGTGCCGGTGTTATATGTTCCTGATAGGGATATTGCAAAAGAAAAGATTGGTTATATGCCATCTGCAGTGAACCAATTTAAACTCATAAATGTTAAGGAATATGCAGTTGCAAATACCGAAGTAAGCCTTGCTTTTGATAAAGAAAAAATTTATATACATTTTAAGTGTTATGAGCCTTTTATGGATAAACTTGTTCTAAATCATAATGAGCATGACAGCCAAGTTTATCTTGATGATTCAATAGAAGTCTTTTTTATCACTGATAAAGAAAAAGCTGGATTTTATCATTTGATTGCAAATGCTAATGGAGTTAAATATGATGAAAAAGATAAATTTAATACACCAGAGTCTTGGGATCCAAATTGGAACATAGAAATTGAAAAGTATGACGATTATTGGACCGCATTTATTTCAATATCTTTCAATCAATTAAATATTGATGTATCAAAGCTGGAAAGTGATGTTTTAGTTAATTTTGCAAGGAATAGAATGACAAGTGAAGAAAGGTCAACTTGGGCTTATGCAAAAACAGGATTGTTAGATCCAGATGAGTTTGGGATCTTAAGATTTCAAGATGATAATGCTGTAATTCCTCAAACCTTCCTTTTGAATATAATTAACCCAGATGACTATGAATTAAAAATAATTTTTCATAATTTTTCCCAAAAAGCTCAAACAATTGAGGCAGAGATTATAACTGCTGATATGCTTATAAAAAAACAAACTATCAAAGTTCCACCAGGATATTCTGAAAACACCTTAAAGCTTAAAATTGCAGATGAGAATATAGATTATTTTATCTTGCAGCTAAGATTGAAAAATAAAAAAGAACCATTTTTTGTGAGCAGAAAAAATTATATATACATTCCAAAACATAGAACTAAGCTCTCTGAAATAATAAGATACTTTGAAAATTTACCAAGACCAAATGAAAGTACTTTTGAAGGCTACAAAAGAGTAAAGAAAATATTAGAAAATACACTGAAATTCTCAAAGACAGCAGACAACCCAGAAAAATGGAGAAAGCTGGAAAATCTTGTTGAAATCTCAGATAGAGCTGTTGAAAATATCATTTATAGCCTGCTTGATACAAATCAAATGGGATATTTATATGGCACAGCTCTTTCTACTGAAAAAATAAGAAAAGATAAAATTTTTAGAGGTGAAATAAACAGTAAACTTTCTATAAATCTTGCAAAAAATGAATATGAGGCAGGTCAGATTGCAATTATTCCATATAAAAAAGACTTGAAAAACATAAAAGTGAGAATAGAACCTCTAGTCTCTGAAAATGGCAAATCTATTGATTCAAAATACATAAATATAAATCTTGTCGATTATGTGCACACAAGAAAGCCATCATATAATAGATATGAATATATTGGTTGGCATCCAGATCCATTGATGCCTTATACGGATAATTTTGATGTGAAAATTGGTGAAATAAAGCCTCTTTGGATAACAGTATATGCAAACAAAGATGTATCAGCAGGCATTTATAAAGGCAGTATTGAGATTTCACCGGAAAATGCAGAGGCTGTAAGTGTGCCTATTGAAGTAAAGATATTTAACTTTGAACTTCCAGAAAAAACAACCCTTAAAACTGCCTTTGCTCTATTTGAAAAAGAAATAGAATCTTGGTATGGAAAATACACTGAAGATATGAAGAAGGATTTTTATGATTTTCTGCTTCAGAGAAGAATAAATCCTACAAATATATATACTCAAACCCCAATGCCAAATAAAGACTACATTCCTTATGCAATAGAAAAAGGTATGAATTGCTTTAATCTTGCGTATATTGGAAATGTTGATGAAAACACTTTGTCAATGATTGGTGAATACAGGGATTATTTATTAGAAAACAATTGGCTTGATTTAGCTTTTGTTTATGGATGGGATGAAGTTCTGCCTAATAGGTATCAAGAGGCTAGAAAGAACTTTATGATGGTTAAAGAAAGATATCCTGATATAAAAACAATGTGCACAGTTGTACCAAACAAAGTGATGAATGATGCCATTGATATTTGGGTTCCATTGACAGCTGCTTATGACAAAAAAGTGGCTCAGGAGTATGAAAAACAAGGTGATGAGGTTTGGTGGTATATTTGCTGTGTTCCTGCAGATGAGCATGCTAATTGGTTTATTGACTACCCTTTGATAGAATCCAGAATCATATTTTGGCAGACTTGGAAATACAGAATACCTGGCTTTTTGTATTATGCCATTAACCTTTGGAGAACAAATAGACTAGGTGAAGAATCAGGTTCACATATTATTCTTTCAGACAATCCTGAGGATATTGAAAAATTAAAACAAGGCAAAAAGTGGCCAGATGTAGGATGGAATACATTCACGTTTGCAAATAATAATGGTGATGGTCATTTAATATATCCCGGTCCTGATGGAAAGCCAATAAGCTCTATAAGGTTTGAAAACATCAGAGATGGAATTGAGGATTACGAATACTTTGTTATATTAGACGAATTAGTCAAAAAGGCAGAGCAAAAAGGATTAAATGATTCAAAATTGAAAGATGCAAAAAAGGTTTTGGATGTAAGAGAAGAGATAGTGAAATCAAAGATAGAATACACCAGAAACCCAAAGATGCTGTTAGATGCTAGAAATGAAATAGCAGAGCTAATCGAATATTTGCAAAAATGTATCAACTAATTAAAAACAATCATTATAATCTTTCATATGTTATTTATTATCTATAAAAAAAGATAGGTGGTGGATGAGATGTAGGAAAAGAAAAATACTAATTTTTAGTACATATAAAATCTATTTGCAAAAATATCTGCAACTTTACTGCTTTTTATATATCATTATTTATAGTATTATACAAATTATTTATTGACAAGAATATTAAATGGTTCTTTATGCAGAACATTATATAATGTCAATAAGAATAACAAAATACTTATATAACTTGTTATATATGTTATATATGGTATTTTCCAATGCAAGGATTATATGTATCTCATCAAGGAGCTTCTGTGCATTATAAGAAATGAAAGTTTGTTGTTAAGGCATATGATGATATACATTACAAATGTGCCTGTTGGAGTTGTGGAAGATGTCTCTGTTTTTTGGATCAGTAAATCTCACTACTCCAATGATTCAGTATTGTCTAAGAACTAAAAGACCTGTTGCATTTTTCACAAGACCTTGTAGGTTTCTTGGCACTCTGCAGCCTATAATGGGCAAAAAAAATCCTATTTGGGTCTATCAGGTAAAAATTATAGAAAATTTTTGGTTTTCTACTCACTTTGTAAAGATATTGGCTTGTACAAAATTTAGTATGAAGCAGTCTATATATAGACAAGCTGACAGTGTAGCAAAATGTTTTAGAGAAGAAAATCCTAAATATATATTCCATTTTTATAAATAAGTATGAAGTTACTAACCAAAGTAAACCAGCCAGCAGATTTTGATTGTTTATTTTTTCTTAAGTTCAAAATGGTCTGTAAATATGTGGCAAAAAATTTACTCCATACTATGGGCTAGTGAGGAAAAAATCTTTTAATTAAATTCATAATAGTTAACAAGACCGAATTTATACCGTTATTATAGAAATTGCAGTGGATCATTAGTGATTTCACTGGGGAAACTGGAACCAGTTGGCTGGAATGACATTGCTCGATTTAGAGGATTTAAAGTCATTAATATTTTTTCTTTTTAATCTATATAACTCCCATGCAACAAAAATACACAATAAGACATAAACATTTCACAAAAAGTTCTTGATAAAAAAAGGATAATTTTTGTCTCATGCATAATAATATATTTGATGCAAATAATTATTAAGTTTGTTTTTTGTTGAGGAGTTGTGATGTATTTAATTCTTTTAGAAACTTCAGGAAATCAAAACTTCATTTTTAATTCCAACCGAATGAAAGAAAATGTAGGTGCATCTGAGATTATTTACAGAAGCTGCATTGATTGGTTGGAAGAAGAAATTGAAAAATTAGATTCAAAACATAAAGATAAAATTGAGATAAAATTAAACACCTCTGGGAAAGCTTATCTCACTGCAAAAGATAAAGATTCAGCAGAAGCTATTATTGGTGCTATAACCTTAAGATGCTTAAAAGAGGCTCCAACTCTTGATATTGCAGGTGCCTATGTTGATCTTAATGAAGAGCATCCGTATGAATCAGTAAAAGAAGTGCATGAAAAGCTTGCTAAAAATATTTGCAATATACCAAATTCAAATTCAAGATTCCAAAGATTGCCTATTATTCAATCTTGCAATTCAAGCGGACTCCCTGCAAAAGAAATGATTGACATAGTAAAAGGTGAATCAAGACCCTTATCATCTGCCAGTATTGCAAAAAGAGCTTTCTCAGAAAAGAAAAAAGAGAGATTTAAAGGAGATGATATCTTAAAAGAAGTTGCAGGTAGTATCGGAGATTCAATAGAACATTTTAATAATAATAATAAAGGAGAAGATTCTAAAAATGATTGGATGGCTATAGTTCATGCAGATGGAAATGGGCTTGGCCAAATATTCTTAAATTTCAAAAAAGCAAGCGAAAAAAAAGAAGGCAATTATTGGGAGAAATTAAAGAGATTTTCTGATGCTTTAGATGATTGCACAAAACAGGCATTTATTGAAGCAATTAAAGTGATTAATACCGAAACAAAATCTGTGCCGCTTATATTAGGTGGAGATGATTTAACAGTTATATGCCCCGGTAATTATGCAATAGACTTCACAAAAGAGTTTCTTTTGAAATTCAAAGAGCTTACTAAAGATAATAACGCTATTAACTATGTTAAAGACTTAGAAAATGGTGTATCTGCCTGTGCTGGAATTGCTTTGATAAAACCTCACTATCCATTTTCTGCAGCATACTCAATTGCAGAAGACCTAATAAAATCAGCAAAGAAGGTGAAAGAAAAATCATTCGGCACATCAGCTCTAGATTTCCATGTTGTCTATGACAGTTCCCCAACAGACCTAGATTCAATAAGAGATGAGCTTGAAGTTGATAATTGTAAGCTCTACGGTGGACCTTATATAGTGGATGAGGATGGCTTAGAAGGATGGGGTGAAAGCCATAAATTGTCAAGATTAATTGATATTGCTGGAAAGCTCAATGAGAAAGATGATGATGGCAAAAATAAAATTCCAAGCACTCTCACTCATATTTTAAGGGAAGAATTATTTTCTGGAAAAGAAAATGCAGATGCTAAATATGAGTTAATGAAACCTAGATGCAAATATCTTAAAGAAGCTTTTAATGATAGTCTTTTTATAAATGATGGAGACTCTGATATTTCCCTCTTAATTGATGCAAATGAATTATCCAAATTGATTCAAGAGAAAGAGAAGAAAGAAAATAAGGAGAAAAGTCTTGAGCATGCCTAAAGAGTTTATTCTAAATATTAAAATGTTATCAGATTGGCACATTGGTACCGGTTCAGGAAGAGCAGGAAGTGTTGACAGCCTTGTGAGAAAAGATGAATACGGCTTCCCATATATTTCGGGAAAAACCTGCAATGGTATATTAAGAGATGCTTGTGAGGTAGTTGCAAGCAAGTTGGATGATGGTTGGCAGAATTATATAGAGCTGCTATTTGGCTCTCAGCCGTCACTTAACAAAGATGGTGATGTGCTTGATAAACCTCAAAATGCTGCTTTTCAAATAGAAAATGCCTGTTATTCTGATAATATAAGAAAGTTTCTTAAAGATAAAAAAACATTAAAAGATGCACTGACATTTGTAAAGCCAAGTATGAGTGTTGATGAGAAAACAGGCATGGCAAAAGATGATCATCTAATGTTTGAGGAGATGGCAAGATGTGGAGCAGAGCTTTCCGCAAAATGCAGCCTAGATTTAGATGATTATGATGAAGACACAAAAAAAAGAGCATTTGACCTTCTTCTGGCTGGCTGTAAATTTGCAGACAGAATTGGTGGCAAGAGGAGAAGAGGTTCTGGCAAATGTGAGATATCTATAAAAGATTCAAATATTTCTGATTTTGAATTGTTGAGAGAATATAAGGAACCTAAAAAGATAAGCTCCTCAAGAGAAATATCAAAGTCTGAAAATTCAGCAAATGAATTAAAGTGTTACAAACTAACTATAACAACTAAATCACCTGTATGTGTGATGACCAGAACAGTTGGAAACATCATTCAATCATTAGACTATATTCCCGGCACACATATTATTCCTATATTATCAAAAAAATTAGGTGAGAGTGTTATTTCTGATGCAATAAAAAACTCAAATCTTATTGTAACAAATGCATATCCTGTAATTGATGGAAAAAGGTCACTCCCTGTTCCTTTCTGTTTCTTTCAAAAGAAATTAGAAACCGAATCCATTATCAATAGATCTTTAGTGAAAGAAGAAAATTCAACACAGCTAAAGCAGTGGAGAAATGTGTTTATTGATATTGATAATAATAATTTAATCTTCACAAAAGCTCAGAAAATAGTGAATACACATTCAGTAGTGGATGACAAAACACAATCACCTTCTGATGATGGTGTGTATAGTATAGAAGCAATTAAACCCAACACAACATTTATTTCATATATCTGGTTTGATGGTGATATAGGAAACGATTGGGGAGATGTGAAAATTGGAACTGCAAAGCATGCTGAATATGGTTCAGTTACTTTTAATATAGAACCTTGTGTTTTTGAAAATGAAAAAAGAATTGAGTCATATAATGAAGGAGATAAATTAAGCCTGTGGTTTGCATCTGATGCTATTTTTTATGATGATAAGCTCAGAATGACACCTGTTATTGATATATTAAAAGCTGCCCTTGAAAAAGAACTGAAAGATTTATCGAAAGCTACCCTTGAAAAAGAACTGGGAGAGGGATATGAATTAACACCAATTGATACAGAAGGCTTAATATCTAGTGCAACAAGACAGGAAAGAACAGAATCTTGGCAAACTTCCTGGGGTCTTCCAAGACCTACTTTAAGCTCAATAAAAGCAGGCTCTTATGTTAAATTTTCTTCTAATAATGAAAAAATCCCTAATGAACTTATCAAAGAACTTGAAAAATTTGGTATTGGAGAGAGAAGAGCTGAGGGCTTTGGAAGAGTGATTGTTAATCCTAAATTTGAGAAAGATTATAAAGCTGAGAAATTTGAAGAGGGCT
>JBDNDK010000064.1:0-11680 GCA_046719185.1 Armatimonadota bacterium
TTGAGGAACAACAGTTATCCAGTCTGTTTTATTACCGGGCAAATTATGCCATTCAACTTTAACATCTTCATTAGTGCTGAATGTATATTTTTGAAGAGTAATATGAGTGTTTGATAGCTTGGAATGGACTTTATTCTCTGCTGATAAAGGCGTGTTTGCGGATAAATAAGTTGACGTTATTGCCAGAAGAAATGTTAGCAATAAAAATTTTGGAATAGAACATTTAGTGGAAATTATTTTTCTCATTTTGTTTTTAAAATCCTCCTTTGTATTAGGACATCAATTACATTGTATTATGGCATTAATTGATTAAATATTGATAATTTTATAATGCCATAGTAATTTATAATTATTATCCCCTAATCAAAAGATATTCTAACATTCCCATCCGAGAATGTATTTGTGTTGATGGTTTAAATTCAATTGAGAATCCTTTTTGTTCTATATAGCTAATTTCTTCTTTAGACATTCCTGTAGTGGTGAAATCAACTATTTCAGTACCATTAATACTTTTAAAACTATGTCCATTATGTTTGATTAATGCATAAAAGAATTGATCTTAAGAAATATTTACGCTCCATGGCTGAAGGGAAATAATGAGATCTAGTACCTTATTATCAGCATCCCAACTGCTGCTTTTCAGCATACCATATTTCAGAATTTATATTATGTATGAAATATGATATAAATATCAAATAAATTTATTCAGCCAGTTTTTATCTGATATTAATTTTTTAGGTATATATAACAAAAGTTAAATAGCAACATAGAAATTGCTAATGAAATTATCTGTTGCATAGAGTTGTTTGAAAATAAAAAATGTATAAATGATTATAATGGTAGCCCCGAAGGGATTCGAACCCTCGATCTCATGGCTGAGAACCATGCATCCTAACCGCTAGACGACGGGGCCACACTGAAGTGAGTAAATATTACCATATAACATATTTTAGGGTCAATATAATTCTCATAACTAATTTTATTCTATAATATCTTTCAAATAGTGTTAAACTTCACTTTGTATGGTTATATAATACAATGTCTAAGGAATTAATTTGAACTAAAAATATCATTGGAGATAATAATGAATATAATAATTGCAGGGCTAGGCAAAATGGGTCTTGGCATGGCTCAGAGGCTATCAGAAAAAAAACATCAAGTGTATGGATATGATGTAGATTCAGAAAAAATGAATGAAATCAAAAATACAGCTATAATGTGGCTCAACAATCCTGAAGATATTTCAAATATTCCCTCACCAAAAGTTTTATTCATAATGGTACCTGCAGGTGAACTAGTGGATAGTGCAATAGAATCATTTTTGCCATATCTAAATGAAAATGATGTTGTAATTGATGGTGGCAATTCAAATTATAAAAATTCTATTGAAAGACATCATAAGCTCTTAAATCATAAAATTCAATTTTTAGATGCTGGAATTAGTGGTGGAGTATGGGGAAAGGAAAAAGGCTATTGCATGATGGTTGGTGGAGACAAAGATGCATATAATCTTGTTGAACCAATTTTAATTGATTTAGCACCTGAAAATGGAGTTAAATATGTAGGCAAATCTGGTGCGGGTCATTATCTTAAAATGGTTCATAATGGAATAGAATATGGAATGCTTCAAGCCTATGCAGAAGGATTTGAAATATTAAAATGCTCTCAATTTGATTATAATTTTGAAGATATTTGCAGTCTTTGGAACAATGGAAGTGTAGTGAGATCATGGCTTTTGGAGCTTGCAGAATTAGCTTTTGCAGAATCTGGAGATTTAAATGATATAAGAGGGTGGGTAGAGGATTCTGGAGAAGGAAGATGGACAATATTAGAATCAATTGAGCAAAGTGTGCCAGCTCCTGTAATTGCTCTCTCACTTATGATGAGGTTTAGATCAAGGCAGGAAGATCCATTTTCATCAAAAGTAATTGCTGCATTAAGAAAACAATTTGGTGGTCATTCGGTGAAGAAAATTGATGAATAATAATATTATAAACCCATTTAGAGAGGGATTGCCTAAAGAAAGAGTCCTAGAAAGCTGCATATTCATATTGTTTGGTGCCACTGGAGACCTTGCAAAGAGAAAACTTATTCCAGCATTATTTAATTTATACAAATTGCAGCTACTTCCAAATGATTTTAAAATTATTGCTTATGCATCAAAAGAATTAGACACATTAGCTTACACTAATTTAGTTGAAAACTGGTTGAAATCAAAAAAACCTTCCAAAAGAGAATTAGACGGATTCAAACACCTATTTATTTATAAAAAAAGAGAATCATCATTTGAAGACAGTATTAAGAATCTTATAAAGACTATCAAAACACAAGATAGTTTATTGAATAACACCGATAAATATTTATTCTATTTTGCTGTTCCTCCTGATATGGCAGAAAAATATGCTATTGAGCTAGGTAAGTATGGCTGTGTAGACATAAAAACAGAGAATGGTTGGAGAAAAATAATACTTGAAAAGCCATTTGGTTTAGATTATGAAAATGCAAAATCCATGCACAAAAATTTATCACAATATTATGATGAATCACAAATATTCAGATTGGATCACTATCTTGGCAAGGAATCTGTCCAAAATATATTAGTTTTCAAATTTGCAAATTCAATATTTGAACCCTTATTAAATAATAAATATGTACATCACATACAAATCACCTCTGCTGAAACAGTAGGCTTAGAGAGTAGAGGTGGTTATTATGATGAAACAGGTGCATTAAAAGATATGGTGCAAAATCATCTTCTACAGATGTTGTCTTTAGTATGTATGGATAATCCAACACATATTGACTCTGAGTCACTCAGGCAAGCTAGAGTAAATATACTCAAAGATATTGAGGTAGATATGTCAACAATTCCAATAAGAGCTCAATATTCTGATGGAAGATTTATGGGTGAAGTAATAAAAGCATATATATCTGAAGATGGAGTTGCAGAAAATTCAAATACAGAAACCTACATTGCACTAAAACTAAAAATTAACAACTCTAGATGGCAAGGTGTACCGGTGTTCATAAGAACAGGCAAACGGCTTGCAAAAAGAGTGGGAGAAATAGCTTTAGTTTTCAAAGATTCAGAGAAGTGTCTGCCAGATCAATCAAATCTTGCCTGCAATGAAAACACCATATCAATTAGAATCCAACCAGATGATGGAATATCAATTAAATTTCTTGCAAAGGTTCCTGGGTTTGATTATCACACAAGACCAGTAAAAATGGATTTCAAATATGGTTCTTCATTTGAAAAAAACTCACCAGAGGCTTATGAAAGATTATTATTAGATGCTCTTATTGGTGATGTGAGTCTATTTTCAAGAGGTGATTCAATAGAAGAATGCTGGAGAATATGTGATCCTATTATTAAAGCGATTAAAAACAATGAACTACCAATGTATAATTATAAACCCGGCACTTGGGGACCCCATCAAGCAGATGATTTGATTAAATCATCTGGTTCACACTGGAGAATATTGTAAATTATGAGTACAACATCAGACAAGATGAAAATCAAAACACCTGAGGATTTGCAAAAGTATATAAATAAAAAATATTCTGCAATCTTTTTTGGTGATGAATCAACAACATATTTCAAAGCTGACACACTAAACTTAATCATATATGCAGGGAATGAAAGTACAAAATTGGCAACTCAAATCTCAGAATTTATTGTGGCAATGTTCTCCTGCAGAGCAATTGTGTTATCTAAAAGCAAAAAATATAATGATGCATATGTATCATTAGTTTGCAATGAGTTTCAATCTGATGATAGAAAAATTTGTGGAGAGGTTATAAGTGTTGAATACACTGAAGACAGCTTAACTTCTCTTGGGATAGTGTTTCCATATTTAATAGCTGATGAACCAATAGTTACATTACTTTTAAGCTCATTATCTGAGTGGTCAATTGTCATTGAAGATCTAGTTTCAATTTCGGATTTTCTAGTAATAGATTCAAGAAATGAGATAGAGCCTTTTGAATCTATAAAGCATATTCAAGAAACAATTAGCTCTAATAATCTTAAATGTTTGCTTTATGATATATCTTGGATAGAGCTTGATAACATTAGAGAAACAATAGCTTCAATATTTGATGATAAAAATTATAGAAACCTAATATTAAATGAAAAGAAAATATACATAACAATTTGTAATGATACACTTAGCTCTTCTATGGTATTAGCTTCATGGTTTGCTAGAATATTAAATATGAAATTGTCAGATGTGAAAAAAGAAGATAACTATTATTTATGCTTCTATGATGATAATAAACAATTAGAAATAACAATTCAAAAAACAAGTAAGTTTCATTTTATTATAAACATAGGTTCATGCTCATTTTATATTGGTGAAGAATATAAAAATTCAGATGAATATACATTATCAAAGCAAATATCAAAAGAAAAAAGTCCAATAATAGATGGATTATCTCATATACTTGCAACTAGAAAATATGATATAGTTTACTCCAAATCTATGGATATTGTTCTGAATATATGGGACAAAATTAAGATGTTAGGGAATATAAATGAAACCAATCAGGTATAATTCTGTCATATGTAAGACCTCTAAAGATGCTGCTTGTGAGTTTGTATGGAGGTTTGCATCACTTGCAAATCAGTATATATATTCAAAAGGATATTTTAATGTAGCACTCCCAGGAGGCTCTAGTCCACTTGAGGCATTTAATATTCTATCAACAGAGTATAGAACATCTCTAAATTGGGATAAGATAAATATTTTTTTCACTGATGAGAGAGATGTTGATAAGAACGACCCATTGAGCAACTACAGACTTGTAAAAGAAAGACTGATTGATACAATAGGCATACCAGAAAACAATGTTTTCAGATTCAAAACAGATATATCACCTGAGGATAGTGCAAAAGATTATCAAGATATAATAATTCAAAAAACAAATGGCATAGGAAAATTAGATGCTGTTTTTCTTGGAATGGGTGAGGATTCGCATACAGCCTCACTATTTCCGCATCACAAGTCAGTTCAAGAAAATAAGCTTTTAGCAGTTTCTGAATATATAGATAAGATATCAATGTATAGACTCACACTCACACCCAGAACAATAAACTCAGCTGAAAATGTAATAATGTATACTCTTGGTGAGAGCAAGTGTGTTGCTGTGAGAGATTGTCTTCAGGGAGTAATTGATATAAATCTGCATCCTGCACAAGTATTAAATCCAGATTCTTGTAATGTATTATGGATTCTTGACCAAGAGTCAGCTAAGCTTTTGTAAGTTGTTGGTTGACACTCTGAGACCATGATAATATAATCAATTTATAGTTTTTGAGCAAATCTCAACGGAACTTAGCTTTGATGGCTATATGATGTATTATGGAACGTAAGCATTGTTGGTGTTTCGGGAACTTGTTTTCGAAACATGCTAAGTAACAAAATTACCACATCAAAAACCATGATAATAAGCTAGGTTCCGTTTGGTTGTTTATTATATGGAGTGAAATAATAATGTCTGAGACCAAATATGACTTTATTGAAATAGAAAAAAAATGGCAAAAGAAATGGAAAGAAGATAATATTTTCAAAATATCAGATTCCACAGACAAACCTAAATTCTATGGCTTGGATTTCTTCCCATATCCCAGTGGTGCAGGGTTATCTGTAGGACACTGCAGAAACTATATTCCAACAGATGTTGTTTGCAGATTCAAAAGAATGAATAATTTTAATGTTCTTCATCCTATGGGTTGGGATGCATTTGGCTTGCCTGCAGAAAACGAAGCTATTAGACAAAAAAGTCATCCCAAAAAAACAGTACCTGCCTATATTCAAACATATAAAAGACAAATGGATTTAATAGGCATAGGATATGATTGGTCTAGGGAGATAAACTCAAGTGATCCGTCATACTATAAATGGACTCAATGGATATTCAAACTTTTATATGAAAGAGGACTTGCATATAGAAGCTTAGCTCCTGCAAACTGGTGTGAAAAATGCAAAACTGTGCTTGCAAATGAAGAGGTAAAAGATGGCAAGTGCTGGAGATGTGATGAATATGTAAAGAAAAAAGATCTTCCTCAATGGTTCTTTAAGATAACAGAATATGCAGATAGACTTATTGATGATTTAGATACAATTGATTGGCCAGAGTCTATAAAATTAATGCAAAAAAATTGGATTGGCAGGTCTGAGGGAGCAGAAGTTACATTCCACACAGAGGCTGGTGATGAAATTGTTATATATACAACTAGACCAGACACTCTTTGGGGTGCTACTTTTATGGTGCTTGCTCCTGAGCATCCTTTAGTAGAAAAGCTCACAAAACCAGAGTTTTCAGAAGCTGTTAAACTATATAAAACCCAAGCTGAAAGGCAAACTGCTATTGAAAGACAATCCACAGAGAAAGAAAAAACAGGTGTGTTTATTGGTTCTTATGCAATAAACCCTGTTAATAATAATAAAATTCCGATTTGGATTGCTGATTATGTGATGATGGGATATGGAACTGGTGCTATTATGGCAGTTCCTGCTCACGATGAAAGAGACTTTCAATTTGCATTAAAATTCGGAATAGAAATAATTCCTGTCATAGATAGAATTGATAATCTAGCTAAGAGCTATGTAAAAGTAGGTTATGTAAAAGATGGATTTGTTGATGCTGTAAAATCAGCTGGTATAAAAATTAAAGAATCAAATGATGCGTATAAAATATCTCTTGATTTAAAAAATAAAATTGATGAATATATCAAAATAGCTTCTGAATATGTGAAAGATAATGGTTTTGTTGAAATAGTGGGAGCTAAGTGGGCAGTGGTATTTGCTGATGGAGTTATGGAATTTAATTCTGTTGAATCATCACAAGCAATATTAACCAAGCTCAAAGGATTAGATTCAAGCTACTTAGAATATAGAACCTTAATGGAAGCTTTTTATTCTAATCAGTCATATAGAGATGCTCTTTTCCATGCTGAATATGGAGATATGATAAATTCTGCTGAGTTTTCTGGCACATTGGGAGAAACTGCAAAAAAAGATGTTACAAAGTGGTTGGAAGAAAACGGCAAAGGTAAGTTCAGAGTCAATTTCAAGTTAAGAGACTGGCTTATTTCTAGGCAAAGATATTGGGGCTGTCCTATACCAATTATCCATTGCAAAGATTGTGGAATTGTGCCTGTGCCGGATAAAGATTTACCTGTATTGCTTCCAGATGTAGATAATTATGAGCCACCCGGAGATGGCAGAAGTCCGCTTGCTTTGATTCCTGAGTTTGTAAACACCACTTGCCCAAAATGTGGAGGCAAAGCTCAAAGAGAAACAGACACAATGGGCGGATTTGCTTGTTCCAGTTGGTATTTCCTTAGGTTTGTAAGTCCAAATCTTGATAATGAGCCTTTTGACAAACAGCTGGCAGCATATTGGCTTCCTGTTGATTTATATGTTGGTGGAGCTGAGCATGCAGTTATGCACTTATTATATGCAAGGTTTTGGACAAAAGTGTTACATGATGCAGGACTTGTTCCATTTGTAGAGCCGTTTAATAAACTTATGAATCAAGGCATGGTGCTTGCATATACACCACATAGAACAATGTCAGGAGCAGTTGAAAGTGAAGAAAGTGATTTAATACCTATCACTATAGAGCAAGCAAAAGAATTAGGAGATAAAGTTATCTGGAAATGGGTGAAGATGAGTAAATCTAAGCAGAATGTCATCACTCCTGATTCAATGGCTGAAAAATTTGGTGCAGACGCTCTTAGACTTTATGAGCTTTTTGTGGCTCCATTTTCTGATGCTATAGAATGGAGTGAAGATGGTATAAATGGAGCTTGCAGATTTCTCAGAAGAGTGTGGACACTTGTGAATGACAATCTGGCATCATACAATCCAAATTGGTCAGAGCTAGTATCATTAGAAGTTCAAAATAATCCAGACTGCAAAGCACTCAGAAGAAAACTTCACCAAACAATCAAAAAAGTTGGTGAGGATATAGATGAATTTCATTTCAACACTGCAGTAGCAGCATTGATGGAGCTGTTTAATGAAATGAATTCATTCTCTCAGAAAAATGATGTCAGCAAATCAGCTGTATTTAGCGAAGCAATGGAGCATTTAATTGTATTGCTTTCACCAATGACACCACATATATCAGATGAAATGTGGGAAAAATTAGGCAAGAGTGGATATTTGTTGGATTATCAATGGCCACAATATGATGAAAAAGCTGCAAAGGCTGATGAAGTTGAAATAGTAGCTCAGATAAATGGCAAAGTGAGAGACAAAATAGTTGTGCCTGCAGATGCAAGTGAAGAACAATTAAAAGAAATAGCTCTGGCAAGTGAAAAAATACAAACCGAAATATCAGGAAAGACAATAAAAAAAGTAATAGCCGTCCCCGGCAAGCTGGTTAATATAGTGGTTGGGTAGGGGATTGTAATATTTTTTTTAATGAGTAAGCATTTATTAATAAGATGCTTACTCATTATTTTTATCGACAATGTATTATGGTATAATATACTCAATAAGGTGAGATAATATGGCAAATATGCGAAAAACAAAAATTTAAAAAGCAAAACAAAGATGAGTAAAGTTATTAAGCATAACGGATTTGAGTCATCAGTATTTGAGGGCGTTTCCCCTAGATCACTTAGAATAGAAAACTACTCAGAAGAAGAAAGAAAAGCTTTAATTGAGTTTGAAAAGAAGTTAGACAAGGATTAATAGTTCTATCTTTTTTCCATTATCGGGTATTTATTTTGGTGCCCGATGAGGGAATCGAACCCCCAACGCCCGCCTTAGGACGGCGGCGCTCTATCCATTGAGCTAATCGGGCACTTGAAAAAAAGAAGAAGATAACATATACTGCCAGATAAATATTCCCATTTTGCAGATATATTTGTGCTTATATCTTAATACCCAAGGCTGATTGTGTCAATATACACAATCAGCATCATTTGAACACAATCATCTTTAAAAGAGGGCATGTTAATATGGATTGGCTTGCAAACTACTACAAAATCATTCTTGAAGATCATACTAGAGATTTCCTGACTGCTATTATAAAAATAATAGTCATAATAATAGCTTATTTTATTATAAGAAAAATAATCTTCAAACTGCTAAATAAAATAATATCAAAAACAATCACCAACATAGGCACCGGCATTATAAAAGCCAGAGAATCCAGAATACAAGCTTTGCAGTCAATCATCAGAAGTATTGCCTCATTCATTATAGGATTCATTGCTGTTACAATGATACTTCAAACAGTCGGAATTCCAATTCTTACTATCATTGGTGCAGCTAGTATTGGCGGTCTTGCTGTTGGATTTGGTGCTCAAAGATTAGTTAGAGATGTAATCAGCGGATTTTTTATTCTAATAGAAGACCAGTATGGTGTAGGAGAATATGTAACCATTGGAGCTGTAACAGGCACTGTAGTTGAACTTGGCATTAGAACCACTAAAATCATTGATGAAGCAGGAAAACTATTTATACTTTCAAATGGTGATATTGTATCCGTTGCAAACCACTCACGAGGACCAATCAAAATATCACTAGATTTCACTCTTAAAGCAGATACGGATATAGAAAAAGCAAAAGAATTATTAGAAAAAGCAGGAAGAAAAGTATATGAAAGTTATGAAACAGATGTTGATGGCTTTTTCAAGACTGAAGGAATAGTTGCAGCAACAGGTGCCTCAAAAACTCTCAGGCTCTCAGGCAAAGTATCAGCACACAAACAGGAAATAATCAAAACTTCTCTATATGAAGAAGTTATCAAATCTCTGATTGATGAGGAAATTCAATTAGCTTAACTCATTTTTGGGGTATAATTTTCCTAGTATATCTTATATGAGGTACTGAAAATGATGCTAATTATTCCAATGCTTTGCTTATTATATCCATTTGATAGTGATAAAATGGATAACTGTGGAGAAAGGATAGAAAAGACTGAAGCAGAATGGAAAAAGATTCTAACAGCAGAGCAATTTAGAATAACAAGACAAAAAGGCACAGAACCAGCCGGCACTGGAGAATATGATAATTTCTACAATGATGGCATATACAAATGTGTGTGCTGTGGCAATGTCCTTTTTGAATCTGAAACAAAATATAAATCCGGCACAGGCTGGCCCAGTTTTTATAAACCTGCAAACGATTGCAGCGTAAGAGAAGAATTAGACACAAGCTATGGAATGGCTAGAACTGAGGTTTTATGCAAAAGGTGTGATGCACATTTGGGACATGTGTTTACAGATGGACCGAAGCCTACAGGGTTAAGATATTGTATTAATTCAGCATCTCTAATTTTTGAACCAAAAATACAATAACATTACAGGAACATTTCAGATTTTTGAATCGTATATATAAGTGAAAGAACTAAAAACTATCTTTTCTCTCCTTCCTATTAAATAAATAGTTTCAAGACAGCCCCGATTATATAATCGGGGTATTTTTTTCTAAACCCATCTTTCATATATATCATCAAGCTTTTCTCTGCTTACTTCATCTTTTACAGGAGAAAAGTTAATAATGGTTATAGTGTCTGATGGTGTTACAAGTTGATCATATATTCTTGATAATAATGCAATCACATCATCAATAGTTCTAAATTCTAAATTTTCTTTTTCTACTTCTCTTTGGTCTAATTCATCTATTCTTTTTACTATCACATCATCTATTATTGCATTAAAGAGTTTTTGCCTTACCTGATATTTTCTTCCAACTGTAATCCATACTATTTGACCGCTTTGATATTTATCAGATTTATCTCCCAGTCTAATAGTTGCACTTTTTCTGCCTTTCATCAAAGCATCAGCATACAATTCAGGGTAAAAATTTAAGGCAAACATATTCATCTCCAATTATTCTATATAGGATATATTAATTTTATTTTCAAACTCAGCTTGAAGTTTACTACATAAACTCAGCATTCCAGGTTTCTCTGTTTCAAAATGTCCGGCATCTATCATAGCAAGACCATTGAAATCTGCAGAAACCATATCATGGTATTTTGTATCACCTGTTACAAATACATCAGCTTTATTAGCAATTGCGGACGTATATAAAGATGATCCACTACCACCACACACTGCAACTTTTTTTATTAGTTTATTATCATTTCCCTTTACTTTGATATATTCCACATTCAGGTTCTGTTGAACCATATCTGTAAACTCAGAAAGTAACATTTCTCTTTTTAGATTGCCAACTCTACCATATCCATATTGTGAAGCTCCATTATATAATTCAATCACATCATAGGCTGGTTCTTCATATGGGTGTGCGGCTATCATTCCAGAAATCACTTGTTCAAGTTTTGATTTATGGCATACCATTTCAAGTTTATACTCTTCCACTTCTTCAAGTTTAGACTTTTCTCCAATAGTTGGATTAGAAGATTCTGAACCCAAAAAAGAACCAATGCCTAATGATCTAAAACTGCAATATGAGTATTCTCCAATTATACCAGCTCCATTTTCTGCCATGCTGTTTCTAACAACATCAATGCTCTGATTAGGAACAAAGACACATATTTTATATAAAGTATTATCTCTTCTAGGAAATAAAATTGATGTGTTTTGTAAGTCCAATGTGCTTGCGAGTATATCATTAATGCCGTTTGTTGCGGAGTCATAATTTGTATGCATAACATACACTGATATTCCTGCTTTTAGTGCATTTATAAT
>JBDNDK010000065.1:0-11638 GCA_046719185.1 Armatimonadota bacterium
GCACCTACTCTATCACCAAATGCCCTTTGAGCTGCAATTTGTAGGTCCCTATCAATATGCAGTTTTAGAGTTTTGCCTCTTTCATAAGGTTTATCACCTAATATCTTAACAACTCTACCAAAGGCATTGACCTCAATCTTCTTTCCCCCATCTATACCTCTTAGATATTGTTCATATTGTTTTTCAAGACCAAACTTCCCTATATAATCACCTAAGTTATAATCAATTCCTTTTTCTTTTGCCGCTTCCATTTCGTCTTTATTTATTTCACCCAAATAACCAATCACATGAGCTACAGATGTGCCATAAGGATAGTCTCTTATATGATCAAGATCAACACTAACACCAGGCATCTTCATCCTCAACTCACCAATTCTAGCAACAATCTCTAATGGAACATCAACAGCAATCCTAGTGGGTGAACATGGTCTTTCCTTGCCTTTTTCCATAATATCAATAAGGTCTTGTGGAGATATTTGCAATATTGCACTTAAAGTATGCAAAGCTTCTTTGTTTTCTTGAACAATTTCAGGAACTGCCATCACTACAAATTGAGGCCTACTAGTTGCCAAAATTTTATTTGCTCTATCTAATACAGTACCTCTTGGAGCTCTTGACCTTAGTAGTTTTATCCTGTTAGCTTCAGATTGTTTCTGTAGCATATCTCCCTGTGCTAACTGGAGAAACCACAGCCTTGAAATAAGTATTAAGAAAAATAATGTCATCACAGCAGCTAGAATATTTATTCTTAGCTTTTGTATTCTTCTTAAATCTTTTTCACTTAGTCTCATAAAAGGCTATTCTCCACTATCGGTTACTGGAGCAAGTGTCTCATTATCTGGTTTGTTTGTCCTATCAACCGGTTTTGTAGGTTTAACAACAGGTGGTTCTTCTAGCTGAGGTGATAAAATATCACTATTGCCTGAATCTGAGTTAGTCTCCTGTGTAGTGGTGTGAAGATTGCATCTTACTGCAGGCTCTGTACCTCTCAGAAACTTTTCTCTATGCTTCTTTGGACATGCTTTGCTTGCAAGTAATCCTGTTTCACTGCAAACTGTTACTGTAACAACATCAGAATTCTCTTCTTGTTGAGGTTTTGGCTCCTTTCTTTTAGTCTTTGGCTTTTCTATTTGCAGATCAGGCTCATCTCTTACTACTGTTGTATTAAAAGTTTTTACTCTATGAGCTTTATCATAAATTGGAATTGCAGATTTTAAAAATTCAACCCAAATGGGAGCACATATTGTACCACCATAAGCACCCTTCATTGGCGAATAATCATCATTACCAATCCACACTACAACTGCCAGTTTATTTGGCACATATCCACAAAACCAAGCATCTCTATTTTGAGAGGTTGTGCCGGTTTTTCCTCTAGCACCCGGAATAGAAGCTGCCCTTGTTCCTGTTCCACCAGGTTCTACAACTGCTCTCAGCATTTCATCCATACCTTTGAAAGTTCTATCTGTCATCACTTTCTTTTTTTGAGGTATAAAATCTTCAATGATTTCTTCTTTTCCTTCTATTATTCTTGTAACTTTCCTTATAGCAACTACACTGGAATATGTACCGCCATCAGCCATCACAGCATAAGCATTTGCCATCTCTAATGGCTTTACACCTTTTACACCACCAATCGCAATTGGCAAATAAGGCTCAAGCTCACTTGTGATACCCATAGCTCTTGCATATTTAATTACTTTTTCAACACCAATTTCATCTGTCAGCTTAATTGCAGGAATATTTACTGATTGTGCCACTGCTCTCTTAAGAGTTATAGCCCCTCTAAATTTCCTATCATAGTTCCTAGGTTTCCATTCTTTACCACCAACTCCAGGATAACTTACAGGCTCATCAATAATTATACTAGATGGTTTCTTACCAGATTCTAATGCTGCAACATATACAAATAGCTTAAATGCACTACCGGGCTGCCTTCCATAACCTTGAGTTGCCCTATTAAACTCTGAATCTTTAGCACTTCCTACCATTGCTCTTATAAATCCATTTCCTGCTTCCACAGCTACCAAACAGCCCTCTCCGACATTATGCTGTTTGCTTGCCTTTAAAACGCCTTCTTTAAGAGCTTTTTCCGCTTTTTCCTGCATTTCATAATTTAACGTAGTGTATACTCTCAAACCACCGCCATATACAACATCATCACCATATAACTCTCTTAGCTGACTAATAACATAATCTACAAAATGCTGTGCCTTGAAAGTGTTTCTGCCTGTTCTTTTTGGAATAATTTTTATCTCTTCTGCCTTTGCTTCATCTCTTTGCAAATCAGATATGTATCCAAGTTCTGCCATTCTATTTAGAACAACATTTCTTCTTTGTATTGCTGATTCATAATTCTCATGGGGAGATGATGCACTAGGTTTTTTGGGAAGACCAGCAATTAAAGCAGACTCTGATAAAGTAAGATCCTTTACACTTTTTCCAAAATATACTCTTGATGCAGCTTCAACACCAAAAGCACCACTGCCATAATAGATTTGATTCAAATAAAGCTCTAATATTCTGTCTTTATCAAAATTTCTCTCTATCAGCACGGCTAGCACAGCTTCCTGCACTTTTCTTGTTATATTTTTTTCTCTTGTGAGATATACATTTCTTGCAAGCTGCTGAGTTATTGTGCTTGCTCCTTCAGCAGACCTTTGAGCTTGTATATTTCTATATATTGCTCTTCCAATTGCTCTCATATCAACACCAGAGTGTTTGTAAAATCTGGCGTCTTCAATAGCAATGGTAGCATCCTTTAAGTATTGGGGTATGTCTTTTAATTCCACATTTGTGCGGTCTTCATTGAAAACTCTTGCAAGAGTTACACCATCAGAGGAAAAAATCACACTGCCTTCAGGAGCTTCAAAATCTGAAACACTAGGCAACATTTTAGATAAATTGATAAATAAGCCCAGTCCAACACCTACAGATGCACCAATACCTAGCAAAATCATGACCTGAAGAGCTGTTACCACTCCTCTAATTCTGCTTTTTTTTGGTCTTCTAGTTGTCGTGCTTCTTCTATTTGTTTGTCTTTGGCTCATAATATATCCAAACCTAATAGAATTATAAGTTCCTTATAAAAGAAGTGTCAAATAAATTAGTCTTTTATACTACGGAAAGTAAATCTTCAATATTATAAGACGATAAAATATAAGATTTGTGTCAGATAAAGAACATTATAGTTTGAATGTATATTTACAACAGAAGTTATAAAAAAAGCCCTCAATAATGAGAGCTGTAAAAATATGTAAATATAAGTATCTCATTTATTTATTCATACATATCCCAAAAATATGGAGCTGGTTTATCTCCCAAATCTGGTTTACCTGCTTCTTCCCATGCTGCAATATACACTCCGGCAAGTCTTTCACTTGCTTTTGCAAGTTGTGCTTTCATTATATCTTTTGTTTCATTCCACAGCACATTATAATATTTCCAGCCTCTTTTTTTATCTTGTTGAGTAGCAAGGTCATCTGCTGCAAATATTGCTTCATTACGCTTAAATGATTCTATACTCCAGTTAAATGCAGAATCTAGGATTTTATCAACTTTCTCTGGCTCTTTTGGCAAAATATGATGTGGTTCAATATACATTGAAACCAATGCTTCTTCCCATCTAAAGTGTATGCCTTTTTGATCCTCTGTTGCACCATCATAATTTTTTGTATTGTGAAAGGGCACATGTACATCACCAACAAGATGTGATATTATTCCAGACTGCACACCAACACCAACCAAGTCTTCATCTTTCATAGCCTTAACTAGTCTATTGTAATGATCTTCAATTGCCCAAGGAAGTATGCCGGCTTTCTTTAGAAGTTCTTCCCCAAATATTTCCTGTGCTGTCTTATAATCCACTTTCACTTTATCAAATGGATATTCATCAAGCATATCAAGGTCTATGAAATGTCTATAGCCAGTCTCTCTGTATGAAAGCCTTAAATCATCTGGCAGCATGCTGAAAGTTTTTATATAAGCTAGATTTCTATCATAAAATTTAGCTAAATCCTCTGGCAAA
This sequence comes from Armatimonadota bacterium, assembly GCA_046719185.1. GTDB lineage: Bacteria > Armatimonadota > UBA5829 > UBA5829 > UBA5829 > JBDNDK01. The sequence continues at coordinate 4,028 of JBDNDK010000065.1, forward strand.
AGTGAGACGGCATGTTCAGTTATTAAATAATGAGGTTTTGCTCCCCAAGAAAAACATATAGATGGAATCGATATTAAAAACAAAGAAAATAAAATTACATTTTTTTTAATTCTAATATTCATTAACATTTTTTATTTCCCCAAAAAATATAAAGTCCTGTTAGGAATGCACTACATACCTACTGAGGTATTTCAACAGGACTTTTTTCTAACTAATGTTTATCAAAATAATAAAAATTATTTTTTTCTTCTAATTACAAAGCCAGCCATAGCAACAAGACCACTTCCCAATGCAACTAAGGTTCCGGGCTCAGGAATTACCTCTGCTTGAACTGTTATATATGGCTTACCAGTAGACCACTCTCTTGAATTGAATCTTCTAGCACCAATATTTGTTGTTAAATCATCGTTCCATAGCAAAAGTGTAAAATCTCCACCTGCTAAAATATCATTTGAAAGCACTGGTGCAATTAAATTGCCTGACGTTACCCAAGTTCCTGTTGTCAAAGGTGCATATAATAAACCAAGATTTGTTCTAGTTGAAGAATTAGTATAACTACCTTCATTGTTCCAAGTTAAACTGGTTTCTGCCCATGCACTGTTAGAATTATGATACACGCCATGGTTGCCAGCTTTTTCCCAACCATATGGACTTAAACCTATTGTCTGCATTGTAAGAGTTACACTGTTTACAACCCAGTTACCAGCACCATAAAGTCCATCAAAATGGTTTTTGACTGCTAGACCTGAGAATTTTAACCATGTGTGATTTGCATAAGTTCCACCAGTATCTTTTTGAACCCACAAGCTTGTAGCTGTTCCATAGTTAGATGATGGATTGTTTTTTGATGTGTTTGTATCTGCAATTGGATTAAATGTTTGTGTTGCAGCAAAAGCAGAAACAGAAATAGCAAGAACGGTAATTACTACAAGAAATAATTTTATTGTTTTCATCTTTTCCTCCTAGTTTTGTATGGCCAGATTTCATTTTTCTTATTTTTTGTTATACAGGAATGTGTAGTGCATTCCCAATTAAAAGTAAAATATTTTACTTTGTGTATTAATTAAATCACGACTATCTAACATTAAAGTGATAGTATTATTAAAATTATCTTAAATCTGAATATTTTATTGGATTATATACACATCATCTATTTTTCTTGTTTTTATAAGTCTTATGGATTTTGTTGCGGGTGGAATTAGTTCATATCCTACAACACCAGTTACTGTAACAATATTTCCATTAGAAACAGAGGCATTAGATAACACTTTCACTGAATATGGACTTCCATCATCAAGCATAAAATATCCTGATGATGCATTAGTAACTTTTCCAGCAACCCTAACCAAAAGACCAATATTAAATGGACCATAACCATTTTCAACACCCGGTGTATAAGAGTTATAATCAACACCACCAATATCTCGAGTGGTCATTCCATAAGGCTTAATAGGATAGCTGTCATTAAATATTCTAATTTCTGATGCATTTACTGCTCTTTCTGCATTTGCTCCAGTAGTTGTTCCTTTTACACTTATATATCTATTCAATGGTGGATTTGATGTAGAATTAACCCTAATTCCAAATGGCTTAGTTGTATCTGTGCTTTGAATGTAGAAATGATCACTAAAAGATGCTGAAACTACATATCCAGCAAGGTAAACATCAACTCCATTTGAATTTCCTCTTAAATTTGATATTTTGTTATCTAATATTTCAAACCTACCAAGCACTGGAAGATGGTCTGAACCATAAATATCATTCTGGAATAGGTTATTTACAGGATCATATATCCACCAAGTATTAACTACTCTTCCAGACTGAATTTTCAAATGATTGGAAGGTAGAACATAATCAAATCTTTTGGTAGGATTGCCACCAGAAGAATATGTTTTAGTATTACCATTATAATTATTATCAGGTTTGAAATTTTGCAAATATGCAGTTAATAGAGTGGAAATAGGATGATAATTGCTTGTTATAGCACAGCTAGGATTTTCTTCATCTTCATTCATATCACCAGTCATTATATATGCTCTGTCAAAATAACTTGTCAGTGCCGATTGACTTATAAGTCTGTTTGCTGCAGATTGAGCTGCATTTTGTCTCCTCGTACAGCTTGATGAATCACTATATGCTTTTAAATGAGCTGAATATATTCTTACATCACTACCTAATGGAACATCTACAGTAGCCTCTGGCATACCTCTTGGATCAAGATATGTTGTAACTGTATCATATAAAGGAAATCTGCTTATTATAGCATTCCTATTCCAACCATCAGACATATCACTTACATACATATAATATGTTGTGCCAAGCTGCCCTCCTAAGTATGGAAGTTTTGTATTAACCCATTGTTGAAGGTTATAAACAGCTCCTGTATAATGCCCTTCTAATTCATTTATGCACAATACATCTGGTTTGTAATACTGAACAATTCTTGCAATTCTTTCTGCATTATTTGAATTGTACCCTGATGAAGATCCAATAACTTGATGTATATTATATGTCATAACACTGATATATCTCTTCATTGTGTATTGAACAATATTATTTGTGCTTGTAGATGCAAGATTATAATTACCTAAATAATCTTGCACAACACCTGCCGGAATAGTAGCAATAACAGTTCCATCAGCAGTCATACCTGAAACAGCAACTGTGTAATAAGCACCGCTTCCTGTCACAGTTGCAGTTGTTGCACCTGCAGTTCCACTCAGTTGCACACTGCTATTATTGAATCCAATTACTGGCTTATTGAATACAACAGTGAAATATATTGGTGCTTCAAATGTAGGGCTTTGCTGCGTGTCAGCTTTGTTTATAGTTACTGTTGGTGGCGAAGGATCATAGTTATAATATACAGAATTATCAGTGCTAGCTGATGCAAGATTAGGATTTCCTAATGGATCAAAAACAACACCTGCGGGTATAGAAGCGATCACAGTTCCACTGCTTGTCATTCCAGAAACTGCAATATTATATGTTGTTCCACTTCCAGTGATTGAAACAGTTTTTGTGCCGCTTGCAGTACCTGTGATAATAACATCATTTGGCTCAAAACCTACAACAGGAACATTAAATATTGCTGTGAAATTGATTGGTGCAATGCTGGTTGGATCCTGCTGTCCTGATGCTTGATTTATTGTAACAGTTGGATTGCTTCCAGGAATTCCAGAAACAGTTACCATATCATATCTTATGATTCCATAAGGTGAATAACTTGAAAAAGTTGATGTTGGTGAGTAATAATTTTCTTCAGGCTCAAATTCTGTTACAAGTCTAAATCCAAAATTTGGATTATTGTTTGCCTGTGGTACAATACTTAGGTCTGCTACATTATTGTTTGTCCAAAACACACTAGAAATACTTGAACTTGGTCCATCATTCCAAGTCGTTCCATCCGTTGTATATTGAAATCTATAATATTTTGATGCATTATTTGTATGCCTGCTATCCCACTTGACTTGAATGTTATAATACCCTACTGTTGACACAAACCACTCTAGACCTGCAGTTTTATTTCCAGTGTTTTGTGGTGGGTAATTTGTTACAGAATATGCATATCCATCATTTTGATTTGGATCTGAACTACCTATATTGGGAAAATATGAATCAAAACTTACTCCCCCTATAATGTTCATTATACCAGATCCTATAGATGGGTTTGTTGACTCATCATTAAAATCCCATTGAGTTATAATTGCAGCATTTGAGATACTAGCAATAAATAAAAATATCAAAATACATAGAGTTTTTATTTTCATCATTCACACCTTTAAATTCAAAAAAAGGTTTCAGAGAATAGACACTCTGAAACCTTATATTTTTATATCTTAGTTATATACTACAACTACATCTATTGGTTTTGTATAGTCTATTTGCAATAAATTAGTTGGAGGATTGAATAAAGACTCATCAAATTCATATCTCATTGTGATTGTTTTTGGTGAACCAAACTCAACATCACCAGTAACAGAAACAATGTTTCCAGCTGTTGGGTGTGCAATGAGATCAGCAAGAGTTAAATATGGTGTTTTACTTAAAACATCACCACATTTAACAATGATATTATCAGCACCATCTGATATTGTGAATGTTTTATTTACCATATCTTTTGCAATCACTCTACCTGCAACTTTAACCCACATACCTTCTGTGCTCAATCCATATCCAGCACCAACAGCTTTGCTGTTCATACCATAAGGAGCAATATCAGTTGTTCCATTACCTTTAGCAACTAATACATCACCATCAGATGGCAAGTATAGCTCATCAAGCTGATCATCATTTTCCCATATTCTACTTGATGTATAAATCCTATCTCCAACCTCAAAATCTGGTCTGATTGAAGAAAGTCTAATTCTGCTAACACCATCTGATATATAATATTGGTAGTATGTTTTCACTGTGCTATTGGGATCATTAGGATCAGATAATCTTGACACTCTTCCTGCTTTTGCAACAACATAGATATTCTTTGTAAGATTAACTGGTGAACCTTCAGCAAGTTTCTTTGCTTGCAGAATTGTCGTTGTTTGTGGGAGCATTGTTGTAGGTGCTATATAACATGTGCTCATGTTCAATCCGCTAGTTGTATCTGATGGTGGAACATCTGGATCATAAGGCTGTTTTTCTGCTAACCCAACTTGTATTGATAAGCCACCAGTGCTAAATTGTGGACCTGTGCCACTAATTTTGCTTCTATTGATATTAGGTGCAGCAAATGCCATTGGGTTTGCATAATATTGACCTGACTGATTTACAATTTGCCAATATGCAATTAATTTGATTTTACCTTCACTCTGCCAATTAAGGCCTCTCCATACAATAGGCTCATAGTTTCCATATGATTGAGTTGCTGTATTATAGTTAGCTTTGAATATACAAGGTGCATATACTCTGTTACCACCAAATGTACCAACCCAGTTTGAATAATGGAAGAAAACATTTCTATCATTATCTATAGCAACACCACCAATTGCATGATTAAAATTCTCTGATGGATCATAGAATATTGGTGCACCTGCGGTTGCTGTGTCAACTACTATTTTTATGTTGCTTACACTTGATGAACCTGCAGGAAGCATTAATATTCCTCTTCTATCTGCATATCTAGGATCACCGGTGTATGTATCTGGCACAATAGCCACAGGCCATGCTATATCACCATTATCATTTATTGAGATATTCATAGGACCTCTAAATGGTGATTGGCTAAAATGGTTTGCATTATGTATTTTATAACCGGGCATTATGTTGACATAATCAAATATTTTAGGAAAACCAGGATCAATCGAAACACTTGTGCCATTGTCTGTATATTTGTAGACAATCATTCTAGCAGTATTGCCAAGTGAATCTTTTGATGCAACAGCAATAATCCCAGCAGTGTCATTTACTGCCATCTGTCCTCTAGTTTCATAAGCAGATAGTTGTCTTGCATGAGGTTGGAAAGCTGTTGTGTTTGGATCGGGAGAAAATGTATCTCTAGCTGTTACTTGCCAGTTGCCAAAATTATTGCCTACTAATAATGGATTTGAATTGCTTTTACCAATAGTAGGAATAATATAGGTATTATTTGTTGAATCAGATTTTACAAGAAATTTAGCTGTTGTGCCATAATCCATAAAAGACTGAATTAAAACTGGGCTTGATACGTTAGATGTGCCATCTACTTTGAAGTATCCACTTAATGTACCAGAACCACCATCAGCTCTTACTGCAAGACTGCCATTATTTGCTGCTCCACCAACAGCTAATGCTGTGATAGAGTTACCAGTCAATGCTCTTGCAATATGGTTTCTCCAAACATTAAGAACACCATTGCTTGCTAATGTTGCAGGATTGTATCCAAGATTGTAAGATACTAAGTCTTCTACACCTGTACCATAACAAGTAAAACCACCATAAACTTTGCTTGTTGAAGTATTAAAATCGGAAATAGCTCCCTGGCTTGGAAGCCTGTTTACATAGGTTGTTGTATAATCTGGATCACCAACTTGATATTTTGTTGTCTGTGCTACATCAACTATAGCAAATCCATTACCAATTGGCTGCAATGTTCTTGTATATGTCTCTGGTGCTGCATGTGATGATGAACATATACATACAACAGACATTACCAATACAAGAGATATAGCAAATGCTATCTTCGCTAAACGCATTTCTCTTTTCCTCCTCTGGTTTTATACCATAGACTTGTTTTTTTATTTGGCAAGCAGGCTGTATTAACTCCGGCCACAGCGAAAATACAGCCTGCAAGAACCCTTATATAATTTATGGAAAAGTAACTCCCGGCGAATTGGGATTCCACATATCATAGTCACCATGAGCAGGTGTCGGATAAGCTCTTACCCACTCTCTGAAATATTGACCTGTTGTTTTATAATTGTCATATGTATTCTTTGACCAAGTTTCACTTGGCTTTAATGACTTAACATGACCATCTAAAAATAAAAAGTTGGATCTTCCTTCATGGTAATTTTGAGCAATACCTACTCTCACCCATCCTTCACGAACATGCCTAAAATTTTTGGCATATACTTTTGCAGATTTAATTGTTGAAGTTGGTCCTATATAAAATATAGATCCTTGTCTTGCAACATCTCCATAGTCATTTTGAACACCTTCATAAAGCAAAATCACTTTACTGGGCTGTTTGCAAGTTTCAGGGATTATGCCGGTTATCCATCTGTTATATTCTTCTTGTGTAGAACCACTAAATCTTGAACCGGGCAGTTGACCACCATGAAAAGCTCTCAAATAGTCATTCATCACATAGTTGCTCCCAGGTGACCATATATCATTTATAGCTGTATTATCTACTCTTATTGCCATTGGGCAAGTCCATAAATTATTTGCTGTATCATTAGGCTTCATTTGGGATCTTATATATGGCATCAAAGCACCTTTATCAGGTCCAGCACCAAGTGTGCCTCCGTGCATCCAGTGGAGTCCAGGAATTGATGTTCCTGCAGGACTTGGATATCTGCCACCTTTATCCTGTGCATACAATGTAAATGCTTTGTGGAATTGTCCTAAATTTGATGCACAAGTTGCTCGGTAGGAATTGTTTCTTGCCTTTGTGAATACAGGAAACAATACTCCTGCCAATATTGCTATTATTGCAATAACTACAAGTAGCTCTATTAATGTAAAACCATTTATTTGTTTTTTATTTTTATGCTTATCTATTTTTCTAAACCTCATCATTTATTTGCCCTCCCAGTTTGTTCGTTTCACAATTCACCCAATACTAGATTATCCAAGAATCTTTACAAAAAGCTTGTGTATTCCTGAACAATTCCTTGTTTTAATCAAAGCAAATAACAATCGAGGTATAGACAAAAAAGAGGTTGGAATAAAATATACTCCAACCTCTTAGCTTTATATTTAATTTTAAATTTTTAGCTTCTTGCTGCCTTAGCCATAGCAGAAATATGATTTGGATTTGTGCCGCAACAGCCGCCAATTATGTTTGCACCAGCTTCAATTAGTTCTTTTACCTTCGCAGCCATTTGTTCCGGTGTCTCTTTGAATACTGTCTTTCCATCTTCAAACACAGGCACACCGGCATTTGCATGTATAAGAATTGGAGTGTTTGGA
>JBDNDK010000066.1:0-11636 GCA_046719185.1 Armatimonadota bacterium
CAGGCACACATATTATGATAGCCTGCTGTTTTTTTGTGTATAGCTAAAATTGCAGCAACTTACATATTTCTTACAGAAACATTGTTTAATGCAGGAATTATTATATATACTGTAGTATATAAGAATAATAATAAAATAAATCTTTATATTGTTTTATATTTTCTAACTCAACAATTCTTACAAATGGATTGTGGGTAGAATAGTATAGAGATAATAATTGATGGAAATTATATCAATGAGGAATAATCTTTCTTGATAATTGCTGTCATATATATATTAGAGACATTATAATATATCATTTAATTTGTTAGGAGTTGAGATATGAATACAAATGTTCCATCGCAAGACAATATAAACCAAGATCAAAATCAGAATCAAACCCCAAATGTTGATCCTATACCAATTGATGATCAATATGGTAATGGTATTGATAGAACAACAATATTTGCATATTTAGGTCTTGCTTTATTTGTCATAATATCAATAATAGTGATTATCTCAATAAGAAATGTAAAATTTTCAAATGATTCATCTTATGTAACAACTCCAAAAGCTGAGCAGTCCGCATCCTTGAAGATTGAAAGTGCCCAGCCAGCACCAGTTCCTGCTAATCCAAGAAATACAGCTGTAACACCTAGAATCACTCTTGAAGAAATGCCATTAAAATCTGAAATTACAGAATTTAAAAATGAACAAGGTTTAACATTTCTTAGATTCAAATATGTTGATAAAAATGGTGATGAACAAATAGCAGAGATGCCAAAACCGCTTGCTGAAGGTACATATTCATATAATAACTGGCTTGGTGTGTTTAATATTTATAAAGTAAAGCAGATAACCACAAAACCAAAAAAATCAGACAAACACAATGAAGGAATTGAAGACTTTCCTTTCATTGCTCCTAAACCTGCAGAAGAAGGTGAAATACCATCAGATCAATAATCTAAATCTTAAAACCGTCTCATAAAGTTTTTTTGTGAGACGGTTTTTTATCTTGCACTCATATCTACTTCTTCATCTGATATTTTTATATTCAAAAGATGACTTGTATCATTGAGACATTGAATTTTTGGCATATCCCCAATATCCAAAACACTGAACCCGCAATTGGCAAAGTAAACAACTCTCCAGAATGATGTAGGTAAGCCGCAAGCAGCAATAATTAACCCTCTTAATGAACCACCATGCCCAACAACAAGTATATGCGAATTATCCTGATGTTTTGAAATAACCTTAGAAAGAAATTTTTCACATCTTGCTATCACTTCTTCCCACTTTTCTGCCTTTGGCACCCTCATTGTTCTATTTTCTCTCCAAGGATTCTTGTGTCTTGGGTATTTTATATCTATATCTTCTCTAGTTAGCCCCTGCAATACACCATGATTCATTTCTCTTAAAAGAGGTTCTGATATAATTTCATTATCATGATAAGAGGCAATTTCATTTGCAGTCTGAATGGTTCTGCCTAAATCACTGGAATATATTGCATCAAAGCTAAACCCAGACAATCTCTTTGCAATAGCTTTTGCCTGCAAAACACCAAGCTCAGTTAGAGGAGAATCATTGTGCCCCTGTATTCTACCCTCTAAATTAAATTCTGTTTCACCATGTCTAACTAAATATAACCTAATCAAATGTCACCCGGCCTTATTCTTCCTAATTCCTGACCATCTTTGCTGACTTTTATAGAGCCAAATTGCAGCACCTTTACATAGGATATTGTCTTTGTTGGAGAAAGCAAATATAAAAATTTCTGCTTGAAATCTACTGCCTGCACCAATCCAACATTTATAGTGTTTGCATTCTCATCAGCCAAACCAATTATCAAATTATTAAAATAGTTTGAAGGAACAATTTTTATCTGGTCAGTCTTAAACTCATTTTCAATCAAACTCATATTTTCAACAATACACTCATTTTCAGTTACTACATATATACCTCTACCAGAAACCTCAGAATGTATAACCTTACAATTAAGCTGTGTTTCTAAAAATTTCATATACTGCCATTTTAATGGTCTGCCTGTTCTATACCAAGTGTTCCAAGTGCTAACCTCATCAAGATATATAATATGACCATTAGAATCACTAAAATGGTAATGATAATTTGATTGTCTTCTGGTTGCTCTAAACTCTGGTGGTTTTGTTCTAATTAAAGGTGAGCTCTTCACTGCATGCAACTTAACCCAATTAACTTTCAAAAAAGGATATAAAAGTCTCTCAATTTCTTTTCTTTTTTGAATACCAATAAGATGTTTTGGTCTTACCAAATTTACTTTGCATTGTTTTAGTTTTAATCCTGCAAATCCTGATACCAAGCCAGTAGTATCTACCATAACAAGTTCAGCACCTTTTGAAAGAGCTGAATCCACCATTGTTTTTGTGCCTATTATACACTCCATCATATGACCTATTGGTGATGTATTACCAACAAAGTGTATTCTATCAGGCTTTATTCTATGTTCTAACTTTTCAATATCATCAATAAATGCCATTCCAATGGTGCAAGGTGCCCCTATTTCAGATTGACCAACATCAGCATCCACCAATGCCACTCTCAATCCATTTTCAATAGCAGTTTTGCAAGCCTGAAAGCAAAAACTTGTCTTGCCACAATCAGACTCACCTATCACCATCACCACACCGGGATCATTTATTATTTTTTGAATTGTATCTTCCCATTCAGGAATATTGTCATACAAAATAGTACCCTAAAATAAAAAAAGGTGTGGAGGATATTTTCTCACACACCCTGCTCTTTTTTTTATTTTTTATTCTTGTTCCATACTAAGAGTCATAGTTGTGCTGTCACATATTTCAGACGGACCAAAATACTGAATTGGACCGGGATACATATATTCATCATTAATTGCCCATAGCTCTCTATTTTCTGCAAGCTTTTTGTATGGCTTTCCATCTAGCTCAACAAGAGCCTTCCTAATAACAGGCTTTGCTTTGCCTTTTCTAATCTCCATATTAAGCATCATTGTAACAGGAGTTCCACCTGCAACCCATTGGTCAGATGGTTTAGTTAAATTTTGAACATTCACAGTATATCCAGTAAGGTCTGCTCTTATCAACTGAACTGATGCATATCCTAAGGAATAACAATAATCTGCATCAAAGTTTGATGGTGCTGCACATCTTCCTTCATATCCAAGGAAATGAGAAAGAGGACTAAACTTCACATCAGCCTCACCCTTACTGTTCAAAAGTCTAATTTTGTCTTGAACTAAATCAATCAAAAGTCTTTCTGTTTCAACTTGAGACAATGGAACATTTCCATGGCTGTCTCTATTCAGTAATACATCCTGAATATCTCTAGGAAGAGAGCCATAAACTCTAGCACTTGCATCAGAAAGTTGAGTGATCAAATACTGCACTCTTTCTGAATGCTCTGGAAGACTCTTAATATACTCTTCATCTTTTCCCAAAATTGTGCTGAGCTCATCAATCATCCTTTTAATATCAGGAATAAACTCAACCAGTCCCTCTGGAACTAATAATACTCCATAATTTTTTCCAGCTTTTGATCTTCTGACTACTATATCAACAATATAATCAACAATCTCTTCAAGAGTTGTGCCTTTTGCCTGCACTTCCTCTGAAATTAAAGTGATATTTGGTTGTGTCTGCAATGCACACTCTAATGTTACATGGCTAGCAGCTCTACCCATAAGTCTAATAAAATGCCAATATTTAACAGCACTGCTTGTATCTCTACAGAGATTGCCAATTAGTTCTGAGTATGTTTTTGTGCAAGTATCAAAACCAAAAGATGTCTCTATTTGAGAGTTTTTCATATCACCATCAATAGTTTTTGGCACACCTACTATTTTTGTAGGACATCTTTCTGACTTTAGATACTCAGCAAGCACAGCAGCATTGGTGTTTGAATCATCACCACCAATTATCACAACTCCATCAATTTTTAATGCTTCAAAGTTTTTCTTGCAGGCAAGTAAATCTTCAGGACTCTCAATTTTATCTCTACCACTCATTATCATATCAAACCCACCAGTATTGCGGTATTCATCAATGATATCAGCAGTAAGTTCTTTATAATTACCCTTGATTGCTCCACCAGGTCCTTTTAAGAATCCGTAAAGTTTGCTGTTTGGGTTTGCAGCTTTTAGAGCATCAAAAATACCAGCTATAACATTGTGTCCTCCAGGAGCTTGTCCACCTGAAAGTATAACACCAACATTTATAGCATCTGTTTTAAGATTGCCATCACCTTCTACAATCTTTGCAATCGGCTGACCATAAGTGCAGGGAAATAACTCTTTAATTTGCTCCTTATCAGATAGAGGTTCTGATGGTTCACCCAATTCTACTTTTATGTTTTGGCTAAGCAATGCTTTCGGAAGTTTTGGTTTGTAGGAAGCTCTTTCTTTTTGAAGAGCAGATATTCTGCAGGTCATTTTATCCTCACATCCTTATTAACAGTTTTTTGAGTATTAAAGTATTTTATATCAACATTCAGCAACTATTATACTAATTCAAAATACATTTGACAAAAAGTATTTGATAGTACATTAAAAGAGGCTGCATAATTGAATGTCATTCTGAGGTGCAAAGCAACGAAGAATCTTACTCAAATCCCTAGAGATTCTTCGCTATCGCTCAGAATGACAAAACTAGAGTTCACAGCCTCATTATTTTTTTATTATCTGCTTATGTTGTAGAAAGCTCCAAGTCCGGGATATTTTGCAACATCAGCAAGATCTTCTTCAATTCTAAGAAGCTGATTGTATTTTGCAACTCTTTCAGATCTGCAAGGTGCACCAGTCTTAATTTGTCCTGCATTTGTAGCAACCACTAAATCAGCAATAAATGAATCTTCAGTTTCACCAGATCTGTGGCTAACAACAGCAGTATATCCGGCTCTTTTTGCCATTTCAATAGCATCAAGGGTTTCTGTAAGAGAACCGATCTGATTCACTTTGATTAAAATAGAATTGCTTGCACCAAGCTCAATTCCTTTTGCAAGTCTTTCAGTGTTGGTAACATAAAGGTCATCACCAACAATCTGAACTTTATCACCAATCTTTTCTGTGAGTTTCACCCATCCATCCCAGTCATCTTCACTCATACCATCTTCAACTGAAACAATTGGATATTTCTCACAAAGAGAAGCAATATAGTCAACCATTTCATCAGTTGTTCTCTTTACTCCTTCTCCCTCAAAGTGGTAAACACCATCTTTATACATTTCTGTTGCAGCCAAATCTAAAGCTATATGGAACTGCTCACCGGGAGTATAGCCAGCATTCTGAATTGACTCAAGAATAACTTCAATGGTTTCCTCAGATGTTGTAAGGTTCGGAGCAAATCCACCTTCATCACCAATTGCAGTAGCAAGACCTTTGCCTTTAAGAACTTTAGCAAGATTATGATAAACCTCAGCACACATTCTGAGAGCATCACTCCAGCAAGTAGCACCAGTAGGCATAATCATAAACTCTTGAATATCGACAGTGTTATCTGCATGCTTTCCACCATTTAAGATATTCATCATAGGAACCGGCATCTCTTTAGCATTTGTACCGCCAATATATCTGTATAAAGGCAATCCAAGAGACTCAGCAGCAGCTTTTGCAACAGCTAAACTAACACCCAATATAGCATTAGCACCAAGCTTACTCTTGTTTGGTGTGCCATCAATCTCAAGCATCACTTGGTCAATATATGCCTGATCAGTAACAGGTAGCTGAATAATCTCAGGAGCAATAAGCTCTAATACATTCTTAACAGCATTCTGAACACCTTTACCAAGGTATCTTGTTTTGTCTCCATCTCTTAATTCCACAGCTTCATAAGCACCAGTGGAAGCTCCAGAAGGAACAGCAGCTCTTCCTATAGTGTTGTCATCACAAAGAACCTCAACCTCTATTGTGGGATTTCCTCTAGAGTCTAATATTTCACGTGCATGTACATCATCAATGGTTGCACCAAACATATTTTTCACCTCATATCAGCAATTTTACTTTCTGTAAACCGCAAAATTATACCAGATTTTGCTCTCTAAGTAAACATTGTGATGATATAAACAAATACTCAAACAAAAAACAAGCCCATTAGAAATTTCTCCAAAAGGCTTGTTTGAGTGTTAATATTTAGTTGACTGTAAGTATTTTTATGCTGCTACTAATTGCTCTGTGTTCACAACATTTCCAAGCTCAAGCAAGATAATCAGTCTGTCATCTTGCTTTCCAACACCTCTCACATATTGGCTGTCAACAGAAACAACCACATTTGAAGGTGGCTCAATAGCATCAAGTGAGAGTCTTAATGTTTCAAGAACAGCATCCACTATCATACCAATAAGCTGGTCTCCAACTTCCACAACCACAATTCTAGTTGCTTTTGTAACTTCCCCAACCTCTAATCCAAATCTTTTTCTAATATCAATAACAGGTATAACTGTGCCTCTTAAATTGATAACTCCTTCTACATAATCAGGAGTTCTAGGTACTTCTGTTACTTCCTGCATTCTAATGATTGTATTTACAGCTCCAATATTTACTCCATACTGCTCATTAGCGAGTTGGAAAACAACAAGTTGCTCATGTTCATCCATAGTGATCTCATTCACTTTTTCACTCATTTTATAACCTCCAACAATTTTCACATCAATAAAGCTAATAAAACTTTGTTGAATAATCTTAAATTCTAATTCTAAAAAACTGGAAATTATGATAATCACACCCACACCAGATTTTAGTCGTACATTTATATAATTGAACAAAACAGGATATATCATTAGGCTATTTAGAAAAAAGAGTTCTTTTTTTGCATAAATTCCTAATAATATTTTGTTTGTTATGTAGAAATCATTCCATTTTCCCCTTAAGTTATTAACACAATCTCCAATAATAGAAGAGACACATAGTAATTATATAAATACGCCGATAAGAGCAGGTAAGGAAAAAGATGACTGTTTATAGCCAAAACAACACACAACAACAAAGGCAACAACTGCATGCAATACCTCTGCAAATACAAGCAAGCAATATACTCAAAATGAGCAATCTTGAACTTCAGCAATTCCTTGAATCTGAAGCAATGGAAAATCCTGCAATGGGAATGAAGGAAAATGTAAAATGCCCATTATGTGGATTTGCTCTCACAGGTCCGAAATGCAATTTTTGTGGTGCTGTTAAAAAAAATCACAATATAGATAAAATAAAACAATCAGATAATCCGTATGTAAGCAGGTTAACTCCCCTAAAACACTCCGACCCCGGATTTGACCCTTTCAGAACTGTTGCTTCATTTACAGATTTGAAAGAAAACCTCAAACAGCAGGCAAGAATGAGTGTTGATGATACAGATAAAATGTCAATTGCAGAATATCTAATTGATTCACTAGATGAACAAGGATATTTAAGAGAATCTTTGTATGAAATAGCAGAAGAATTCAAGGCATCTGTGCCTCAAATTGAAGAAGTCTTAAAAATAATACAAAGCTTTGAACCTGCAGGAATTGGTGCAAGAGACCTAAGAGAATGTCTTTTAATTCAAATTTCATCAATTCTAATTGACTGTCCAGAAAAACAGCTTGCCAAAGAAATTATAACAAACTATTGGGAAGACTTTTCCAAATTAAAACTCAAATCTATAGCAAAAAAAATGAAAATAGATATTACAGATATAAAAGAGGCAAGTGAGTATATTAGAACAAACTGCAACCCTAAACCTGCATCAGCCTACAGAGCACCATTTGAAGCTCTAGCACCAAGCTCTGAGCCCGGGATAGTGCCGGATGTAGTAGTGCTAAGAAAAGGTGAATCTGTAACCGCCCATGTAGTAGATTTTCATAGTAAAGTAGTTAAAATTGATGACTCATACAATGAAGCTTATCAGAATGCAGAATCTAAAAGTAAATTTATAAATGAAAATCATTATCTGCATATAAAAGAGCATGTGGAAAGGGTAAAAGCAATATTAGATGCAGTTGATTTAAGAAAACAAACACTTGCAAGAATAGCAGATTATCTTGTGCAATATCAAAAAGATTTTGTGATAAATGGTCCTCTTCATCTTAAACCACTCAAACAAAAAGATGTTGCAAAAGCATTAGAACTGCATGAATCTACAATATGCAGAGCTATATCCAAAAAGTTTATGAAACTGCCAAATGGTGAAGTTGTACCAATTGATATGTTCTTTGATGCAGCATTACCAGTGAGAACTATGATAGAAGATATAATAAAATCTTCTGATAAACAGCTCTCAGACAGTGAAATTGCTAAAGAATTAGAAGCAAAGGGAGTAAAAATAGCAAGAAGAACTGTGGCTAAATATAGAGACCAAATAAGAATACTGCCTCACCAACTAAGAGCAGCATAATATAAAAAGCAAAACCCTTCAACAATAAAACTAATTGAAGGGTTATTATTTATTTTTTAATTTCTAGCAACTATCCTCACAGCATCTGCTATATAGTATAAACCATCAATCTCAGTAACATTTCTTGAGTTTATCTTGAACTCACCTTGATTTAATGCAAAGTCTCCAAGTTTCACCCATCCAGATGGTTTCTGATGGTTGATTATAAATTTATGCTAGGTTCCATCACTTGAAGATTCAACAATACAGCCACTTGGATTAACAGCCTTACCCATAGCATCAAAAGTATATTCTATTCTCTCTGAAAGATGTCTTGTAACATTAGGAACAGATACTTCAACAGAATATGTGCCAGTCTTTGGAACATTAATTATAAAAACACCTGACTCATGTCTGCCCGGATCTGTCTCATGCTGAAGATACCCATTACCCCAAGCTCCTGGGTCTGGATGCTGAGTCCATTCTCCCTCTGCACCAATAATTGTTTGAAAACTGCCAAGATTATCAGCAACAATCATCATTGGTTGATCTGAATAAGGCATAAACATACCATTTCTAATAACAGGATTAGTAACAGCTTTGCCATTTAATTCAAATCTTTTTGCTCCCAATGTAGCAATTGCTAAACTAGGCTCAGGATCTTTAACTGTAACTGATAATTTATCACCTTCAAGATTAGCTGAGACTATAGTAGTTCTTTGAATAGCATTAATTAATGGAGTTCCATTAAATATTATTTGCCTGCCAAAAGATAAACCAAAGCTATTCACCTTGCCTTGTTTATTCATTCTCAATAGAGCAAAATCAGCATTCACTTTATGATTTCCATTTCTATATGAAACAGTTTTTCCATCTTCACCAAATACTACCCAATCTAACTCTTTATCAGTTGTTATTCTGAGACTATAGCATGTGTTTGGCATTTGGTTATCAGGCATAATTCGTTCCCAATTCACATTAGGCTTATTTACACCTGAATATGGATAAAGCAAAGTAGTAAATCTAGGATTAGGTGTATTCTTTTTGAATCTAAATATTGATGTTTGAGGCATATCCTGTTTTGCCGCAGTCATACCTATGACTCTCTCAACAGAAAAACTGCCGGGATCTTGACTAATTATCAATAAATTACCATTATCTTTATAGGTTGTATTTATTGTATTTGAACTATCTATAACAGCATTAGGATCATTAACATTCCAAACTTGTGCCCATTCTGTATCCCAACTGCTGAGAGTTGAATCATCAACAATAAAGTAATTGGGTCTTACAAAAGCAACTTTTCTCTTAACAGTTGTTTCACTATAGCCATCATGGTTACCATCAAACCAATCAAATACAGGTGACCATGCAAAATTGGTATGTGCAGGATTTCTTTTAACATCTCTGCCTCTGGCAACCATCATAGAGTGAACTTTTGAATTCCAATATCTATCATATCCTTCTGGAGGCTCATAATCATACTGACCAGGATCAACAATCAGAGTTCTGCCATAAGCATAGAGATTAATAGATGTCAAATCCCAATGTCCATGACTTCCAAACCAACTGCCATTATGAATGAGCATGTGTCTTGCATCAGTAAATTTCTCTGAAGGTTCATTAGTTCTCATCATAAAATATCCACTTTCAGGATATACTCTTGCAAGCTCTTTTGGAGGTGATCCATTTTTTCCTTGAGAAGCAATCCATTTCAAATCAGATCTATTGAAAATGTTACCAACTTTTTCAACTTCTCCGGAAAAGTTTTCATAGAAAGAATCTCCAGTCATCACAGTGTAATTATTAGGCTGAAGAGACCAAGCCATATGGTCATACATACCTTCCACAACACGTGACAGTCTTTTATACATATCATCCTCTAGCTTAATACTGCCAGCTTTGTGATCATCAATCATGCCAAGCAACCTTCTTGCAACCATTGCATGATATTTGACTGCAGCTTCAGTACTGACTCCATCACCTCTAACATCATTAAGAGTAATCTCTGCCAGCCTGCTTGTACCCCAGCTTACATATTTTTTTGACATACTCCATTCAGGAAACTTCAGTCCAAATTCATAACAAGCTGTTGCAGCCTCAGCACCCCAGTTTGCACCAGATGTTGCCTGATAAACCCAGTCGGCATTATCTTCTAAAAATGAGAAAAATACCAGCTTTTCATCATTAGTCCAACCATCATAATTATAAAGTCTTGCATAAGGAAGAGTACCATGACCAGGTGCTCTTGCAGCAGCTGTTCTATCATTCCATAATTCATGATATCTAGGAAGACCAGATTGTTTAGGACTAGGATTATCTAATATAAACTGCATTCTTAAATCAATTATTTTTCTTGCATATTCTTTCTTGCCAGTTAGTGTATATGCAGTGCCCAAAGTTCTGTCTATATGCCAAGTATTGATTGCCGGATTAAATGAATGTGCAGGCTGTTCTCTTTCAGCCGGATACTCAGGAACCCAATAGCTCTCAGGCCTCCAAGGTAGTATCTGACCTGTCTCTTTGTGAGTCAACTGATTTTTCATCAAAAGATCCGCAGTTTTGGTATCCGCATTTGGATCAATTTTAACATTCATTTCATCTTTCCACACACCCCATATATCCATTCTATTATGGAAATGTTTCACCAACTCAGCTATTGCATTTTCCCAATCGTGCTTATCAGCAGCAGCTTTAACAGCAGCTAGTTCTGGAAGATTTATATTTAATCTTTCATAGAAAAACTTTCTGAGATTTGCAGTTTTATCAGCAACAGGCTTTATATGCACCTCAAAAGATAAATCCTCTGCCTGACCATTTGCAGAACCTTCAACTACATTATTTCTGAAGGCATTAAAAGCTACTTTGCCGTCGCCACCTTTTGTAGAAAGCTCAAAATAAAAATCCTTCTCTCCATTTGTTTTTGCTCTAAACTGGAACCAAAGGATTCTATCTTTTGTATCATGCACAACCATAATTCCGCTGGTAGAATGATCAATAGAATACTCACCAATTTTATTTCCGGCAGATTTACCTTGATAAAGGGTCATTGTAACCACTTCACCTTCCTGCCAGGTTTCATAAACAGGTCTGATTCCTATTCTGTATATTTCTCCAGTATTATCTGGCACAACAAATGACTGACCAATTTTATTGGCTAATGAAGCCTCAACAGAAATATCACCAACACCAGTAGATATACCAGGTCTCACATAATTTAGATAGTCATCAAATAGCTCTCCACAACTTGCAGGAATAGCAAATAGAACTAATAGCATAAAAGAGGCAAATAGTTTTAACATA
>JBDNDK010000067.1:0-11595 GCA_046719185.1 Armatimonadota bacterium
CTATGAGAAACTACTCTGCCAGCAATACTAACTTCAACTCTTCCAGATGGCTGAGCTCCTTCTTCTTTTGGCTCAACCTTGCTATAAGCATCAATTATAAACAAACTAAAAGGCTCAATGCTTTCTTCTGTCCCATCAGAGATTATTTTTGCATATCTTTCATATCTTTCTACAGAAAATGGATCTTTACCCATTTCTCTTAATTTTTCTAATTTATCTTTTCTAATTTGTATTAATTCATCTTCAGGTATAATATGTTCTTCCAATGTATTACTCCCAATATTCTTTTTTTATCTTGCAATTATCTCAATATTTGCAGACTCTTGCAAACTTTTAGATGTCACAAAAAAACCTGCAGCTTAATATTATACCGCAGGTTTAATTTTTTTTCTTTATTTAATTATTCTTTCGGCTTATTTTCTAATTCCTACAATCTCATATTGAGCAATTCCAGCAGGTATCTCTACTGTCACCATATCACCAACTTTTTTACCAACTAGAGCTTGTCCTACTGGTGATTCATTAGAGATCTTGCCTTCAGCCGGATCAGCTTCAAAAGTTCCAACTATAGACCACTCCCATTCATCGTTGGTTTCATTATCCTTTACTGTTACAATACAGCCAATGCCAACTTCATCTGTAGTGACCTCACTATCATCTAGAACAACTGCTGATGCAACAATTCTCTTGAGTTCTTCAATTTTACCCTCAACCATTGCTTGTTCATTTTTTGCATCTTCAAACTCATTATTTTCAGCAGAGTCACCAAATTCTAGTGCATCTCTTATTCTGTCAGCTACTCTTTTTCTATGCACTGTGCGAAGCTGATGTAATTCTTGCTCTATTTTCTTGAGTCCTTCTGCAGAAATTATCACTTCATGTTGTGTTTTCATAGGACATCACTCCTTATCGTCTATCGCACATTATATTAAAAAACACTAACCTTCTTTAAAAAGAAGACCAGTGTCTGACAGAACAAATTTAACATTATTCAGGCTCAAAATAGGCTTGGTTGCTTCTTTTTGAACTTACTTTTTATAACTACTGCCTGCTAGGTCAATACACTATATTTTACCTACAAAATCAGAATGTTAAACCTGTTTTGTCAAACATTGTGCTATCTGCAACTACCTCTTAATTAAACATATATCTATTCGATACTCTCTATTAAATACTTAATAGAAATTTTATTATATGATGTGTTATGCCATACTTTGACGGATATAAACTATTTTTCGTTTGAATTTTTGCAAAATTTTTTCATTATAATGTTTAGAAACAAAACAAGCTAATCTATGGAGATTTTACACATTTGCAGGTACATAAAAAATAAATTGGCTGGCTAATTCAGCCAGCCAATATTTCCTACCCCCACAGGTAGTTTGAGGGATTACGCGTAGGGGCTAACCATTCATGACCAGAGATGGTCTAAGACCATAGGCTAAAATTGCTAGCCCGTGCGGTCACCTCGTTGACTAGAGTTCATAATTAGTCACCACCTCCCTTCTTGTCTAAACTCAGTATATCCCAGCATTTATGCTATGTCAACAAAATAATATCTATTCTACTTTTCTAAATGCCCAAAGCCAAATTTTCTCAAAATTCCAACTTGAGATCATTTATTTTTAATGAGTATTCAAAATAGGGAGTAATCTCAATACTTTTAATTTCAGGTCTATTATTTGATGCAACAGCTGCAATACTTAGCACATTTTTAACATCTCCATAATTCAGCCAACACTCAGGAACATAAAACTCCTTCTGTATTCCTAAATCATAATATAGTCCAATATGGACATCATTTACAAATATTAATGCATCACCAGCCATATCAAGTTTTAATTTCCAAGGAATCTGCCATCCTTCAACATCAGGTAAATTAAAATTAGTTCTATACCAACAAACAGATTCATTTATAGGCATTTTTTCTGAATCCTTATAAATTGTTCTGGAATTAAGCTTGATATTTTTCCAGCAATCTTCTTCGGCAAGATTATATTTCCAAATAGGCACATCTTCACCAGGCAAACCACGTACAATTTCAACATTATCTATAATCTTTGCATTAACATCAGCCAATATTAAAGAGATATCATATATTCCATTTACTTCACCATTTATGGGAACAGCAACAGTTATAACATTCCTGCCTGTTTTTATGGCTCTTGTGATATTAAAAGCATTCTCTCCAGCAAAAAATGATTGTCCACAATAGATGCCATTCACATACATTTTGGAACTAGAACTCAGATTCTTAAAAAATACTCCTGCTCCCAATTTTTTATCATTAATGTCAACTATAAATGAATACCAACAATAACTCCTTTTTCCATCAAAATTATTTATTCTGTTATCATTCAAATAAATTTCAGCAGCTCCATCAAAATTTTCAGTATCACTAGCCCAAGGATGACTTTTGTCTGGAAATCTATCACTGCTTCTAATAAATGCTTTAGATAGCTTTATTTCTCTACAAGACTTTTTAGGAACAAACAAAATATCAGTTATGCCAGATTGCTCAGATATTCCATCACCAGAATGCTCTTTTCCTCTGTTTTCGTATAAAATACCAAGATCTACACTACCTTTATTTCCTATCTTGTGCAACATTGCAGAAGAATAAGTATTCTTTACCAACTTCCCATTAACAAATACTGTTGTTTTATAGGCATCAGAACCGCCAACAAAGAGATATCCTAAGCCATCTGCATCAATTCTTGCTCTATATCTATAATAGCCTCTGTCAAAATAACCAAGCCTCTCTAGTGAGTTAAGTTTGTCTATTTTAGTCCAACATCCATTATCAAATTCTGTTTTTATCTCATAAATATCCCTAATAATATTGCTACTTGCCGGAATTTGTGGTGTTGTTATCTGAAAATCAGAAATTTTTGTTTTTGGATTATATTTTACCTCTTGTTTTTTTCCTGATAAATTTATTTGTTTTGGTGTTGTAGAAGTAATTAATTTTATAGTTGTTTTGCCGGGTTTGGTTAAAACTAATGCACTATTCAACCCAGTAGGAACTAATAAGGCTGCATTAGTCATCACCATTCCATGAAAGGCTCTCCAAGTTCTTTGTGCAATGTGTCTATTTAAACCAATAAATACTAAATCATCAACAACTTTCACAGATTCAGTATCTTTTATAGGAAGTCTAATTTTTCTTCTTACACCTGTAAATAAATTAACTTCTATTTCATCATCAAAACTATGGCAATCAGAATATAAAAACACAAATGTTTTGGTACCAATCTTTGCTACATTAAGAAGCTCTGCATTAGTGCTTGTTATGAATGATGAACCTACTGGATAATTCAAAGGAAGTATTTTAACAGCATTAGGTAGTAGATCAACATTTATATCCATAGGTCTAGCCGTAATTGGATCAGATACTGTAATATTAGCCTTTACATATTCATTGCTTTTATTACTGACAAATACAAATCCCACTTGTCCTGAATTTCTCTGATACACATCCACAAATTTGGTATTGCTTTTTACTTTTCCCACTGGTTCTGAAACAGCTATTAAACCTCCCATTAAATTGCATGCATCTCCCATCAATTTTACAGAATAGTACTTATCTGTAAGACCACCATGTTCAGCAAGAGGTGCTTGATAATCATAAGAAGTATATATTCCTTTCCCAGGCCACCAAGCGAAATTTGTACCTCCAAATGCCATATAATGATTTGTAGCAGTACAACCATTTGCCCAAGAAAGTTTTGTTATTTTATTTATATGATTAGCTCCAAGATCATTAAAATAAGAAATTGCAGATAAGCTGGAAAACCACCCTCCCTGCAGTTCTACAATCATAACAGGTGCATCAGGCTGTTCATTTCTTTGAAGACTAATAACTCTTTTCACTTCATGATCTAAATTATTCCAACCAGGATAAAATGTTAGAGTATCCATTACTTGAGACATTTTTTCATTATTTTTATCTTTGGCTTCTTTTGTTCTGCAAGTAATTATAGGAACCTTTGTGCCTGTACTCATTGCGATATCATATAAAGCATCAAGGTATTTCTTTTTTGATTCATCAGGTATAGATGAATAATCATATTCATTTTCTATTTGAACAAGTATAACTGCTCCCTTTTCATCAGTTATCTGATACTTATTTATAACAGGCATCACCTCTCTCAGCCAGTGTTCTGCCCATTTTATATTTTCTTCTGAGTCTGTTCTATATTCAGGACATTTCTCCAAAAGCCAACCGGGAAAACCACCGCTATCAAGTTCAGTACAAACATAAGGTCCAGGTCTTGCTATTATATAAAAACCCATCAAAGAACACAGTTTCAAGAATCCTTCTAAATCTGTAAAATCAAACAAATTCTCTTTTTGCTCATGCCAATTCCAAGGGATATATGTTTCAATACAGTTATAGCCAGCTTGTTTTAGTTTGACTAACCTATCCCTCCACATTAGCTGAGGACATCTAAAATAATGAAATGAACCACTATATAACAGCAAGTTACTATTATTTACATTAAAACATTTTTTGTCATATCTTATAATTTCAGGTTTGTAGAAATTCATATTACTTGTCTAATCTCCCCCATTACAATTTTAAAAAATTATTTTTTAACTTTAAGCACATTATACATTAGCATTATAAAAAAAAATTAAAATTCCTGTTTATTTAACATAAATAAAAGTCCCAGCAAAAATGCTGAGACTTGAATATTTAAAAACAATAAAATATGAAATACTGTATTTACCAGCTTAATAAGCTTACATCATCTATATATAGCTGTGCACTAACATCTGCAGTTCTTAAACCCCATACGTAGAATGTAATGTTACCACTTGCAGGAACAGTACCTGTTATTTGTCTTGTAACCCATTGATTCGTTATAGGGTTCAAATTTGTTCCACTTGGAGGTAGAATATGGTCACTATAGAAATCTTTAACACCCATAAAGGTATTCAATGAGTTGGTTGTTCTATACACTTTAGCACTAAAAGTGTATGGTGCTCCCGGTATCAAGCCAGAAATTGGTTTCCCAATACCAACAGATACATTTGACGTGTTGAATGTAATCTTTTGGCAAGGTCCTTGACCGGACATTGAATGCTCTCCCCAAGTAGCCCAATTATTAAAGCTTCCATACCAACAAGCTCCCCAAGTATTTCCTATTCTTCCGCCCCAAAAATCAAAGAAACCACCGCTGAAGTTTCCATTGGTGTTCTTTTCAACCATATTTGGCAAAAGAATAAAATTAGCTGTTGTTGTTTGACTTTCATTAACAACA
This sequence comes from Armatimonadota bacterium, assembly GCA_046719185.1. Classification (GTDB taxonomy): domain Bacteria; phylum Armatimonadota; class UBA5829; order UBA5829; family UBA5829; genus JBDNDK01. The sequence goes on from JBDNDK010000067.1 coordinate 5,268, forward strand.
ATACCAGATAGAGTGTTTGTTTGATGATCACTAACACTTGCAGTAACATTGTAATTGCCAACAGGAATATTGTCTAATGTGTAGTTGCCGCTTGAGTTAGTTGTAGTTGAATAGCCGCCTGGGTTTGCTGTTATTGTTGCACCTATGATATTGCCCCCAAGAGCTGATGATACATTTCCTGATATACTACCTAACAATCTAACAAGTGTAAAATCTGCAGTAGAAACCTCATCAGAAACAACAACAATATCGGTCTTTGTATCAGATATATGACCTGTTCTAGATGCAGTAACTGAATATGTACCCGGTTGAATATTTGCTAATATATATTCACCATTAACATCAGTTGTAGTTGAATATTCTCCAGTGTTTGTTGAAACAGTTGCACCTGAAACAGGCATATTAGCATCATTTAACACAACTCCAGCTATGTATCCATAAATTGACATAAGCGTAATATTTTGGTTTGTTGTTTGCCCTGCTACTACATTAACACCACTTACAGTTTGAGGGCTAAACCCAGATTTAGATGCAGTTAATGAATATGTTCCCGGACTCACATTAGAAATTGTAAATGCACCACCACTTGTTGTAGTTGCAGAATATCCACCAGTATCCGTTTGAACAATAGCACCCACAATTCCATTATTTAATCCATCTCTCACAAACCCTGTAATTTTTCCATATAAATTTGTAATTACAAAATCTACACTTGTTGACTGTCCACCAACTACAGAAATATTATTTTTAGTTTGTGAATTGTAGCCCGCTTTTGATGCTGTTATTGAATATGTGCCAGCTGAAACATTTGTGAGAGTATAAACTCCACCTGCACCAGTTGTTGTTGTATAACTACCTGTAGAAGTGGAAACTGTTGCACCCTGAATACCTTGATTATTTTCATCTTTAACAACACCTGTGATATTTCCAACTGTTGATGTCAAGGTGAAATTTGCATTTGTTACATTCATTTCTGAAACAACAACATTTGTTAGAGTCTGAGATGTATAATTTGATTTAGATGCAGTTAAACTATATGTTCCAGGCACCACACTTGCTATAGTATATGCACCATCAGTTGCTGTAGTTGCAGAATATCCACCAATATCTGTTTGCACTGTTGCACCAGATATTGGAACTGAGTTTGTATCTAATACAGTTCCAGTTATATGTCCAACGCCAACTGGTCCATATATGACAATATCATTTATATTTCTTACTTTAATACTTCTTCTATTTGCAGGCCAGCCACTTGGCAGGCTGGCATTTACAACTCCTGTAACAGTAACATAATCATTCACCATAACAGGAGATGTACCAAAATTGTGAAGAACCATAACTCCAACTCTTCCGGTGATATCCTGTATATTGCTTCCATCATCAATATAGAATATGTTATTAAATGTTCTTGTAACTTTGCCAGTGGTAGTCATTAGTAAGCCCATATTATATAAATCAGCTGATTCTTTATATCCTATGAAATTGTTATTACTATCTAACTCTCTCTCAACAACACCAATTATATTTGGAGGTGAACTCTTGCCACCAATAGCTCTGTTTGTTGTTGCTAATGACGACACCGGAGATGTAGAAATTTTTTGTATTTCCTCAACAGCAGCATACTTCTCATATATAACATTGTTTTGAACGTAGCTTCTTATTGAAACTTTTGCATTAACAACATCACCAACAGAAAGTCCTGCAACACTATATGTAAGTCTTATTCCGGAAGTTCTATTTTGTTCTTGAATAGATATTGAGTTTTCACTCGGAAAAATTGCTGTTACAACTTTATTATTTAAATCTACTATTGATGAATCAGCAAAGTTCTTAGCCATCAGACATGTTATGAAATTTGGTGTAGCTGATTCACTAACTGATGTGGAATGTACAAAGTTATCATTATGTGCCCAAGCAGTGTAATAATATGTAACACCATTTGTAAGATTTGTGTGTTCAAAACTATCAGACTGGCCGGGCAATGTTGCTCTATCACAAAGCAATTGACCATCAGTTGGGCTTGTTGGAAATCCAGTAGTGCTGAATCTAATCATTGTCTTTCTGAATTGTCCACTTGATGGGTTTGTCCAATATAATCTATTTAATTTATCAGATGAAATTACATAGAAGTTTGATATAGGATTAGGTGGAATAGCATATAATTGGAAATTGGCATATGTAGTTTGACCTTGATTTATAGTAACATTCAAAGTGTGTGAATCATGGTAATCTTTGGAAGCTGTTACAGGATGTGTTCCGACAGCCATATTGAGAGTATATGCTCCACCAGCTCCAGTGATTGCAACATAAGCACCTGAAGCAACAACAGCATTCACTATTCCATTGCCATTTTGGTCTGTAACTGTTCCTGAAACTGTTCCCATAGGTGAAGAGGTTCCACCTTTTACATTAAATAGGAATCTAGCATTGCCTGTTGACCAGTTTTCCCAAGTGGCATATATTGAGCCGTCCAAACCTGCAGTTACATTTGCATCTGGAGTGAATTGAGCAGGCAAACCTACAGAAACTAATTCTCTTGCACCTAGTGTGCCATTAGACCATCTTCTGCCATAAACTCTTTCAGCATATTCTGTATAAACTATATAAAAATCATTTGAACCCGGTATTGCTGTAATTCCACCATAAGCAGTGTTGTTCTCAAGAGAAACAGTTGAACTCCAACCAACACCAGGAGTATTCACTTTAATATGAAATCTTCCATCTTTGTTATACATAACCATTACTTGACCTATAGGATTAACAGCTATGCTGGCTCTTGCAAAGAAACCTGTTATACCCACAGAAACTTCTGGGTCCCAAGAAACACCATTGAATCTTCTATACACAGGACCTGTGCCACCGTGACTATCATTACCAAATAATCTATACACAGAACCGTCTTGCAATGATCTGCACTGACCTAGTACATAATATTCACTTGTGCTTACTGAGCCCATATTATAAAGTGGATCCCAAGAAGATCCATTGAATTTTCTAAACATCATATTATTGTTACCGGCATGCCAATAAGCCATCACAGCTTCACCACCATTAGAAGCACCGTAATGACTTATATATGGAAATTTTGCATAACCTGTTTGAGCAATTAGCTGATGAGGCTGGAAAGTGTTTCCACCATCATTTGACACTGCCCAACCCACATGAGGTCCATCACCTGCCCAGTCTTCCCAAACTACATGCACCCTGCCGTCACCAGTAACAGTGATTTGTGGATTAAATAAAAATCTATTGGTTACAATTCTTTCGGGAGAAAGATTACCATTTTGATACCTTTTATATTTAAGACCACCGGGTGCGGTGTAAACAACATGGAAACCATCGGCAGCTCCATAGAGTCTTCCACCTTTTATAGGTTCTTCTCCGGGACTGCCTAGTTCCTGAGGAATGCCCCAACTTTGGCAAAATGCCATTGAGGCAAAAGTTAATAATAAAATACTAAATAGTGCTACTACAAACTGTTTTTTCATTAATTTACCCTACCTAATTTTTTATTATGTTTGAACTAATGATGTCGAATTTATGTCTTCACCATACATTCAACTTACCCCCTAAAAGCAGGTTTGTCAATAGCCAGCTGATTATGGTATGAGAAATATTACCATTATTATGCAGCTATTTTACTAATTTTATCTGCCTGCAGGATATCTTCTACCTATGAATGATTTATGTGTATTATACATATCATCATCACCAGTAGCACTTCCAGATAGGGTATTCCAATATTTTAATGAATAGTCATTCCATAATGGATCATCATTAAATACAAAGTAACACATTCCTTTGATAGGTAGGAAGTTATGAGCAACATTTCTGTGATCATAGGACCTGTAAGTATTATTTTGATTATCAAATATTTCTCTATTCACATTGTACTTATTTATTCTATCAATAGCAGTTCTGATAAATGCAGATGTTCTTCTTTCTTGCTCTACTCTGCCTTCAGATGAATTTACAGGTGTGTGTCTGTTCCATTCAGTGATATATACACCAGCATTTGCATATCCGGGAATAGTAACACTTTCAGTTTCTCCATAAGGAACAATAGTGTGAGTTTTCATAATTATCTCTAACTGCTTTCTTAAAACCCAATAGAAATTGATAGTGTAGTTGAATCTATTATCAAAATCAGCATAAGCATGCAATGAGAAATCAGGATTTGGTGTACCTTTTCTCTTTAACTCTTTTATCACATTTTCAAGATATACTAATCCATCAACAGAAAGAACATTTGGATCAAAGTATGATGTTCCAGACTGCAAATTATCTACTGTATTGCTGCCCGGTGAAACTGCACCAACCATCACTTCATATCCTGCTCCAAGCTGAGCCATTTCATTTTTCACAACATCATATACATAAGCATAATACCATTCTGGTATATAGCCATTAGCAAAGCCATTTGCTTCGCCTTTTAAATTCATTTCATTTGCAACCACAAAATGCCTAATAGGCACTCCTGCTGCATCTGCAAGCTGAGCAAATTTTCTGAAAGTTCTAGCATATCTGCTGACTGCTACATTATCTACTTGATTATTTGGCAATAACCTAGGAACGGTTTCTCCCCATTTCCAGTCAATTCTGATAATTGGCTTTATTCTATTTTGATGTAATGATTTTAATTGACCATTTATCCATGTGTTCATCCAATTTATTATTTCTGAATTTGTGTCTGGATCTCTATCATTATTCACAAAAGCTTCTGTAGTATATATCCATTGACTAAGATCTCTTTCAGACACAAAATCTAATATCCCATTGTTAACATCACCAGCAAAGTGAACACCTGTTAATAAATCACTTCCAGCATTTCCATCACCAATTGGAACAAGCACTATGTTGTCTAAATTAAATCCGCCTGTTTTCATAAATAATCTTAGTGCATTATCACCAGTGTTTGCTGTGATAATTCCTGCATATTTAAACTGCCAAGTGTACCATCCACCTGTTGATGGAAGACTTATATTTTCTATTACAGGATAACCATTCATTACTAAATCCACTGAAGCATTAGATGTCGCAGCATATCTTAAAAACACAGCATAAGTTCTGCTGTCGCCTTTTAGATGATACTCAAGCCATTCATTTGCTGCTGTCCAACCTACAAAATAGACTGCATTATTTAATCCTATATCTACTCCATCATTTCTATATTGTCCACCTTCATTTTGAGGTGTAGTGTCATAGTAAGATTGATAATCCTCAGCTTCAATTTTGATTGATTTTGATATAGGTATCAAAGCTATTTTGTCAATGTTGCTTCTTGATGTTTGGAAAGTTAATCTTATGGTATTATTTGTTCCTTGAGGAATATTAATCAAAGTTGGATGTACATACTTTCTGTATGCATCATAATTTCCGCTTCTTGTCAATTCTATATCGCCAGTTACATTTGTTCCATTCACTAATAATCGCACCTTTGGTTCACTTTCCCAAGAATAATTTTTAACACCAGAATAATCAATTACTAATAAATGATCTCCACCAATTGAGCCTACATTGTTCCACTGCAGCCACTCACCAGCAGCTGTCCAACCAACATAGTAGCCGTTTTCCCCCGGAAGCTGCCCAATGTCCACATCACCATCTCTATATTCTCCACCATAATTACCGGATGTTGTATCATAAGCTTGATCATAATCTTCGGCTTCAAGCTCTGTGTAAGGCTGAACTGTAACATTATCAACATAGGCATAGTTTGAGCCTGAACCACCTGTTGCCTTGCCATACTTTGCAAAAATACTAATACTGTTTGATGTGGCTGTGATTATTTGTCTATATCTATGCCATTTTCTATTACCCTTTGATTCAAAATTTTTGTAATTAATTGTGTGTGAGACTCCATTATCCATTTGACCAGTAGTGTCAACACCAAATGCAAGCCAAGTATTAGATCCTGATGTCTCCATTCTAACCCATGCAGACACTTCATATTTGACACCAGCTGATGTAGGAACTTTAGTAACAATTCCACCATTAAATGGAGAAGAATCTTTTCTGCCAAAGACCTGAGCTGATGTGCCGGCAAGATGGTCTGAATAATCCATTGAATATAAAATTGGATTAGATGTTGAAGCTTTCCACTTTTTCCAGCCTGTTGCAATATCTTCTGCCAACAAACATTCAAAATCACCATTATTTATAAATGGTGAAAAGCTTACTCTATTTAATGCAAAGTTTAATATCGTTATCTCACCAGCATTTACCACTACCCCAGATTCTTGTGCACTTTCACAACAGCTTCGTCCACCGCCGACGCCTGCATCGCCCCCTCCACACTGCCGACGCTCAACCCTGCAGCTCGGTTGAT
>JBDNDK010000068.1:0-11593 GCA_046719185.1 Armatimonadota bacterium
ACGCAGACCGTTCGTAAAGAGTTCGGTCAGATCGAGAGCGAGTTATAAGCAAAATTTTAGTTGGCTGTGTGATAGCCATAAACCCTTCCGATTCTAAAAATTTTTACTCTTTGTATTATAATTGCCTTCTAATATTATTATATGGGCTAATTATTAGATTATCAATATATAATAATACAAAAAGTTCACAAAAGACATTAATAATAATAAACTTCAACAGTTTTATTTCTATGTCTGAGCAGATCGGCCAGAGTTTCTACCACAGATCTTCTTAATAACATCTCAGATGGAAAGTTTGCATTTTGGTGTGCAGCATTTCTTGCTGTGCCAACATAAAAACGAATTCCATCACTAGATGTTAGAGCAGATACCAGCTCTGTTGCGGCATTTGCCTCATCTTCAGGAATGCCATCTCTTAGATAACCCACAGCTTTGTTTAATGTAAGCATTCCTTCTGTAACAAGGTCTATCCCATCTATTTCAGCAGTCGGAGGAAGTCCGCTGTCAATATACTTAAAATCAATTTCCAAGGGCTTTCCAAGTTTGTCTGCAACAAGTTGTGATGTGGTTCCTCCACATACAATTTTTTTTCCTTCAAATTGAAGAAAGTCTCTCAAAAGTCTTGGAGTGTCTTTAGGGTCTGCTGCTGGACCAGTGATCACTGCTGCATTTATGGCTTTTCTATATTTTGCTGCTACTACTGTTCCATCATCACCAGGTGTGAATTCCCAAAGCTTCATAGCTTGTTCAACTACAGCAGATGTTAACTTTTCAATGTCTCCATTAGTTTCTGAGGCAATGTGAGAAAGAAATTTTTGCACGCCATCCTCACGCCATCCCATTCTTAGTGATGTTCCAATTCCAGCATGAATTATTCCATCAGACATCTGAAAAACTATCTCTCCTGGTTTCATTCTGAAATGACTTTCTCTTATTTTTTTTTCCAACACCTCTATTTCTGTGCTGTTTTGAGTCTTAATTTTGCCATCTTTTATTCTGAATGATGTCGGAGTATCATACTCAACTAGAGTTGCTTGTCCAGAAGAATATATTCTCAATATAGAAAAAGTAGAATAAGCAATTCCTCTCCAGTTACATACAGGCAAAGTTGAAATAAGAGTCTCAACTATTTCTCTGTTGCTCAAATCTCCAGTTGCAAGACCGCCAACTATTTCAACTGTCAAGGTTGATAACACATTTGCTTTAACACCACTGCCCAATCCATCTGATAGAACAACAACAGTTGAATCCGGTGTATAAAAAACTTTGAATGAATCACCACATATATCTTCACCACTCTTATTAAAGTTTTTACCAGATACATCAACAACAAACTCTTTCATTTATCTCCACTCTTTTGAGATTCTTTTGCCAATTCTGTGAGTTTGTGAAGTAACACTCTTGTTTCACTTGTTGTTTCTCCAAGAATGCTTGCTATTTCTTGTGCCATTCTCATTTGTTTTTCTATCACACTTTGGGCACTTTCAAGTGTTTCTTCTTTCATTTTATTTATTCTTGTTTCATCTTCTTTGTTTTTTGTGATATTTGAGAATATTCCAACAAGCATATTTGCATCTTCAATTTTATATATACTAACTGATGCAATTAGTCCATATTGAGGGAAATTTACTACATTTCTGTTTAATTTATCTACAACATTGCCGGCTACTTTTTCAAAATCAACAGGATCCATTAATGTGCTGATTGGTTTGCCTATTAATTTGTCTGTTGCTGCAAACATACTAGCAAATGCAGGGTTGAATGATACTATATTTAAGTCAGAATCCAACATCAAAATTCCATTTGGGCTGTTATCTACTATTTGGTCAGCTTTTCTTTCTGCAAGTCTTCTCATCCAAGGCAGACACATACTATATTCAGCCATTCCAGATAATACAGCTATTGCATTATCTCTGCATGTTAGATATCCACACCCACCACAGTTTAGCTCATCCTCTTTAGTTTTTTTTCCTGTTTGAAGTAATACTTGCTGAATTTGTTCTTCTGTAAATTGAGACTTATCTATCTCATAAGGCTTTATAGCCATATGTAAATCTATACATTTATCAGTGCAGGGCACATATTCTTCACTGGCAGAATGCCTGAGGTCTTTGTGATGTTTTAGCACCCTACCTCTTCTATCATATATGTTATGAGTTCTATCAAGACACGGACCATTTATGCATCCACCCGGACAAAACAATGCTTCAAATAATCTAACCGGGCTTTCTTCATCTATATGTTCCAGCATTTCTCTTACATGATCACTACCAGATACCGGCACAAAGTCTTCTCTCAATAATCCAGATGCTATCTGTGCAGTTTTTGCAAGTCCACCTTCAAGAGGAAACAACTGGGCATTTATTGGTCTTACATCATCAAAATCATCAACTTCTACTGCCGAAGGATTTATTTTGAATTCTTCAAAAAGAATTTTAAGCTCATCAAAAGTAATTACAACATCAACAGAATCATTTTTATCATTTTCAGATTCCAATTTTTTTGCTGCACAAGGACCAATAAACACCACTTTTGAATCTTTTCCATATTTTTCTTTCAGATATCTGCCATGTGCTATCATTGGTGATGCAATAGGAGTAATATTGATGCAGGAATTAGGATAATATTTTTCTACCAAATTAACAACAACTGGGCAAGATGATGTAACCCACGTGTCTTCTGGTGCATCTTTTAATATATCTGCTGTTGCCTTTGCCACCATCTCTGCACCAACTGCTGTTTCTGTTACTTTTTCAAATCCCAGTTTTCTGATGGCTGATGCAAGTTTTCCGGTTTCAAGCTCTGGGAAAGCAGCAGGAAATGATGGAGCTACAGAAGCAACTAATTTTGATTTGCTGTTTATTAGCTCTATCACTTTCTCAATATCTTTTCTTACATGTTTTGCTTTTTGAGGGCATTCTCTAACACAAGTGCCACAATTAATACATCTATCTCCATCCACTTGTGCCTGACCATCAGATATTCTAATTGCTTTTACAGGACACATTCTTACGCATCTATAGCAGTCTCTGCATTTTGCTTTATCTGTTGAAATTATTGAGCTTGACATTCTTTCACCTGTGGGAGAATTACTTCTTCAAAAAAGGATTCCACAATATCCGGGGTAATCCCACCATAAACTTTTTTATTTACCATTATATTTGGAGCTTCCACGCAGTTTGCAAGGCATAGCTCTGCTCTTAGATCTATTAGTTTTTCTATATTATTTATTTTTATAAGCTTCTCTAGAGATTTTAATGTCTCAGCAGCACCTTTTACATGGCAAGAGCTGCCCACACATACTTTTAGTTCAAGTTTTTCATCCATCCCAAGCAACCTAATTTTATTATCCTTTTTATATAAAGATAATATTTTTTTATGCAAAGCTGATTTTTTTTTATATTAGACCATCAAAATAACCTGCATATTTTTATTATATACTATTAAACTTAATATTGGGACGAAATATACTAATTTGAGTTTCATTTTCACTTTTTGTGTATTAGAAATTGTTTGCTAATACAATAGGCTTTAATATTTCTATTCTAATATATTTGTTGATATTTTACCTAGTGCTTGTTTTGGTGTTATAATTCTGGTCAGATTGAGTTATAATAATCGTCTGATAACACAAGTAGATTAAATAGCAAGGATGCGTTTGATATAAAGATTTCAGAGATATCTAAGGAGGAGTTTCAAATGTTTTTTGGATTTGCTTATACCAGAGTTATTTCTATATTGATAGCAATAACTTTACTTTCATCTTGTATGGTGGTAGGGCAAGATATTAAGCAGGTTGTATCTGTTGAAGTAACAGGAAACATAAACATTAATACTGATACTATCAAGAATGTTATTTCTGTTCAGCCAGGAGATGATTATTCTGAAGATGCTGTAAATAAAGATAGACAAGCTATTATGGATCTAGGTTATTTTAGTGTTATAACAGCACATAAAGAGGATGTTGATGGCGGTGTGAAAATTATATATGAAGTAACTGAAAATCCTAGGGTGGATAAAATTAGAATTTTGGGCAGCGATCCTATACCTGAAGAAGAAATTATAAATTTAATGAGAACAAAAGCTGGTCAGGTATTGAGCTCTCTTATATTAAGTAGAGACATTGATAATATAAATAATTATTATCAGGAAAAGGGTTATGTAGCCTATGTAACTGATGAAATAAATGTTGATCCAGAAACAAATACTTTGATTGTTCCTATATTAGTGCATACTGTTGAAAGCATTGAGATAATTGGAAATAAAAAAACAAAAAAACATGTCTTTACAAGAGAGATGAAAACAAAAGTCGGGACATTTTTTAATGCAAAGACTCTTGAGCAAGACTATTTGAAAATATGGAATTTAGATATTTTAGAAGATTTGAAACCTAGAACTCCTGAACCCGGTTCGCAACCCGGCACTTTGAAAGTTGTAATTGAAGTGGTAGAAAAGAGAACAGGCCAAATATCTCTTGGTATGGGATATTCATCAAGACAAAAATTAGTTGGTCAGGCAAGATTGGTTGAAAACAACTTTATGGGTAGAGGTCAGGGATTAAACTTACTTGTTGAACAGGGTAGGTCTAGTGCTTTAGGTGGTGGAACTAGTTATGAGGTTGGATTCTTTGAGCCTTGGATTGATGACAAAAACACATCACTATCTGTGAGCTATTATGATAAGGTTATGTATAGATTTTCATCTGGTGTATTTGGATCAGATAGCACAATTAATGATGATGAATATAATGAGAGAAGAAAAGGTGGAGATGTTACTGTCAGCAGACCTATTACAGAGAATATAAGACTTTTCCTTGGTGGAAGATTTGAAAATGTTGATACCAATTCTGATTTAGTTAGAAACAATCAGGATTTAGCAAGTATATTACAAAAGGGTGATGTTACTGTTGGATCTTTGAAGGCTGTTAGAAATACTAGAGATATTGATATGGATCCTGCATCTGGTTCTTATGAAAGTCTTTCATTTGAATTTGGAAATGTGAACGCAAAAAGGTTTGTTGAGGTTGTAGGATCTAATCCTATATCATATGATGAAGTTCCTTATGATGGATCATTCACTAAAATGACATTTGATGCAAGAAGATATTATAGTCCTCAAGGTGCAAAAAAAACAGCCAATGATAGAAGGAATGTTATTGCTGTAAGATTGAGAGGTGGTATTGCTGATGGCAAACTTCCTTTCTTTGAACAATTCTTTGCTGGTGGTTCTGATACATTAAGAGGATATAAAGAGGATAGATTCTGGGGCAAGAATATGTTGCTTGCAAGTGCTGAATACAGATTTCCTATAGCTAGTGCTATGTCTGGTGTTGTGTTTGTAGATTATGGAGATGCTTGGGGTGGTGATAGGTCGTTTAGAATTAGAGATTTGGAGCAGCATGATAGTTTTGAAGGTAAACTAGGTACTGGATTTGGTGTGAGAGTTACTACTCCTATTGGTCAGTTGAGGCTAGACTGGGGTGTTGGTGATGAGGGATCAAGAACACACTTTAGTATTGGTCAAACTTTCTAAAATTACTAATTTATTAGATTGCTGAGAATTTTGCTAGTTTTTGTAATTATATCAACTTATCAGCGTCTTTAATTATAACGGGCATCAAAATTGCTATGCTTTTCTTTATAGCGTGAATTTTCGATATATTGAATAGGTTATGGGTAAAATTAACTTTACAGATATTTGTTAGAAAAGCTTGGTTGTTGCTTGCTTGGTGATATGATAAAATTATAATATTAGAAGTAATTAACTTCTAGGGAAAGAGGTAATTTCTAATGAATAGAATACGCAGGATTGCGTTAATTGTGTCAGGTGTTTTTGTTTTTAGTACTTTGTTTACAAGTTGTGTTTTTTCACAGACAATTGGAGTTGTTGATGAAGATTTAATTTATTCTGAAGCTCCAAAGATAAAGCAGTATATGTCTGAATTAGACAAAATGAAAGAAGAATTCAAGACAAAGTTAGATATCAGAAGTCAGACTCTTATGTTGAATGAGACTGAAATAAATGAAATAATTGATCTCAAAATGAAAGCTCAACCAACTGCACAAGAAAAAGCAAGAATAGCAGAACTTGAGGCAGAGGGTAAAAAAAGAGATGAAGAGCTAAGGACTCTTATTGAGATCAAAGACCCAAATGATCAACAAAGAGCAAGATTAAAAGAACTTCAAGATATACAAACAAAGGCAAAGAATACAGGACAAGCTGTTGCTGAAGATTATGATAAGCAATGGCAAGCTAAAGTAAAAGAACTTGATCAAAAAGCATTAGCTGATATAGATGCTGCTGTTAAGGAAGTTGCACAAGCAAAAGGTTTGAGTGTGGTTCTCGCAAAAGCAGCTGTTTATTATGGTGGTGTTGATATAACACAGGATGTGATTCAAAAACTGCCTGCACAAAATTAAATTGTAGTTGAGGCAAGCATATGAAATTCATTGTATATTCATTTGTGATATTGGTGTTGGCTATTATGGGTATTGGTGCTGGTCTAGAAGGCACTAATAATAAGACAATGAATGAGTCAGCAGCAATAGACACGGTATATGTTGATATTTCAAAATTGCTTGTTCTTCATCCAAGTTATAAGTATGTGAAGGCATATATTGAGAGTGAAAAAGAATATAAAATAGACCAAGGCAAAGGTTTTTCAATTGATAATGGACAATTACAGATACCTGCTTTGGATTCTTTTAATATTGATTTAAGTGAAAGAGAGAGACTCGCAAATCTGACTGTTTTGCGGGCTATTTCTTCGTTGCAAGAGCTTGAATATGTAACAAAAGAGAATTTAACTTATTGTATAACTGCAGAAAAAGGCAGAGTGGCAGACAGACAATGGAGCAGTATCTGCAAAGAGGCTGATAATATTTTAAAAGAAGCTAATAAGAAAGCTGTTGATTTGCAGAGAGATTCTTTGTCAGACAAATTTAATGCTCAGATTGCTTTGGCTGCTGCAATTTCAGCTAGTAATTATTGCTCATTGACATTTGATAATTCAAAATTATTAGAAACAAGGAATAGATTTGAAAGCATAAATGACAGGATTATAGCAAGAAACAAAGAGTTTTTGGCTGAGGCTGAAAACAAAATTGCAATGCTAAAAGAATCTTCAAAAGAATGTCCTGTTATCAAAACTTTCGATAATGTAGATTGTAGCTATATAAAAAATATAATAAACACTGTTCAGGATAATACTACAAAAGAACTAAGTATATTTGAAAATAAATATTTTGATATACATTCAAAGTTTATAAGTAATTCTGATAGAAACAAAACCCCGTTTTTGATAGATAGACAATTTTCAGTAGATTCAAAAGATATCAAACTAGATGGCAAGGATAATATTGGAAATGAGATGATTAGTTTGATTGAGAAAGATATTAGAAGAGAGCTTAGAAGAATATCTCAATCAAGAAACATAAATATAACATATACTTATTCTTCTGGAATTAAAGATGGTACACAATATTTTTATAAGTTAATGAAATCTGATGGAGAATGTGTATTCAGACCTGTAATGTCTGAAGCTTTTGGTGGGCATTCATGATTTTTACAACCAGTGAATTGTGCAAAGCTGTCAATGGTGTGTTGATTGGTGATGACAGCGTAAGTGTTACTGGTGTTTCATCTGTAGAAGATGCACAATTTGGTGATATTGTATTAGCAGCTGATAAAAGATATTATGAAAAAGCATTACAATCATCTGCTGTATGTATATTAACAAACAATTCTATTGAAAATAGTAATACTGATAAGTGTATAATTAAAACACAAGACCCTGCAAGAGCATTTGTTAAGATTTTAGAACTCTTCAAAGACGAAGCCATAGATACTCCAGTTGGTATATCAGACAGTGCTGTCATTTATCCTGATGCAAATATTGGCAATAATGTATCAATAGGTTCCAATTGTGTTGTATCAAGAGGTGCTAAAATTGGAGATAATACCATACTTAGTGCTGGAGTATTTATTGGAAGCTGTGTAAAAATTGGCAATAATTGTCTATTACACCCTAATTGTGTAGTCTATAATAGGTGTATTATTGGAAATAATGTGATACTGCATGCTGGGGTGGTGATTGGTGCTGATGGATTTGGATATATACCTTCATCTGAAGGATTGGTTAAATATCCTCACAATGGAATTGTGGAAATTGGTGATAATGTTGAAATTGGTGCTAATTCAGCCATAGATAGAGCTAAAACTGGAAAAACAATAATTGGCTCTGGTACTAAGATTGATAATTTAGTTCATATTGCACACAATGTTAAAATTGGTTCTAACTGTATTATTGTAGCTCTGAGTGGAGTTGCTGGCAGTGTGGAAATTGGAAATAATGTCACACTTGCTGCACAATCCGGAGTGAAAGATCATATTAAAATTGGTGATGGAGCAGTGTTGGCTGCAAGGGCTGGAGCGATAGGTGATATACCTAATGGTGCTATAGTATCTGGTTTTCCTGCTAGAGATCATAAATTGGAAAAAAGGGCAGAAGCAGCGCGGCTTCGATTGCCTGATTATATAGAAAGATTGAGAGTGTTGGAAAAAGAAATTGAAGCTCTCAAGAATGAAATAAACAGAAATAAATAGGCAAGGTAAATAAACATATGACTATTTTAAGTGTAGAAACCAAGATTGGCCGCGTGAAAACTGAAGAAGAACAGAATTTAGGAATGCAGACTACATTGGCTGATAAAATAGAGCTTGTTGGAACAGGTTTGCATAGTGGACTTAAGACTACAGTAACAGTTTATCCTGCAGAAGCAGATAGTGGAATAGTATTTATATCAGATGGACAAAAAATTAAAGCAAGAGCATCAAATGTGATAGATACTTCAAGAGGTACCACACTTGGAAATGGCATGGTGAAAGTGAAAACTGTTGAACATTTGCTTGCAACTTTGAGTGGTATGGGTATTGATAATGCTTTAGTTGAAATAAATGGACCGGAAACTCCAGCATTAGATGGCAGTGCAAAAGCTTATGTGGATGCTATTTCATCTTGTGGGCTAAAATATCTTGATGAAAGAAAAAAGAAAATTAAAATAATTGAGCCTGTTTGTGTGAAGGCAAATGGATCTTTTGTTTTAGCTGTTCCTTCTGATAAAACAAAAATAACCTATGTTCTAAACTATGATCATCCGTTGATTGGTTCTCAGATTTGTAGTTTTGAATTTTCTAAAGACAGCTTTGCTGAGGATATAGCTTCTGCAAGAACTTTTGTGTTGTATGAAGAAGTTGCTGGATTGTTGAGTAATGGATTATCAAAGGGTGGAAGTATAGAAAATGTTATTGTTGTTTGGCAAGATAAACTTAGTTCAGATTTGAGATTTGATGATGAGTTTGCTAGACATAAAATGCTTGATCTAATTGGTGATATATCTCTTGCAGGCGGATTTATAGAGGCTGAAATATTAGCTGTGAAATCTGGTCATACATTAAATATTGAGTTTGCAAAAGAGGTTGAAAAATTAATTCATTAGTAAATTATGAATTAAGGCTTGTAAGTTAAGTGAAACTGTTTTACAATAAAGTGTTTGTTGTAATAATGGGATAAAAATGGTCGGTTTATATATAATATACTATTTATTTTTATTCCAATTATAATGCTATGGGGGATTTTTATATAAATGCTTGATATTGAGCAGATAAGAAACATACTACCTCATAGGTATCCATTCCTGCTAGTGGATAGGATACTTGAGTTGGTTCCTGGTGAAAGTGCCCGTGGTTATAAAAATGTAACTATCAATGAGGAATTCTTTGAAGGGCATTTTCCGGGTCATGCTGTGATGCCTGGAGTTTTAGTTTGTGAAGCAATGGCACAGGTAGCTGGGATATTGTTGCTTTCTATGACTGGTAACGATGGTAAGCTTGCATATTTTGGTGGTATGGATAAAGTTAGGTTTAGAAAGCCTGTATTACCTGGTGATACTCTTGTGACAGATGTAGAACTTATTGCTACAAGAGGAAATGTTGGTAAGGTTAGAGCTTTTGCAAAAGTAAATGATGAAATTGCTGCTGAAGGTGAGTTTACTTTTGCTCTTGTAGAGAGAGATACAAGCAGCAGTGTTAATGACGGATTAGTTGCTGGAAAAAGCTAAAATAGAAGGATTCGGTTATTTATGGAAATAACGGAAATAAGTAAAAATATTCATCCAACTGCAATAATTGATGACTCTGCTGAAATAGGGCAGGGTGTTAAGATTGGTGCATACTCAATTGTTGGCAAAAATGTAAAGATTGGTGATAATACTGAGCTTGATCACCATGTGATTATAGAGTGTAACACAGAAATAGGAAGCAACTGCACTGTGAAATCTGGTGCTGTTCTTGGTGGCAATCCTCAGGATTATAAATTTAAGGGTGAAGAGACATATCTAAAAATTGGTAATGGAAATATTATAAGAGAATTTGTTACTATCCACAGGGCAAGTGGTGAGGGTGAAAGCACTATAATTGGTGACAACAACATGCTAATGGCATATTGTCATATTGGTCATAATTGTGTTCTTGGCAACGGTATCACTATGGCAAATATGGTTGGTATTAGTGGACATACTTTGATTGAAGATAAAGTTGTGTTTGGTGGAATTGTTGGAGTTCATCAAAATGTGAGAATAGGAAAGCTTGCTATGGTTGGTGGTTTTTCTAAAGTGGTTCAAGATGTTCCACCTTTTGTGCTTGCTGATGGAAGACCCTGCAAGGTGTGCGACCTTAATGTGATAGGGTTGAGAAGAAATGATATTACACCACAATCAAGAGCAGGTTTGAAGCATGCTTTTAAGCTCATGTATAGATCAAATCTTAATATTTCACAGGCTATTGAAGCAATTGAAAATGAGATTGAACCCAGTGCAGAGTTAGATTACCTTCTTGATTTTATAAAAAATGTAAGACTTGGCTATAATGGGAGGCAGATGGAGGCCCCTAGAACATAGAGTGGCAGATTATTCAATTGCATTGTGTGCTGGAGAAGCATCAGGTGATTTGCATGGTGCTAATCTGGTAAATGCTATGAAAAAAATCCACAGTCCTATAGATTTTTGGGGCTGTGGTGGTAAAAGAATGAGGTCTGCCGGTGTAGATTTATGTGTTGATCTAACAAGCGGTGGCACTATTGGTGTTGTTAGCACTATCAAAACCCTTCCTGTGATGTTTTCTGCATATATGAAATTCAAAAGTGCTTTGATCAAAAAGCATCCAGACCTTTTTATTCCTATAGATTTTGGAGCCTTTAACACTAGAATTGCTAGAAGAGCGGTGGAAAATGGGATAGATGTGGTTTATTATATTCCTCCTTCATCTTGGAGAAAAAATCCAAGAAATGCTGATACTTTGATTTCGTGTGGAGGAAAAGCTATCACACCATTTCCATGGTCTGCAGAAAAGCTAAAAGTTCAGGGAGTAGATGCTAGGTTTTATGGTCATCCTTTGATAGACATTGTAAAGCCACAATCTGATAAGAAAGATTTATTAGTTGAAATTGGACCCGACTTGTCGCACGGCCAACTCGCCGCTGAGCGCGTCGGCATAGCGCTGAAAACGCCGCGTGAGCGCCTCGCGCAGCGCCTGGAAA
>JBDNDK010000069.1:0-11566 GCA_046719185.1 Armatimonadota bacterium
CTATTCATACAAATAGGTCTGCTCATATCTTTTGCTATTTCACCAATCACTCTTTTTTGAGCATTTGTAAGCTCAAAAGGAAGCATCTGGTTTAGCTCATCTTCAAAATTATCAGGAATTTTAAAAGATATGCCATTACCCGGCTTTTCAATTCCTCTTTTCCTAATGGCAAGAGCAAGCTGAAGAAGAAAAAGTTCATCAAATACTAATCTCTTCCTTGCAGCTTCCATAGCCTGCATACTTTCAGGAAAATGTATATTCATCAGTGCATATTGCACATCAACTAAATCAATTCTATCTTTAATATCATTAGGCAGAATATCAACAACATCACACGAATATTCATCTAAAGCTGTTTTTACAGCTTTCCTCACTTGAAGCTGTGTTAGTCCTTCTGTGAGAGAGTAAATTGGCACCACTCTACCAAAAGATATTGTTTCATCATTTTCTGAGTAGAGCTCCCATTCTGGAGTATTCATTTCAACACCCCATCTGCCAATTTGTGCAGTACCGTACACCACAATTTTTTTTCTTAAAAGCTTTAAAAACTTATCTTTTAGCCATTTTTGATTGAACCATGTGAGAGTGAGCACTCCGCCACCATCATCAATCATAACTTTTGTGAGAACCATTTTGCCTCTGGTCTGCACATTATCAACTGCAATTATTTCTCCAAGAACTAAATATTGCTCACCATGTTCAAGTCTATTAATTCTTGCAAACTGAGATCTATCTTCATGCCTTCTAGGCAAATAAAAAAGAAGATCTCGTACAGTAAAAACGCCCAGCTTGCCAAAAAGTGCAGCTAGGCGCGGCCCTACGCCCTTTATATATTGAACTGGTGTATTCAAACGGCTCGCATCTTTGCGTCCAGTGTATATGCTTTTATCTGAAAATGGCGTTGTGGACTGTGCCATCAAAGGCTCCAATTCTGCCATATTAATAACAGTTTTTTTATTTCAACCAATCAAATGATTTCATTATAATTATAATTATGCAAAGCTGATTGTGTCAATTATTCTTATATACCAGAAATTATTTTTTTTACCTTGATTTTTATAAGTCTATGCTTCTAAACTCTAATCCGTAATATACTTCATTTTTCAGTAAATATGTTTTGATTTTCAGACAATCCATTATTTTCCAACCAAAAGCTGCATTAATGTCTCTGCTGTCATATTCACTTTGCAAGAAAAAACCATTTGGAAGCTGTTTTTCTAAGCCAGCAAATGGACCTTTTATTCCAAACAAGCCAACTCCAACAGTTGCTTTGGTGTTTTCAAGCAATTTGCTTTCATAAGGTAATGTCATAGAAACAGCAGCAAATATGCCTGTCCCAAGTTTTGATTGAGAAAACAAATCTTTAAAACCAAATGCTATTCCAGGTGTGTATGTTGTTTCTGGAAGGAAATTCCATTGCCCATTTATCAGAACTTCTGTTCTTCTTTCTTTGCTGTCAAAAATATTTGCTGAGAGTTCAAATTCTGTAAATCCAACATTCAGCCAAAAGTAAGATTTATATGAATCTATTGGTTTAACTGCTCCTTCTATTTTGAACTCGCCTAATTTGAGAGTATTTCCTTTTGGAGTAAATAAAATTGAATCAGCAAAAAGTGAATTTTCCACAAGAATAAATGTAAATAAAACAATAGAGAAAATAGCATATTTGTTCTGTGTCATTTTTTATTCTCCGATGTTGGCGTCCATATTGCATAATAGCTTTTCCCATCATCTGTTATTTTTTTTACAATATCATTAGATAAATTAATTACAGCAACATCTCTTTTTGTGTCATCGTGAATAGTTGCAAGAATATTATTGCCATCAGGACTTATTGAAATATCAGAAAACTTACCTTCAGCAATCACATCAAAATTTCCAGATGAAAGAGTGATAGCAACAATTCCAAACTTTGGTATATTTGGTTCATCAGCCTTTAATTCAAAGCAAGCAAAAAGTATGCTATCATCAGGGCTTAGTGTCAAATCAAAAAACTCATATTCTGTGGTTTGCATCAGAATTGGAGGCAAGTTTTTTTCTTTGTCAAATGCTAATAGCAGAGATCCTTTTTCAATATTAGCACTCACAAAGAGTAAAGCTTTGTTTTTTGAAAACACCATATCTTTAACACGGAATTTTGCTTTTGAAGAAACCTCTATTGCTGCTGGTTCAGAAGAAAAATCAGGCAGCATCACAAATGCTGTTTTTCCATTTTCTATTTGCATAATTCCTGCAATAAATGCAGCATCTTCTGAGAATGAAGGAACATAGATAATCATATCACTCTCATTTTCACTAGTTACTCCTACCATTCCCTTTGAGTCTTGTGTCCAATAATAGGATTTGTATAAGGGAGTTTTTTTTTCACCTCCAATATGCATTACTTCTCTCATCTGCTGTTGAGTTGGAAGCACTTGGGAAGCAGATTTTCCATCAGTTTCTGCTATATAAACCCTTCCACTTGCCATATATGATGCTTTGTTGCTGTCTGGTGAAAATTGTGGATGAGCTTTAGGTCCAGTTGCTGTTGTGAATATCTGAGGTTCTCCGCCTTTTGCAGGCATTATATAAATATTTGAGTTTTCTCCACTTCTTCCTGCAAATAATATTCTTCTTCCTGTGTTTGATATTGAAGGAAGTGAACTTACATTGTAATTATTTGTCAGCTTCTTTTTATTATCTCCATCAACACTCATAGAGAACAAATCAGCTGCACCATCTTTTTCTGATACATAAACAATTGCATCTAGAAGATTTGGTCCAGAAAACCACTTTATTCCAAACCATTTCTCTAGATTTCCAGACAATGCTGACATTATAAAACCTATCACAATTATTATTCCAATAAGAACTAAAATGCCTTTTAATTCAGATTTACCAGTCATATAAATTCCTTTAATTATGTATAGATTATTGATTATTATACAGCAGCATCAAATAAACAAAAAATAACCTGCCAACAATTTTGATGGCAGGTTATTTTTTAATTTAATACTATCAAGGTTGACCTAATCTCTTTTTCAAGTTTTGGTGTTCTTCAATTATTTCATCAGGAAGCTCATATCCAAACTGTTCAAAGAATTCTTCAAGGTCTTTTTCTTCTTTTATCCAAGCCTCTTTATCAACAGAGAGTAAATCATTTAATGTTTCTTTGCTAATATCAAGACCATTTATATTTATGCTATCAGCAAATGGAACATATCCTATTGGTGTTTCCACTGCATCAACTTCACCTTTGCATCTTTTTACTGCCCATTCAATGGCTCTTAAGTTCTCACCAAAGCCAGGCCAAATAAATTTCCCATTATCATCTTGTCTGAACCAGTTTACATGGAATATCTTTGGCGGATTTGCCATTTTCTTTCCCATATTAAGCCAATGTTTGAAATATCTGCCCATATGATATCCACAGAATGGTTTCATTGCCATTGGGTCTCTTCTCACTACTCCCAGTGCATGCTGAGCTGCTGCTGTTGTTTCACTAGCCATAGTTGCACCTACAAATGTGCCATGTTGCCAATTGAATGCTTCATAAATGAGCGGAGCTAGTTTTGCCCTTCTTCCACCAAAGAATATAGCAGAAATTGGAACACCTTTAGGGTCTTCCCATTTAGGAGACATACAAGGACAATTTTTTGCCGGAGATGTGAATCTAGCATTTGGATTAGCTCCAACTTCACCACATTCAGGTGTCCAAGGCTCACCTTTCCAATCTATTCCTTCTGCGGGTGGCTCAACACCCATGCCTTCCCACCATACTGTTTTTTCTGAGGTATAAAGAACATTTGTATATATGGTATCTTTTTTCATTGTTTCCATTGCATTTGGATTGGTTTTATAGCTGGTTCCGGGAAGAACACCAAAGAATCCGGTCTCTGGGTTTACAGCCCACAGTCTGCCGTCATCACCTATTCTGAGCCAAGCAATGTCATCACCAACTGTCCAAACTTTATAGCCGGGCATACTCTCTGGAGGCACAAGCATTGCAAGGTTTGTTTTTCCACAAGCACTTGGAAAAGCACCTGCTATATAAGTTACTTTTCCATCTGGACTCTCTACACCAACTATCAGCATATGCTCAGCCATCCACCCTTCCTGAAGACCAAGATAGCTTGCGATTCTAAGACTTAGACATTTCTTTCCAAGCAAAACATTTCCACCATATCCGGAGCCATAGCTCCAGATAGTGTTATCTTCAGGGAAGTGAAGAATAAATCTTCTTTCAATATCTAGTTCACCTTTGCTATGCAAGCATTTTGTGAATTCTCTGTCCGTGCCTAGTTCATCAAGAGCAATTTTACCCATTCTGGTCATAATTCTCATATTGAGAACAACATATATACTGTCAGTTAGCTCAACACCAATTTTGTTGAATGGTGAACCAGCAGGTCCCATAATGAATGGCACAACATACATTTTTCTGCCTTTCATTGACCCATCAAACATATCTCCCACTTTTTTATATGCTTCAATTGGATCCATCCAATTGTTGGTTGGTCCTGCATCTTCTTGTTTTCTGGTGCATATAAATGTGAGATGCTCTGTTCTTGCAACATCATTTTGTGCCGTTCTGTGATAAACACAGCCGGGAAGTTTTTCTTGATCAAGCTCAAGTAGTTCACCAGTGCTGATTGCTTCGGCTTGCAGTCTTTCTTTTTCTTCTTCAGAGCCGTCAACCCATATAACCTCATCTGGTTTACAGAGTGAGACCATTTCTTCAACCCATTTAAAAAGCTCTTTGTGTTGAGTCATTTGTTCAATCACCTCATAATCACGATTTGTGGGGAATGTAAAAACCAAATAACATCATCTATGTTTTATAATGTGGTTTTTTGAGGACTATGTAAATAAGCATGAGTTATGCTAGATTGTCCATCATTCACTTACAATACCGCTAGTTTAGTCTAGTTTGTGGTATATTTTAGAGATTTATACCTATTCAAGTCAAGTTTAATACCAATATTTCCCTGTTTTCTTAAATACATTTTATACAAACTCAAGAAAATAATGCTTGCCTGCAAATGTGAAGAGGTTTACAATATCTCAAGCAGGATACAATACGATTATACATATTAACTATGGTATAAGAAGGGTTTTTTGAATGAAAAAAAGATTTTCTATTGATGGAAAATGGCAAATATTTGAGATTGATAAATATGAAGATTTTGAACCAAAACCTGAATCAAAAGTGTTTGAGACAGATGAATGTTGTCTTCTAATTGATGTTTTGTCTCAGAATGGATTGATCTCTAAATATGCTTTTGAATCAAGAGAAGATTTAATCAATTATTTCAATGATAAAATCTGGTGCTATAAAAAAGAATTCGTTATTGAAGATGATTTTATTCAAACCTATACAGAGCTATCTCTTAAAGGTACATCTGGAAAAGCAGATATTTTTCTGAACAATCATCCTGTATTAACAATAAATGGTATGTATCCTGATGTTATTGATATAACTGGAAAACTAAAAAAAGGCTTGAATACAATATACTTTAAGTTTAGGCCTGTTATAGAGTCTGATAATTCTATTACTTTTTTGACAGTTAAAGATTTGCAAATTTTTAATATTGGAATAAAAAGAGCTCTTGAAATAGTATCTTACGACAGGGTATCAATTAAAGACATCAATATAGAGACAGAAATTGAGAGTGGTTATTCATTAGCTTGGATTAGTGTTGAGGTTGATAATCATACAGATGAAAATATCACCGTGGTTGCAACAATTGTAGTATCTATTGATGATGCTAGAGAACAAGTGGAATTAGTTGAGCATATCTCACCTGATGGCGGATTGATAGAGGCTGTGATTAGAATAGAACAGCATGATTTATGGTGGCCAAATGGATTCGGATCACAAACACTATACAACTGCATGATTGGATTAAAAGAAGAAAATAAAGTTAGAGATGTTGCAGAATGTAAATTTGGTATTAGGTCTGTTGATTTGACAGGCAGGACGCAGAAAAATTCTGAAGGCTTTACTCTCTTGGTCAATGGTGAAGAAATTTTTTGTAAAGGCATAAATATGGATTCAGATCAATGTCAAAATTGGTGTGTAAGTAAAGAGTCTAATGAAAAATTAACAACTTTAATTAAAAATGCAAATATAAATATTATTAGAATATCCGATTCAAAACTTGTTCCTGAAGAATTTTATAGTTACTGTGATGAGATGGGAATATTGGTTATACAAGAACTTACTTCTGAGCAATTTTCTATGCCTGAGAATATTAATAAAACAGTACAAGTAGTGAGAAAAACTGTGAAAACTCTCAGAAAACATCCAAGTGTGGTTGTGTGGAGTGGTACTGAGTATGGAAAATCTAGGGAAAAAAATATCAAAGAAAAAAATCAACTAACATCTTCTGAAAGTATTTGGAGTGCTGTTAGTGCATTAGATAATTCTAGGCCATACTGCACATTTCCATTCTGTCAAGTAAAAAGAGAAATATCAGATAAACAAGAAAAAGATTCAGATAAAATAAGTTGGCTTGAAAAAAATATTTCTGAAATAAAAGCTTGGAGAACTATACTAGAAAACACAGAAATATCAATTGACTCGAATTATGGTGTTCCATCTACACCGAATATAATAAGTTTGAAAGATTTTATACCAGAAGACAGCCTAATTTCAACAGAAAATGATTTATGGGAATTTTATAATACATTAAACTTTACACCTGCAAAAAAAGAACAAGCAGGTCAGAAAATATTGAATGTGTTGATAGAATCTGTGATAGGAAAACCAAAAAATCTAAATGAATATCTTGCATATTCAGGGATTTTGCAGGGTGAAATATTAAAAACCGCAATTGAAAATGACAGAAGAGAAAAATGGACAGTGTCATGGTCCATGCTTGCTCATTTTGTGGATTGGTATCCCAAAATATCTCCGTCAATAATAGACCATAGAATGATGCCGAAGCCTGCATATTACTATGTAAAAAGAGCATTTGCACCCATAATTCTTTCATTCAAAGAAGAGTCTGATAAATTAGTATTGTATGCAATTTCAGATGAAAAAGAAGCAATGCTTAGATGCAATCTTCAAGTGGGATTATTGACATTTGGTAGTTCTGATTTTGATGTTGATGAAGTGAAAGTGGCTGTTAGAGCAAACAGTTCTCAAGCAATTTGGGAAATTGATAAACTTTCATCATATATTGAAGATAGGGATACTCAATGTGTAGCTGGATTACTTTATGATGATTCAGGAAGGACAATTGCTAGAAATATATATTATCCAAAACCTATTGGCAAATATAATTTTCCTTCTCCAAAAATATTTTTGAGACGGTCAATTGACTCTGAATTTGCTTTTAAGCTAATGATTGAATCTGATGATTTTGCAAGAAATATTGAAATTGTAAATTTACCAGAAACTGCTGTTTGTTCGGATAATTTTTTTGATCTTATTCCGGGAGAGACTTATGAAGTTGAAATAAGCGGAATCTCAGAGGAAGAAGGAAAAAAAGTAGGTATTCATCTTTGGAGAAGGTGATAGTTGGTATTTTTCATATAAACCAAATAAAACATATAGCTAATTGTTCTTGCCATGGTAAGTAAAGAAGTGATATAATGAGCGTCACTGGCTATATTATAAGATGTAGTTTTTTATATATATTAGGTGTTTGAAAGACGGCACCAAGGAGGAAGAACCACCAGATGAAAAGAACATACCAACCTAAGAGCCGCAGAAGGCAACGGGTTCACGGTTTTATGTCTAGAATGTCCTCAAAGGGTGGCAGAAGAGTTATTAAAGCCCGTAGAGAGCGTGGTAGATGGAGATTAACCGTTTAACTCGTTTGAGTTTTGCTTTGCGTGTGTAATAATAAATAAATCGCACACGCAAAGCCAGTCTGCATGGAGTTCCTCCAAAATCTATTCCCTTACTCTTTTAACCATTGTTTTTTTGTTTTATAATGGTTTCAATTAAGGAAGCCAGAAAAATTTTTTGGTAAATTTTTGCCTGAGGTGATAAATAATTTGCTTTCCTCAGAGCATAGGTTAATAAAAAAAGAAGATTTTAGCGGGGTTTATACAAAAGGAAGGTCCTATGCATCGGACCTTGTTGTGGTGTACATACTACCTAATCATATTTCAAAACTTAGAATAGGTTTTTCTGTTAGCAAGAAAGTTGGAAAAGCTGTTGTTAGAAATAGGGTAAAAAGGTTGATGGGAGAAGCTGTTAAACATTTAATTCCTTTGATTAAATCAGAATGTGATCTTGTTTTTGTAGCCAGAGCAAAATCTTGCAATGCAGATTTTCACAGTATTTATAAATCTATTGAGATTCTGCTGAAGAAATCTGGAGTTATCAAACAAGAAAGCATTAGTTAATGCTTAGATATTTACTTGTTTTTATAATAAGAAAAATCTATCAGCCGATTTCAAGAAATTGTTGGACAAGAACATGCAGATTTAATCCTACTTGCTCAGAATACACTGCTCAGGCAATAGAAAAGTATGGTTCAATAAAAGGAACTTGGCTTGGAATCAAAAGAATTTTTAGGTGTCATCCTTGGTCTAAAGGTGGAGATGACCCCCTAAAATAGCACTAATACTAAATATTTAAGAGAGTGAAAATGAAAATTTCAAGAACCCTATGGATTGTGATATTCATTGTTTTTATTCTGGCTTTGATGCAAAGTGTTTGCTTTGCCTCAAAAGCAGATGAATTGCTTGCAAAGGCTAGAAGGGCAGTTTCTACTGCTCAGGCAGCAGAGTCATCTTTAAGCAGAGATGAAAGTTATAAAGAAGCAGTTAAACTATACAATGAAGTTTATAATCAATTCAAAGATTCTCCACAAGGTGCTAGAGCATTATTAGAATTAGCATCTTTATATGAAACTGCAAAGGGCAAAACTAACAACCTATATCTATCTCATGAGACCCTCAAAAAAATGCTTGCATATTATCATAAAAATGATGATGCTCTAAAAAGAAACCTTGAATCTAGTGAATACTCTGAATTAAAAAGAATAGTAAATTCAGCAGAAACAAAAAAGATTGAAATAGAGAAAAAATTAGATGAGAAAAATTCCAGCGGTACTTTATATAAAATCTTAGACTTTTTTGTTAATATCACAGGCAAAAAACCAGCTTTTAGTTATTGGTTTGCTGTTGTTCTTGTAACTATTATTGTAAAAATTCTTATAACACCTCTTACTAAAGCTCAATTCAAAGCTATGAAAGAGATGCAAAGAGTTGCTCCGCTTATTAAACAGATTCAAGAAGAATATAAAGGTGATCAAAAGGCAATAGGTGAGAAAACTCTTGAAGTTTATAAAGAGCACAAGATAAATCCATTTGCAAGCTGTCTGCCTATATTAGTGCAGATGCCTATATTGATACTTCTTTATAAAATGATAAGAAGTTATGAATTTCAGTTTTTGAATGGAAAGTTTTTATGGATTGGCAGTGGGCTATCACATGTAAAATCAATTTTTGTTCCTATAGCAAATACTGAAGTTTATTTTACAGCTGCAAATTTGGCAGAGCCAGACCTTTTATTGGTTGTTATGTATTTAGTGAGTATGTATATTTCAACAAGACTTTCTGCTGTTGATCCAACTCAGGCAGACCAGCAAAAAATGATGGCAATTTTGATGCCTGTTATGTTTGCATTTATATTTGCAGGTTTTCCATCTGCCTTTATTTTGTATTGGCTAATATTTAATATTTTGCAAACAACACAACAGTATTTAATTTTGCAGGCTGGGAAAAAAGAGGCAGTAGTTGTTGGTGCTGTTGATACTGAGTTGCCTGCTAATTCTAAGGTTGATGATGAACCTGAAGATGATGTTAAAAACAAAAATAAAAAATAATAAGTTGTCTGGAAAGATAATTTATATAGGTAGTATGATTATGGAGGCAAGTAGTATTGGAGCCAATTGTTGTAACAGGAAGAACTAATGAAGAAGCAGTGGAATTAGCGGCAAAAGAATTAGGTGTTAGCATAGATGCTGTTGAATATGAAGTTATCCAGCAAGGCAATAAAGGTTTTTTAGGTTTAGGACAAATACCTACTCAGATTAAAGCTTGGGTGAAAGAAGGTATTGAACCTAAAAAATCTATGGAGCAAGAGGGGGAAAGTGGAGTGAGTATGAATAGCGATTCTTATTCTGATAGTTATGATAAATATGCAGAAAATGAATCATTTTCAGAGATAGTTACTAATCTTCTTAGTGATATAATTGAGAAGATGGGTATTGATGCAAGAATCGAAGTAAAATCTGATAATGATGAAGAGATAGAAATTGAAATTAAGGGAGAGGATGTAGCAATCTTAATTGGTAAGAGAGGACAAACCCTAGATGCTCTTCAATATCTTCTTGCAATTGCTGGAAATAAATCTGTTCAGGGCAGGAAAAGAGTGCTTTTAGATGCTGAAGGTTATAGAGAAAAACATAGAAAAACTCTTGAGAGTATGGCTATTGAATATGCAAAGGAAGTAAAATTAATGGGCAAGGAAGCTGTTCTTGATCCTCAATCTCCAAGAGATAGAAGAATTATTCATATGGCATTAGCTAATGATCCTGATGTATATACATATAGTGAAGGTGAAGGTGATGAAAGGCATGTTGTTATTTCGCCTAAAGACACCTAATTGATAATTAAAAGTGAGTAATAAAAATTTAGCTCAGAGTTTGTTATAACTCTGAGCTTTTTGTTTTGGTAATATTTTATTTTCTTATGAAAAGCAATGGTATTAAACCAACAGTTGGCCTGTCTTGAGGAATAATTTCAAGAATCCCTCTAACTGTTGAAGAATACAAAAACATTGGCGTGATTTGGATATTTACTTCTGCAATGGGAGGATGATGACCAACCATTATGTGTGATGTAGTTGGTGATATTACCCATTCTTCTGGAAGATGCCAAAATATATCATAATGTTTACAATCAGGTTGTTTGTTTAGAATAGTTAGTTTTAGATTAAAGGGTTCATTATCTGATATTTCAGGTGTTTGCAGATAATCTAATATTGCAATTGAGTGCACCATATCACATTCAACTGCAAAAGGTGATTTATTACATATTGCAGTTGAAGTAGTTTTATCATATAGCTTTGATTTATCTAGTTTTGAGAAGTCTGATTTTTCTTCTACTATTTTCACATCAGCATTTAATTGCTCTAGTGTGAGTTTAGTTTGCCTTACTACATTATTTGTTAGAGTTTGTATATCTGGTGGAATTGTCATTGAGCCTCTGTCAATAGAGATAGTTACAATTTTCTCTCCAATAGGGTCTATCCATTCAGAAGGTATTCTTACTTTGCCATTAATAATTCCTAATAATGCCCCAAGAGTTGCTGCTGTGCAATCTGTGTCATCTCCACAATTTACAGCAATTTTTAGAGAATTTCCAAAATCATTTTCTCCATAGAGCCATCCTATGATATAAAATGCAACATTTGCTGGTGCTTGAAACCAGCCTAAATCTGCACTGTCTTTCACCACTTTTTCTCTGGCTTCTTGCCATTTAAGTTTTTTATTATAGCAATCAAGAGCAATGTTAACACTTTTTGCCACTCTGCAGTCTGATGGAATCTTGCAGATCG
>JBDNDK010000007.1:0-29589 GCA_046719185.1 Armatimonadota bacterium
TCTTATAAACAGATAAAGTAATCCACCCAACACACCTGTAAATATTAATATCAATATCCACACAATTCTATCATTTCCATCTTTAGGTTCATTTTGGATACAATCTACAATCATCCATATCCAAAATGCAGTTGCTAATAAACCAAATAACCCTGCAAATAAAAAAATTAGCATAAAAACAGCAGAAAACATACTTAGGTCTGGAAACGGACATTGATACATTTGATTCACCTCAAAAGATAAAATCTAATTATTATTTCCATTACACTTCTTATTCCCTCTAAATTATACTATCTAGAAATTAAATTACCAAATACTAATAACTGAATTAGCTATTTTAACGCTAATTCGGCTAATAGGATAGTTTTATGGATATGCTTGAAGAGAAAAAAGTTTATGTTAATATATTTAATAATGGCTGTGTATATTTTATTTGGAACGATTGATTATAATAACACAGTCTATAAATCAAGTTCTTTGTTTTGGAGGAAATATGAAATCTATTTTTTTTGCTATACTAATCACTATAATTACATTTTCAATATCAATTGCAGAAGATTCAGAATTTGAAATCAATCAGAATCTTGTATATAAAGATCAAGCTGGATTAGTATCTATTCAAACAAAAGATGGTGTTGAACTAGCACAATTTAGTTATTCAGGCAACAAAAATCCTCATATATCATCAATAAAAACATTATCTGGAACTCAAATTATAGATTCTAATTCAAATAGCCTTAGATTTGGTTTTGGTGATATAAATGGATTTGATTTCTGGAATCTTAATAATGCATCAATATTGATTGAGCATTTAACTTTTGATTATCAAATTCCAGGATACTGGGAGATTGAAACTAGAAATATGTGGAAACCTAAAAAAGTATCTCCGGTGCTATATGATGAAAGATCGCATATATTTCACACAACTACAGATGGTTTTTTAATAACAACAAGGATTGATGTAATTGGTGCTCTTTCAGATTCTAAAATAAATAATGAGAAATATGGTTTCTTTGGGTTAAAATTACCTTTTAGATTTTGGGGTGAAGAACCAACTGCAGTTATTATCAACTCAGAGGGGGATGTTGGTGAGCAATGCTATAATAAAAATGCACAATGGATAACTGTATACGGCAAAATTGGAGACAAAACTGCTGGAGTTACAATAATTGATTCACCTGACAATAAAAATTTTCCATCAAAGTGGATTATTCAGCAAGAAGGACTAGTATGCATAAATCCATTTATAGACTCTGATTCAAAGGAAACCACAATAAAAGCAAACTCTAAAGAACATTTTCATTTCTCTATTTTAATTCATGATAAAAATCTTTCTGCCGAAAGAATAAATATCATATCAGAAAAAATTTATGGCAGACCTGCACCACCAATAAAACAAATCAAAAAAGATATACAAACTAATTCAGAAGAATAGTATATATGAAAAAATTCTATATAAATTAATATGAAAATTTTTGTATTATAAAGAGGTAATAATAGGCTTTTTGTCAAACTAAACAACTGCTATAATTTATATAAATACATTCTTGGAGGAAAAAATGACTTTTGCAATCGCTCATATTGAAGAACAATTGGATAGTTTCAGCCAGTATGAGAGGTTGGAAGCTCTTCAAGAATTGATTGATTTGGCAACTGAAGGTAAAATTAAGTTTAATGAAACAAAAAATGAAGTTAATCTGCATTTTCATACCTTCTTTTCTTTTAATGCAAATAATTGGTCACCATCAAGAATAGCATGGGAAGCTAAGAAATATGGATTATCTGTAGTTGGTATTGTTGATTTTGATGTGCTTGATGCTCTTGAAGAATTTTTTGAAGCCTGCAAGATATTAAACATCAAAAACACTGTATCAATGGAAACAAGAGTGTTCATCAAAGAATATTCTGAACATGTAATTAATTCTCCAAATGAGCCCGGGATATCATACTTTATGGCTGCTGGATGCTATAAAATCCCTTCAAAAGATTCAGAAGCATATCAGACTCTTTCATTTCTGAAAAAAACTGCAACAGAAAGAAATATTCAAGTTATAAAAAATATTAATCTACATCATCCAATAATTGCTATTGATTATCAAAATGATGTGCTGCCATTAACTCCATCAGACAATGCAACAGAAAGGCATTTACTTGCTGCATATGACAATAAATCAAAGAAAGTATTTGCTGGAAACGAAAAAGCAATGTATAACTTTTGGGCAGAAACATTAGGCATATCTATACCGGAAGTAAAAGAAATGTTTGCAGATACACCCAAATTTAGAGATGCAGTAAGAAATAAGCTAATGAAGTTTGGAGGTGTGGGATATGTAGCTCCGGATATTCAGACTTTCCCATCTGTTGAAAAGGTTTCTGAAATGGCTATTCAAATAGGAGCAATACCAACAGCAACTTGGCTTGATGGAACAAACTCTGGTGAATCTGACATGAAAGCTATGCTGGAACTTCTTAAAACAAAAGGTGTTTCAGCAATGAATATTATTCCAGATAGAAATTGGAACATCAAAAACCCAAAAGAAAAAGCTGTTAAAGTGGAAAACCTTAAAAAAGCTGTTGAAGCTGCAAGAGAAATGAATATGCCTATTATTGTAGGAACTGAGATGAATAAAGCAGGATTGCCATTTGTTGATAATTTTGCAGCTCCAGAGCTTCAGCCATATATTGATGATTTTATGAATGGTGCATATTTCCTATGGGGACATACATTTATGGCTAAAAATTTAGAAATGGGCTATCAAAGCGATTGGGCAAAGTCTGTATTTGATGATGAAAAATCAAAAAATGAATTTTATATTGAAGTTGGAAGGCTTGCTGACCACACAAAATCTGAAGAAGTTTCACAAGATAACTTGAACAAACTTACTCCAAAAGAAATAATAAAAAAACTGAGTTAAATAATTAAAACTGTATTTCTTCAACTTTTTTATATAGCGTTTCAATGTTGTTTTCAAATATTCTAAAGCCAGTACCATGGTTTCTTGCATAAGTATTCTTTTCGTGCAACCTTAAATCAACCAATAATTCTCCTGCTTCGAACTGACTTTTTAGAATAGATTGTGTTGTCCCTCCGCTAAGCAATCTAGCTCTATCAAAATAGAAATACTCTATATCATCTCTTATTTCAGTTTTAGCTTTAACAAGTAAAACATTTTTTACCTTAGCATCGAATCTCTTTTCAATCTCTGATAAAAGCCATAATGAAACTAATGTGCCATCAATATGCCTTACTGAAACAGAAGTATCATCCACATGCAAAAACAACCCAGCACTATTGGGTTTTGTGCTCATTGTGTAATACATGCCTTTCCTTCCATTTTTATCATAGCTTCCATATCTTTGAATAGCTTCAAATGGATTTATCACCCAAGCTTTTCTGTTAAATGTAAATAGAGTTGTCATACCACAATGATTTTCTCTTTGAGCTTTTAGCTCTATTTCTCCCAAATCTGGCAGACTGATATTGTTTTCAGTGATTTCAAGCAGAGTCTCAAGCGTTTTCCCTATTCCAGTTGGACCTTTTCTTAGACTTTTTACATATCCTAATTTTTTTATCTTTGATAGTTTATCTCTTATTTCATCTATGGTTATTATCATTGCTTTCCTTTTCTTAAAATGACAATGTATTCATTCATCATTGTTGTACTTTTTTCACCAATTATATTTGATGGTGAATTTTTGGAAGGCATAACTTTATTAGAAATATCTCTTACTAATATGTTTTCAAACTCTAATCCAAATTCTTGGAAAAATGAAGCTGTTATTTGATCCATAGGAATTTGATGTCCTTTTACAGTCCTATTGCCAACAACAAAGCAAACAACACCATTCCTATTCAAATTAGCAGATATATTTTTTAATGCTTTATAGTACGCATTAAAAAAGTTTACAACATCCTCTGCTCTCTTACTGTCAACAGATTCAATTAATTCAACTATCTGAGTAAATTCTTTATGGCAAAATATTTTTTTATCTATTTCACTTTTTTTGCCTAATGATTCATTATCTACTTTATAATTAATATTATCATACTCATTCAAATCGCTTATCCAATCTGAACCAAAACTTGAAAATTGTCCATATGCAACAGTCGTTCTACTATCTCCATATGGTGGAGAAGTTATCACTAAATCATATTTTATTTCAGCTGGTATAGCATTTTCTGAATTTGAGAGTAGAGGAAATGCTTCTGATTTTATGTCATTTGTATTCTTAAAAATACTAATCATACTTTCTGTATGATGAAAAAAATTTTCAAAAACCTTGTTTGTACAATTTCTTATTTGTTCACTATTTAATCTATATCTTTTAAATTCGCCTTTCCTAGTTAGTGATTGCTCTCTACAAATGTTTGCAAAACAAACAATAAAAAAGTTTTTGTTGATGTAATCATTGTTTTTTAATTCGTATTTTATTCTTCCAAGGTCTCGAACAACATCATCTTTATACCAATAATCTATGTTTTGTATATTTGGAATATCTATATTTTTGTTTGATTTAATCTTGTTGAATAAATCATAATATTCAGCAAGAAGAAGTTTTGTATCATATTTTCTTGTTTTTGATTTTGCTATAAGCAGTGCCAATGGATTTATATCAAAGCCATAGCTTGTGTTGCCATTTTGACTTGATTCTAATAGAGTTACACCACTGCCGCAGAATGGGTCAAAAATCACGCTATTGTTGTTTGCATATCTTTCTAATAGATAATCAACTAACAGAGGATGAAGCATAGCAGGATATTTATGAATCTTATGCCTTCCTCTTGTTAATTTCTCACCAATAAATGATAATACATTATTTGGTTCTCGGTTGAATCTTATATTTGTATCAACTGAATTAACTAATTGTTTTGCGTTTATTAAATTGTTTATCATAGCTAATATATTCATCCAAGATATAAACTACTCACTCTTGTGGCTTGTTTAGTATCTCAACATTTTCTAATTTTAATTCAAATGGCAAATCACCAATCATTATTCTATTTGCAACATCTTTTACTGCAGATTGAGTTTTGAATCCAGTGATTGACACTTGGTTTGTTTCTATTTTTTCTGATGCAATAGCTACACCAACAAGCATACCATTGCTGAACAAACCAACATATTCATCTTTATTTTTTGATACAAATGAATTAAATTTTGATTTGCCTTCATCAGTAAATGTAAGAGTAAGCATAAATTCATCACCAGTTCTATAGTATGTAACAGCTGGCATTATATAGCTTCCATCTAATATTTTATCATCTGATGAAATCATTTCCTGCATAATAAAATCAGCATTTTTTCCACTATCAACTCTGTGTCCCTTGCCATCTGAAAAAATAAAACTCAATCTTTCAACAGTAGGGAAGATTATCTTCCATTGTCTATCTTTGTGCTGTGGAGTGGATACATTTTGCAGATGATATAATTCAACATTTGCACCTTTTATCATCTGTTTTGCATCCTCATCATCTAAATACAAAAACGGGATAAAAATAGTAATTGAGCGATTATCATACTTTTCAATGATTGTTTTTTCTGCATTAAAAAGATCATTGCTTCTAGTGATTAAATATTTTGATATAACTGCCAGCTCATCTCTTGTTGGTGTTTTGTTATCTTGATAGTTAAATATTATTCTAGTACCCTGCTTTTCAGGCATTTTTATACAACCTGTGCAGGTGAATATAAAACAAATCAAATTTACTAATACAATGGGTAAAATACAATTTCTCATAATAACATGCTAACACTAATACTAATAATTATTCCAGTATTTTTGTTACATAAGGAAAAATAATGATAGCAAAGAATGTAGTCAAGAGATTATTCAAATGCTCAAATTTATACAAAAAAAACATACATCAAGGTTCATACCTGTCAGTAGTATTTCACTCACTGCTGATAACTTAAATCAATCATTTGATGAAAAATTAAAAATCATCAAAGAACAAGGATTGAACTCTCTTTTGTGTACAATGCCTCTATATATAAACCCTGATGATAATATTATATATGAATGGAAATCATCATTTGAAAAACTTATAGCATGTCTTGAAAAACATAATTCTAAACTCTATTTGAAATCAGTTATCCCAACAAGCCCAGATCAAAAGCCACCAGTAAATGTAACAAAAGATATATCATATTTTCTTGCAGATAAGTCTGATTATATACATGCACATCTAATAAAAATAATCCAAAGACCAAATTGGATAATAAATGAATATGGAGTACCAAATCCTGATGTTCTACAGCAAGTGTGCAGCCAATTTGAAAAATTGCATGGTTATTCTTTACTTGAAAAAGTGAATTCATTAACTTCAGACTTCAGCACTAGTTCAATGATGACAAGAATACATTTCTATAAAACAATCTGTTCAATAGGTGCCTCAATAGTTGAACAATGTCTTGAATACATTCTTGAAAAAGAAAATAGTATAGTTTATATTGGCTCCGGATCTGGACTCTATTTGCCTTTCAAAAAGCAAACTATAAAAAATGAAAGCATTGATTATTATAATGTTCTAAAAGGCAATTCAACTATTTCACATTGCTCAGAT
Source organism: Armatimonadota bacterium (assembly GCA_046719185.1). GTDB lineage: Bacteria > Armatimonadota > UBA5829 > UBA5829 > UBA5829 > JBDNDK01. The sequence continues at coordinate 6,566 of JBDNDK010000007.1, forward strand.
ACAAATACAGCAATAAAAGCAAGGTCTGTGCCTGTGATCTGTGATTTCCTTACTGAGACATCTGCTCCTGAAAAAGACTGTATATATGAACTGGATTCAAATGATATATTTTGCCCTTCGTTAAATTCATTAAAGCAAAAACTAGATAATCTTGTATGCACTTATTCTGATATAAACTTTATTGTTAACCCTTGCCCTGATTATTATATATTTTCAAGTAATCTAAATGATGATAAATTCTACAGCTACTGTAAACAATTTATAGAATATGGCAAAAATCTTGGCAAAGCCATAGGTTTTGGAAATAGTGATACTCAAATAGCACTGTTATCTCCCATTTCCTCTCTGTCTGCAGAACAAACTCTCAGTGAAAAAAATCCTGTAGCAGAGTTGATATTTGAATATTTTGAACTCTACAAAGAGTATCTTTTAAAGGAACATCTCTCCTATAAAATAATAAGTGAAGATGCACTGGCATCATCTTTCTGTATTGATCAAAGGCTTAATATAAAAGGTAATTGGTTTGAAGTTGTTTTACTGCCACCAATAACAGCTATGTCTATAACTGCTGCTGAAAAAATATTTGATTTTGTAGAGGATGGTGGGTCTGTGATTGCAACTAATCTACTGCCTGTAATTGATACTGAAAAAGAATCAAATAAGCAAATTCAAGATTTATTCTCAAAGATATTCCTAAAAGACCCTCTAACATTAAGGGAAAAAGTTATAATCTCTTCAAAATATAATCAAACTCTACTTGCTAATGGATTAAATGGTGCATTTTTTCTTGAATCACCATCTCCAGAAGCTATGGTACCTTTAATCAGAACAATGATATCCAAAGTTGCAAAACCAAATGTGTCAGTAAGACATAATGGGAAGCAGTGTATTGATATAAAATTTACTCATAGATTTGATGATAATGAAGATTTTTATTTTTTCACAAACCAATCTCAAACACCCAAGCAGGTGCAAATATCCTTAAGATGTGCAAAAGCACCACATTTGCTCAACCTTGAAAATGGAACTATAACAGCACTGCCTAACTGTACACAAAAAAGTAATAGAACTATTCTACTTCATAGATTTGAAAGTATGAGCTCTCTTGCAATAGCTTTTAGTGATGAACCATCATTTGCTGTTAATCCTCATCTTTGTAATGAAGGTTATGAAATAAAACTGGCTGATGACTGGAAATTTAGAATATTTAATATGAACTCATATCTCTTAGTTGATTGGAATCATATAAAAAATAATAATGATAACTACTATGAAAAAGAGATAGAGATAGAATGTGATTATAATTCATTAGAACTCAAATGGTATAAACTTGATAGTGAAAAATTAGAAAATTCTCAAATTAGTATAAATGATGATTTCAAGCATAACATAAATCTATCAAAATCCGGTAAAATCAGTATAGGAAAATATCTTAGGACAGGAAAAAATGTAATCAGATTAACTATTTATGATAAAAATTCTGATTCAAAGTTTTTAGAGGATAATCTCAGAATTTGGCTTTCTGGATTCTTTTCTTTGCACAAAAACAAAAAACTAATCCCAACTATTGAAAATGTGAAAGCAAATGATTGGGGAGAACAAGGATATCCATATTTCAGAGGCACTGCCTCTTATTCTCAAGAAATTGATATACCCTCAGATTTGAATGATGAACAAATAACTCTGAGAATAGACAAGGCAGATGGAATGATGGATGTTTATGTAAATAATATATTCACAGCTACCAGATACTGGTCACCATATATATGTAATATCACAAATATGCTTATTGCTGGTAGAAATAAAATTGAGCTCAGATTTACAAATGGCCCAGCTGATGCTGTATGTTCCGGCAGAGTAAAAGCTGGGCTGCTATCAAAACCGGTGTTGATATTATGCTGATTTTCTTGTTTGAAACTGAAGATTTTGAAGACTTGAGAGCAGTTCAAGCTCTCCATTTGTCATCATACTCTGTTGTGGCTGTTCAATCTCCCCATGTTTCATTTCAGCTTGAGGTAAAACTGCCTCTTCAACTGCTTCAGAAACAATTTGCTTCTGAGAAGATGAGAAGAAAATTGGACTATCTTCCATATTCTCTTTCATCACAACAGCAGGCTCAAACTTCTTCGGTGATATATCAGAAGATTCCATAGCAACCGCAGGCACAAATTTTTTGCTTTTTTCTTTATTCTCTGAAGCATTTGATTTTGGACAATAAATAAAATTGTCTTCCTCATCAGCATCAAGAATTATATCTTTGTCTAAATAATTACAATTAACCTCATCCACTATTTCAGATGAGTTAATATCCAAGTCAAACTTTGCCTCAGAGTTTTGTGTGTTATTATTATAATTATCTGAAATTTTATCATTATTCTCATATAAAGATGAATTGAGAATACATTCGTCCGGAAGTCTTTTTTCAAGTTTATCAATTAGACCTGAAAGCTCATTCATTCTAATTTCAGCTTCCTTACACACCATTCGAACCTTTTCCACACACTCATCACTTGTTTTTCTCAAGTCTGTCATAAGTCTAGCAGCACTCTCTTCCAATGCTTTAAGATCATATGGTGTCAGCTGATTTATCTGCTGTGATTTTATCTTTGGTGCAGAAAAAAATATTGCTTTAAACATCCAAAAGATGCCATACAACAATCCAGCTAAAATTATTAGAGCTATAAAAATTTCCATATTGTTTATACCACCACATCAAGAACAGGTCTATCATCATCAGGATAAATATCTTGATCATGTTTTTCCTGTTCGGATTGTCTCTCTGAGTTTCTTCTCTTAAATTCTTTTTCTCTTTTAATTTTTAGTTGTCTCATTCTTTCAGATTCTGCAGTTTTTTCTTGTGATCTTAATTTAGCAGACTCTTCAGCTTTTTGATCTTGTCTAATCTCATGTATTCTTTGAGATGCAGTAGTCGAAAGGTTTGCAGGGTCAGTTAACATTTTATAGACCTCCTCTCAACAGCCCTATGAGCATAAGTTTTAATAATATATCTATATTATCGGTTATTCCATTAAAAAACTTTGTTAGGCATTTGCATCTTAATTTTATGAGACAAACAAGTATTATTCTTAGGCTGCAATGGATGATATACCAGATGAAATTCTGGATAGTTTTGCAGAAAGTCTGAGTACTGCTTTTGTATGTATCTGGCAAACTCTTGCTTCTGTAACTCCAAGCACTGCAGCGATTTCTTTTTGTGTTAGATTTTCATAATAATATAATGATATTACAGTTTTTTCTTTTTCTGAAAGTTCATTAATACATTCTGCAAGCATTCTTTTTTGCTCTGATCTTTCGGCACAAGAAGCAGGGTCATCAAACTCTGATGTGGATGCCACACTAAGCTCCCCACCACTTGCAATCATTTCATCAAGAGATAGAATTGCAGAATATCCAATATTTGAAAGCATTTTATCTAGTTCTCTTAAAGATATGCCCAAATATTCTGCCACTTCTGAGTCTTTTGGAGCTCTTTTATGCACCATCTCAAGTCTTGCATAAGCCTCTTTAAGCTGGGTTTCTTGTTTTCTAACAGATCTAGGTATCCAATCAAGACTTCTAATTACATCTATCACTTCACCTCTAACTCTGCAAAGTGCATAAGTCTCAAATTTCACATTCCTAGATGGATCAAATTTTTCAATAGCATCTATTAACCCAACAATTGCATGACCTACAAGATCCTCATATCCAAGCGGTCCCGATGGTGAAAGATTTAATCTATCAACAGCATATTTTGCAAGATATGCATATTCACAGATCAATTTTTCCCTAGCAGACTCATCTTTTTTAATTTTATAGTCACGCCACAGCTTGTCGCGTAGATCCATAGCCTATTACCCTTTCTCGCTTTCAACTGGGACTTGCATCTCAGATGGTTCATAAGTATCTACATCATCTCTTACTAATGGCTGTTCTACAGTCTCAGTCTCCGGTGGATTGTTCTCTAACTTAGTTTCATTTTTTTCCATCAAAGCAAAGAATATTGAACCAACAAATCCTAAAATCAATGTGGATATAATGTAAGAAGCAATAGCTTTTACCACCACAATCAGCAATTCTTCACCTGTCAATAAACAGAATATGCCAACAAGCAAAAATGTTGCCATTGAAAGCAAATATTTGATTAAAGCCCATATCTTAGTGTGCATTAACAACCTGTTCATTTTGCATATTTGCTAAATTAAGTCTTAATTCAATATTGGAAGCTAAATTATTTATCCACACATTTCCGGACAATTGCTTTATATTATCTTTAATCAATGTATCAAAATTTCTGTTTTGTTTAGATGTATTTATCTCAAATATATATTCATAGCTATTAAATGACATATTTAGGAATTTGCGGCAAATATCATCAAGCCTCTTAATAATTCCTTCTGCCTGACTAATTGAGATGCATTTGTTTGCAACCAAGCATATTTTAGCATCAGAAAAATTATTGAAAATCATCTTCAAAGCAGCATAAGAATCAGTAACAGAAGATGCTTCTGGAGTGGTAACTAATATCAATTCATCAGCAACACCCAAAAGAGGCATTAAAGATTCAGACATCAAAGAAGGAGTGTCAATAATAATAATGTCTCCAGCCTGAGAGCTGTTGATTGCTTCATCTATAATATTTAATGCAATAGAATAATCTACTCCAGATTTTTGATTTATCATATTATTTGCATTAAGAATATGCATTTTATCGGATATCTTTTGCCATACTTGATTACTCTTCATTTTTTTATTTAAAATATTTTTAAAAGAAGGACCCAAACTAACACCCAGAAGATCATGAGCATTATCCTTATCATTTCCGGCATCAATAAATCTAATTGATTTTCCCTCATCTAAGAGTGTATTAGCAAGATTAACTGCAACATAGCTTTTTCCAACCTTGTCATGTCCACTAGTAACAGCTATAATTTTCACATCAGCTTCTACAGCGGCAGTCTTCCGAATGGTGACCCTTTCTTCCGCAAGCTTTCTTAAAGCGGTAGCTTGGTCAATCATACTTGTACCCCCGTAAACCATCTTGCCATTCTTGAGGCATCTGCAAATTCGATATCCTGAGGAACATTTTGTCCTGCAGTCAGACAAGAAACAGCAGTGCCAGTCTTGAATGGCAAATTAATAATGCATCCTCTCTTTATAGATTCATCAAGCTTTGTGATTGCAAGTCTGTTTGGAGAGAATATAGAAAATTTTTCTAATACTTCTGATTGGATTTCATCACTATGTGATGCGGCCACCACTAAATGTGTATGTGTAGGCTGTGCAGCTTGAACAAATGTAAGAAGCTCTCTTAGCTGTTCTTCACTTCTTTGGCTTCTGCCAACAGTATCTACTAATACAACATTCTTATCTCTGTGTTTCTCTACACCAGCTCTTACTTCATCTGGTGATAATCCCACTTCAAGAGGTACGCCCATAATTTTTGCATAGGTTCTAAGCTGTTCAACAGCACCAATTCTATATGTATCTGCAGTTACTAAAGCAACAGATCTGCCATATTCTAATACATATCTAGCTGCCATTTTTGCAAGAGTAGTTGTTTTGCCAACACCTGTAGGACCAACAACAACATGAACTTCATGACTATTAAATGTTGGCACTGCTGCAAAACTCTGCAATTTGCCTGTTAATGCACATGCAAGAGCTTCTGGATCTTCTATGCACATTACATCTTCCAGCATATTCTTTGCAATCTCTTCATCTACACCCAATTTTATAAGTAGTGGAATATGTTCACATGCTTTTTTGTTTTCTATCTGGGTTTCAGCAATCTGTTTAATGATAGCTCCCATTTGCTCAATCTCTGCTTTTAGCTGTTTAATATCATTATCTTGAGAGCTTAATATTTCTTTTGCTTTACCAATCACTTGAGCAGATAGAGGTTCCTGTGATGATGCAGAATTAATTTCTTGCACTCTTTGCTGAACAGCTGTTTGATTGTTTTCTAAAACAGCTGATACATTTTGACCTCTTGATGCATTTCCATAAACTTTTGTGAATAATCCTTGCCCAACTCTTTCAGAAGGATCTGGAAGAGTCTGCGGTTGTCTAGCCATAACCACACTTTGAGGTTCAGGCATTCTTGCAGGCTGCTGTGGCTCTGCATTATATCCCATTACTTTAGGTTGATTAAAAACAGGCTGTATCTGTTGATGGACAGGTTGAGGTTGTGCATATCTTGCAGTGTTTGTATAGACCACATCATGCACTGCAGCTGATGGCTGTCTCACTGCTGGAGCAACATCATCAACAGCTGCCATTAGCTCAACTCTGCCTGCTTGCCCTATTGAGCCATCACCCTTGATATATCGGGTATTTAGAACTACAGCATTTTCTCCTAGTTCCTGTTTGACTCTGGCAAGTGCTTCCTGCATTGTTGCTGCTTCAAATGTTTTAATTCTCATTGTTTAGAGTCACCATTCCTATAGAATCTATATTTATTTCCGGAGCAATCTCCGCATATGATAAAACTGCAAGCATTGGGAAGCTCTGCTCAACAAGCCTTCTAATATGAAGTCTTATTCTTGGTGAACAAAGAGCAACCGGTGAATGACCTTTTTGAGCAAGATTTTCCACCTGTTCACTTACAGCTTTTAAAACATTCTCAACATTCTGTGGGTCTAATATTAACTGTGCACCCATCTCTGTTTGTCTAATATTATCTGCTATTAACTGTTCTACAGCTGGATGGAATACAAATACAGTAAGCTTTCCATCTCTGCCCTGATACTGTCTGCAAATAGACAACGCTAGCCTTTCACGGACATACTCTGTAAGAACATCAGTATCTTTAGTTAGTCTTGCATAATCTGCAAGTGCCTCAAGTATGCTAATGATATCCTTTATAGATACTCTTTCTTTCAATAAGTTTTGCAATACTTTCTGCACTTCACCAACACTTAGCAATTCTGGTACCAGCTCATTAACAGTAGCAGGTGCATCTTGCTTTGCAGTGTCAATAAGTTCTTGAGTTTCCTGTCTTGTGAGCAATGATGCCGCATTTCTTCTGACCACTTCATTAATATGTGTAACAAGCACAGTGCCAGCATCTACTACAGTGTATCCGGCAACTTCTGCAAACATTCTCTGAGTTTCTGGAATCCAAGTAGCAGGCAGTCCAAATGCCGGTTCTGTGGTATCAATGCCAGTAAGTCTTTCAGTAGCAGAACCAGGGTTCATAGCTAGATATTGACCGGGGAAAACTTCTCCTCTGGCGATTTCTACCCCACGCAGTTTCACAACATATTCATTAGCACTCAACTGAACATTGTCTCTAACCCTAATAGCAGGCACCAATACACCCATTTCTGTAGCTGATTGTCTTCTTATCATTGTGATTCTTTCTAAAAGCTCTCCACCTTGTTTTGGATCAGCTAGTGGAATAAGTCCATACCCAATTTCCACTGCAAGAGGATCCACCCCAATAAGGTCTGCCATTGATTCTGGTGCTGATGGAGTAGATGGAGCTTCTTTAACAGCTTGTTGCTTTGCAATAATTTCCTCCTGCTTTTCGTTTTGCATTAAGAAATATGCAACCACACCACAAGCTAATGCAGCAATAAGAAAAGGAATCTTTGGCATACCGGGAACTATCATAAGAAGTAAGAATACACAAGCAGTAATAGCAATTGCTTTTGGCTTCTGAAACATCTGACTTGTAATTTCCCAGCCAAGATTTTTTTCTGATGCATTCTTAGTAACCATCAAACCAGTTGCTGTGGATACCAACAGTGCAGGAATCTGAGTTACCAGTCCTTCACCAATTGTCAAAATAGTGTAAACTTGAATAGCTTGAGTGAGCTCCATACCCTTTTGAGCAACACCAATTGCAAAGCCACCAAGAATGTTTATAATAATCATTATGATAGCTGCAATTGCATCACCTCTAACAAACTTAGTGGAACCATCCATAGCTCCATAAAAGTCTGCTTCTCTTGATACTTCAGCTCTTCTTCTCAACGCTTCCTGTTCATCAATAATTCCTGCATTAAGGTCAGCATCAATAGCAACCTGTTTACCGGGCATTGCATCCAATGTAAATCTAGCTGCTACTTCAGCAACTCTGCCAGCACCATTTGTGATAACAACAAACTGAATTACAATAAGGATTATAAATACAATAATACCTACAACAAAGTTACCACCAACTACAACATTTCCAAATGCAGTAATTACAGCACCTGCATCTGCATGCAGCAAAATTAGCTTAGTTGCAGAAATGTTTAATGCTAACCTAAAAAGGGTTACCATAAGGAGCATTGATGGAAATGAACTAAAATCAAGAGGTTTTGAAGTATACATAGATACCAATAATATTGCAAGTGCCATAGCAATATTGGCACATAAGAACAAATCCAGTAACCAGTGTGGCATAGGCAAAATCATCATAGCCACAATGACAACTGCACCAGCAGCCACTGCTAGGTCACTATATTTTGTAATTTTACCAATAATAGATCCAATTAATTCTTGTTTAGGAGCCGCAACAGCCATCTTAACTTTTCATCCTTATATTGCAGGTTGTTTCTTTGTCAGTGAATATACATAAGCAAGAATCTCAGCAACTGCCTGATATAAATCTGCAGGAATCTCATCTCCCACTTCAGTAGTTGCATATAATGCTCTTGCTAGTTGAACATTTTCAACCATAGGAACATTATGTTGTTTTGCAATTTCTTTTATCTTTTGTGCCTTTAGTCTCTGACCCTTAGCTACCACAACTGGTGCTTCTGATACTTCTGAATCATATTTCAAAGCAACAGCATAGTGAGTTGGGTTTGTTACCACAACATCAGCAGTAGGTACATTTTTCATCTGCATACTTGAGACAATTTCCCTTTGTCTCTGCTTGATTCTAGACTTAATAAGAGGGTCACCTTCACTTCTCTTATAGTCTTCTTTAACTTCCTGCTTAGTCATCTTTATCTGCTGTTCATGATGATATCTTTGATATGCATAATCAAAAATAGCAATAATCAGCATAGCAATAGATGCTCTAAGCAAAAGATCTAATGTAAATGAACCAATCACACTCACGGTGTGGAAATAATCCCCAGTTGCAAGACTTGATATCTCTGCATATTTGTCCTTAATATACTTATAAACAATAATGCCAATGATGGTAACTTTTATAATAGCCTTTGTAAGCTCTACAAAAGACCTTTTTGAGAACATTCTTGCAATACCCGGAAGTGGGTTCAGTCTCTCACCTTTCATCTGCAAGCTCTTACTTGAAAGCACAAGACCAACTTGAGATGCACTGCTTATAAAACCTATAACCGCAACTCCAACAAGCAGTGGGACTAAGGTTACACCCACCCTTAGCAATATCCGTACCAAGTGAGCAGACAACTCAACCTGATTAAAATCTGATGTGTGCACATAGCCAAAAGAATCAATAGCAAGCTCTTTTAATCTGGATACAATCCAAGGACCATTGAACTTTACAATAAGCAAGCCACCAAGAAGCACTAGAGCAGAATTAAGCTCCATACTTTTAGCAACTTGACCTTCTTGTCTAGCCTCTTGCCGTTTACGCGGGGTCGGTGCCTCAGTCCTATCTTCTAATGGCATTTATATAAACCTCAACCTGTAAGATGTTTTAATATAACTGAAAAATCTGCTCTCAAAGCTTGGAACATTCTAATCATTATTGCAATTGCAATCGGCATTGATGCTGCAATAGTAAATAAACCAACTGCAAGTTTTGCAGGAAATCCCACTATAAAAACATTTAATTGTGGAACTGTTCTTGAAAGAATACCTAGTGCCACATCAGTGAGAAAAATTGCTCCCACAATAGGAGCTCCAAGTTTTAGACCAGCCATAAAAAACTGCATAAATATATCCAGTGTTCCCCAAGCTGCCTGAGTGGTGATTGAAAGAGTTCCAAGAGGAATAGCTCTGTAGCTATCAGCTAAACCCATAATAAGAAGATGATGACCATTTGCTAATAAAAATACTAGCACAGATACAAGAAAATAAAATCTAGCAATCACACCACTCTGCTGTTTTGATACAGGATCAAATACATTTGCAAGACCAAAACCAATCTGAATATCAATAAGACTTCCAGCAGATTGGATAGCAGCAAACATCATTTCAACAATGAAACCAAGCACAATTCCCAATAGAACTTCTTTTAATACAACTATCAAAAATGGCATCAGTTCTAAGGAAACTTCAGAGTATCTTGCCATAGGCAAATATACAAATGCCAATGCAACAGCAAATGGTATTCTCACCATTTTTGGCACATTAGCATTACCAAATATGGGAGCTGTAGTGAAGATTCCTGCGGTCCTTGCAAGCACCAATATGAAGGCAGTTATGCCATGAATTCCAAAGCCCAATACTTCCATTTATTGTTTATCCACCATTTAATGCTGTTTGTCAGCTATCTAACAAGGCTTGGTATCATCACCAAAACCTTAGTGGTGAAAGTGATCATGCTTCTTAGCATCCATGGACCAAAAATCACAAGTGCCACAGCAACAGCTACTATCTTAGGCACAAATGTAAGAGTCATTTCTTGAATCTGAGTTGCTGCCTGAAAAACACTTACTAATAATCCCACCAAAAGACCAAAAACTAATGCAGGTGCAGACAGCAACATTGTGATCATAATTGCCTTTTGTGCAAGCTCTATAACTGTTGTATCTGACATTTTTCACCATTCCTTTTTATAACAATTATCTTTTTTATTTTGTCAAAATAATACTTATGTATTTCTAAAAGCTGACGATATCTTTAATGTCAGTGAAAACTCATAGTAAGTGAACGGGCTACAAGATGCCAGCCATCTACCATTACAAATAAAAGTATTTTGAATGGAAGCGATATAAGAACAGGAGGCAACATCATCATACCCATAGACATCAAGGTGACCGCAACCACCATGTCTATAACAAGAAAAGGTATATAAATAACAAAACCTATAGTAAATGCAGTTTTAAGTTCACTAATTAAAAAAGCAGGTATTAAAACATTCATCTGAAGGTCAGCTTTGCTCTTAGGTCTGCCGCTTCCAGATAAAGAAACAAATAAAGCAATGTCCTTTTCTCTAGTCTGCTTGAGCATAAAATCTTTTAAAGGATTTGAAGCTCTTTCTATAGCCTGTTCAAAAGATATTTGCTTATTCATATATGGTTGAACAGCTTCTTTATTTACCTGTTCCAAAATTGGAGCCATTGTAAAGAATGTTAGGAACAATGCAAGACCTATAAGCACCATATTAGGTGGCACCTGAGGAGAACCCATAGCACTTCTGGTAAGAGAAAGAACTATGATAATTCTAGTAAATGATGTAAGCATCATCAAAAGTGCCGGTGCTAGTGACAATACAGTAAGAATTAGCAATATTTGTATGGAAGTAGATACTTCCTGAGGTGAATCTGCTTTACTTACTCCAATATCTATCTTAGGCACAAAAACTCCCTGTTGTGCTAATACAGGCACACCAAGAAATACAACCATCAAAATAATTAGAGCTACTGCCAGCCCAATTTTTCTTAAATTTTGGTTTTTCATTTTATCTCACTGAAAGTTTTTTCTGCTGGTTCCTAAGTCCCTAATTTGTTCATGAATAAAAGAACTTGTATCTCTTATCATACCAGCTACTCTTTGAGCACTAGATGCATTGTCCGGTATATTAGACATATAATTATTCAATGCTGCCTTGAAACCAGGTTTATTATTTTCTGTTGTTGTTTTTTGTGATACTGGCTTCTGTTCTATGTGCTCAAGTTTTTCCTGTTCGACATCTTCTTTATCTAAATCTTTCAAGAAGCTTATTTCATTTGCACTTGAACCAATCAAAATATGCTTTGACCCTATTTTAACTATATGCAGACTTCTGCCTGCAGCAATATTGACTGTATCCATCACCTGAATCTTATTATTATTTCTTACTATTTTGCTTTGCACCTGACCAAATTTTTTGAGTCCATAAACAACACCAATAATCATCAAAACAATTATGCTAAGTTTGAATATGAATCCAAAAACAACTACATAAATAGGTTTTTCTTCCTCTGTCTGCATCATTGAACTATCATAATAAGATGAAAGAAAATCCTCATCTGCCTTAGCAGATACTGCTGATTTATTTGATTCTTTATTATTGTTCTTTGAATCATTATCAGCAAATACTGCTGTAGTAAAACTGATCAGAATACAAGCTGTAAGTATTATTATTATTTTTCTCTTAAGCTGCTCGGGCATTTGAATCCCTTCCACCTTGACTGATAATCTCAGTTATTCTCACACCAAAGTTTTCATCTATAACAACAACTTCACCTTTAGCAACAACTTTATTGTTCACTACAACTTCCACAGGTTCACCGGCATGTTTATCAAGCTCAATAACAGAACCCGGTCCTAATGCTAATACATCTTTTACTTTCATTCTTGATTTACCAAGCTCTACTGCCACTTGAAGCTGAACATCAAGTATTAAATCCATGCTGCTTTTTGTTGCAGGTGATTGACCTTGACTTAAAGGATTAAACTGCACCTGTCTTACATTATCAGCTTGTGTTTTTGGAGCTTGAACCTGAGGCTGCTGCTGTATAACTGGTTCTTGAACAGGTATATTCTCTGTTTGCTGAGTTTGCTGTTCATCCTGCACTTCCTCTTGAGCTTCCATTTGCGGCTGTTGAGCATTTGTATCTGCACCAGCATTTGCATCTGCCTGCGGTTCCGGAGATGCCTGCGTATCTCCAACAGTATCTCCTTGTGCCAACAAAGCCTCTATTTCAGCTTGTGATAACAGCTCATCTGACATTATCTACCTCCAAAAATTTATTGCATTGCAAATTCATTAAAATATACATCCACAATTCTTCTCTTACCTAATCTTTCATTAAGAGAGTCTGTGATTTCTTTTTTAAGATCATCTTTACCTTTTTGAGTTGTAAGATCTTCATAAGTATGTTTGCTTAAAACGCTTATTATTGCATCCCTTAATTTTGCATTTTCTGCACTATTATCATCACCGCCACCATGTCCGCCACCTTTTTTGTGTTCTCCACCAGTAACTTCAATAACAATGTCTGCCTTTGCATATCTTGTCTCATTAACATCAGCAAGATTTACAATAAATTCTCCCAGTGCAATTAATTCTGTCGGTCCTTCTTCAACATACTCTTTTTCAGGCTTTGGCTTGCTATCTTTCTTTGTGATGACCGCAACTCCAACAACCAATGCAGCTATCAAAACTGCAATGACAATAAACATCAACGGTCCTTTACCTTTAGCTTTTTCTTTTTTTTCAGCTTTTTCTGCCATGTGCTAGTCACCTCTTCTGATAATACTATGGTTTGGATTTTCTATTTCTTTAGGCTCTTCTGATGGCACAACTTCAGCCAAAGAATCAGGCCTCAAGATAACTATTTCAACTCTTCTGTTCTTTCTTCTTCCCTCTTCTGTGCTATTAGTAGCTACAGGTCTAATGCTGCCATACCCAGCAGCTGAGAACCTCCAAGGATCTAAATTTTTTCTTTCAACTAAATATCTAAGAACATTAGTAGCTCTTGCAGTAGAAAGCTCCCAATTGCTGCTAAATTCATCATTGTTCGTTGGCTGAGCACAAGTGTGTCCTTCCACTCTAATAAAATTTGGTACCTGTTCTATCATTTTTGCCACTTCATCTAATAATGCTTTTGCTTCAGGTCTAATGGCAGCTCTGCCTGGTGAAAAGAGCATTTCATCACTTGACACTCTAACTACAATGCCCCTCTCATCTTCACCAATACTTACTTTTTTATCATTCTGCTTATCTATAAATGATTTTATTGGTTTAATTACTTTCCAAGGGACTCCTGCTCCATCTCCATCTATTGGAGACAAAGGTGCAGCAACTACTTCTGCATCACCAATTCCCTGTCCAGACATAACCCCAGAAAATCCAGTTCTTATTGAATATGCAGCTTGTCTAAACTTTGCAAGATTCAAAACCGACATTGAATAAAGCATTATAAAAAATGCCATTAATAATGTAATCAAATCAGCATAAGTGAGAAGCCATCTTTCTAGATTTTCTTTTTCTTCAACTCTAGCTCTTCTTCTCATGCTGCCATTCTATCCTCATCATCCCAATGAGTTCTTCTATACTTCATCTCCTCTCTCATCTTAGGAGGTAAGTAAGCCATCATCTTTGTTTCAACTACTCTTGGATTGTCACCATTTTGGATTGACAAAATTCCTTCTATTATCATTTCATAATTAACAATTTCTTCTGCAGTCTTATTTCTCAGCTTGGAAGCAATCGGAAGATATAATAGGTTTGCAAGCCCAACACCTAAGAGTGTGGCTACAAAAGCCTGAGCAATAGCATGTCCCATTTTGTTTGGTTCATTAACTTTTGCAAGCATTGCAATTAGTCCCATGACTGTTCCAATAATCCCAAGGGTTGGTGAAAAACCACCCAAAGAGGTGAAGAAATTTTGACCTGCTCTATGTCTTTCTTGAATGGTAACAATTTCTGTCTCCAAAACTTCTCTGACCATTGTTCCAGGAGTTCCATCAACAACCATTTCAATTCCTTTTCTAATTAAACGGTCTTCAATGTCTGGAGTAATATTGTCCAATGCAAGTATGCCTTCTCTTCTGGCTTTTTTTGCAAGATCAACAATTTCATCAATAGCATCCAGCTGATCCATCTTGTTTGAAGTAAAAATATTACCTAAAACAGAAGGAACCTGCATAATTGTCTGCATACTAGTGCCAATAATTGTGGCTCCAATTGTGCCAAATATAACAATTATAAATGCAGGTAGATTAAATAGATCTTTTACATTTCCACCTTCAAGCATCAGAGAAGCATACACAGCTCCCCATGCAATTATTATGCCTATGATTGTCGCAAAGTCCATCTTTCAAAGCCTTTCATTGCTGTTCTCAGTGAAGTTGCATTCTTCATAGAAAAAAGTCTGCTGTTTTTTGTAACCAATCTTTTGTATGTTACAACTTTAGATATCACATCAGACACAGATTCTTTGACCATTATTTTTTTTCCAGTAGTCAAAGCTATAATAGTGTCTGGTGTGCTCTCAACTGATTCAATTAAATCAGCATTTACCACTAAGTCAGAATTGTTGTATAAAGTTAATTTAATCATCTTAGATTACTCCATACCCGGGAATCTATTAGATTCCCGGGAGCATTAAACTAATTACCTGACCATTTGTACCAATTCTTGAAGTACTTGATCTGATGCTGTTATTACTCTAGAGCTTGCTTGGAAACCTCTCTGAGCAATTATCATATCTGCAAATTCTCTTGCAAGGTCAACATTAGAAGCTTCAAGGTGATTGGATTTAATTGTTCCTCTTCCACCAGTATCTGCTACACCAATCTGAGCATTACCAGAGTTTGGTGTCTCAGCCCAGAGGTTTCCACCTTGTTTAGCTAAACCAGCAGGGTTGCTAAAACTTGCAACTGCAATTTGACCTAAAACTCTGTTTACACCATTGGTGAATGTTCCAGTGATGATACCACTCTGGTCTATACTAAAGCTTTCTAATACACCCAGAGGCAAACCATCTTGATATGTTAAATCAGCAGTGTGTTTACCATTCAACTGACTCATTGACAATGGATTAACACTAAACTGTATAGGATCTACTGAACCATTTGGTGTTGTAAGAGTCATTGAAACATTAAATGCATTTGTAAGGCAGTTGCCTTGAGCATCAAAATTAATATTTGTTGTATAAACAACACCACCAGCATCTGGACAGTTAATTCTGCATTGCCATCGATTTATAGCTGAATCTATCAATTCAAATTCTGCGGAAACTCTGTGGGTAATGCCAAGTGAATCATAAACATCAAAATCAACAGTTCTTATCTCACCAACAGCACTTGAAGCATCTAGGTTGCCACCAATTGAAAGAGCTGTTGTTGCTCTAGCTATTGATAGGTCTCCAACAGGGATATTGATACCAGAATTTGCTGTCACTGCCTGTGATGTATCTACTGTAAATGTATTAAGATTTGCATTCCATCCTAATACTTTCATACCAGTTCCAGATGAAACAAGATTGTTTTGAGCATCAAGTTCAAATGCACCATCTCTGGTGAATGCCATTCTTGTACCATTTGCTACTACAAACATACCAGCTCCATCTATTGCTAAATCAGTTGGTCTTCCTGTAGGCATAAGTGAACCTTGATTCATATTCAAGTCAACACTAGCAAAGATTGTTCCAAGACCTATTTGTGATGGGTTGACACCACCTCTAGTATCAGTTGGTCCTGAAGGACTTTTTATAGTCTGAGCCAAAGCCTCTTTAAAAGTAGATCTAGCTGCTTTATATGCTGTTGTATTTACATTGGCAATATTGTTACCAATTACATCAAGGCTTGATTTAAATGCACGCATACCAGATATGCCGCTAAACATTGCTTGTATCAATTTTTGTGACCTCCATAGATCCCTACTAAATATTTTGTAGGTCTAATTAATGATTTTTGGAATGCTTCAATCAATCCACATTCCTGCACTTCCTCAAAGAGGTCCAGTGCATTTTGCCCGATTCTAAGCTATCACCGCCCCCTCTATGTTGGTGAAGACACCATCACGGGCACTATTTGCATCTAAAGCTGTGATAACAACTCTATTTCTAGCACTAACAACTAATGCCAAATCATCCATCATCACTAAAGCTTTATCTGCACCTTTATTTGTGATCCGGCTGCAAGCATCATTCAGCCGTGCGCGATGTTGCTGATTGAGCTCCACACTTCTATCTGCTAATCTCTTTTGAGCATGAGCAGAAATCTTGACATCATTCTGCTTTACCAACTCATTTTTTAGAGTTGTGCTAAAAGAATTTTTCTCTGTTTGCTTATTGATATTGTCTTTTTGATAGCTCTGACTACCAATAGCAACAGTATTTTTTTCTAACCGGACAGGAGTCAATTCCGTTTACTCCTTTCATTTTTTCACCGCATCTTGCAGCACTCTGAGCATATTAGCAATTTTCGTACCTGCTTTTTTATTTTGATAAAAGAATAAATAGCAAGCTAATATGCATTTCAATTCATAATTTTGATGGGAAGTTTTTCCTCATCTCATATTAATTCGCAGTTGATATACTAATCACATCAGCCGGATATACATTGTTGTTTCCAACTTGCAGAACCGGACCAGTACTTTTTAATATAACACTGTTAACAATCCCACTTTTTATCTCACTGCCATTAGCTGACGCTTCAAGATATTCAACCTTTTTGCCTATCAAAGTCATAGCCTGAGATATATTGGTCAACTTCATCTGATTATCTAAAGCTGCATAAATCTCATTTGTAAACTTACCAAATGTGCTATTTAAGTTTTGCATCTGCTCAAGACTTGAAAATTGAGCCAACTGAGCAATAAAGTCTTTATCCTGAATAGGATTCATTGGATCCTGATTCTGCATCTGAGCAATCAAGAGTTTGAGAAATGAATCCTTTCCAAGATCATTAACACTTCTTGTAAAAGCATCAGAACCAGTATTAGCAGCATTTACATTTGTAACGCTTCCTACATTCAATGCATTCACCTCCTATCTTTGACAATCTAAAATCTATTAAGCAAACCAATTAAAACCAGATGAATGGTTGTATTGGTCTGCTGATGCAGCACCAACCTCAATAGCAGACATCACACTATAGTATCCAGAATTGTTTCTCTGCTGTTGGCTTTCTTGATTCTGATTTTGTGATGCTGTAAATGAGCCATCTTTTGTATTTGTACCAAGGTCAAATCCTGAAGTAATTGAAACATTATCCATATTTACTCCAGCCTGTTTTAGACCATCCATCAGCACAGGTAGATTGCTCTGTAAAAGATTTCTCACATGCTCTGTGCTTGCTTGGATTTGTGATACAATTCCCTCTGGGCTTTGCACTATCCTCACTCTCAATGAACCCAATTCTGGTGGATTTAAGTGAAGATATATATCATTTTGACCATTTGATTTTTTGAGTCTTATCTCCCTTATAACCTGATCAAGCACCATCTTTTCCATTTCAGGTCTTTGAGGATTTTGTGTTGATGTTGTCTCAGCTACTTTTACAACTGTTTCTCTTTGCACCTGTTGGGTGTTTTTGCCCATCATTGCCTCTGTTCCATTTGTTGTTTCCATCATTTTAGAGAAACTGCTTTCTGATTTCTTTTCTGTATCAATATCTTGCATGCCAGCAATTATGTTTTGCTGATTTATCATAGCTTGGCTAGATTCTTGTCTAGCAGACATTGAAAATTCAGAACCTATTGAATGAGTCTGCTGAATTACAGAAACATTGTTTCCTGCACTCTTCAATAGCCATCCTAAAGGATTGTTGTCTGATTTTCTGCTCTCTTTTAATTGATTGAAGAAATCATCAGTTATCACAGGTCTTTGTGAAGAATCAACATTCTTAGAACTATGAATTGATTTTGACTGAACATTCTCAGAAACATTAGATACTTCTTCCTTGATTTCACTATCTAAGGGAATAACTGATGGGTTCTGTGTCTGAACAGCATCTGGTCTATTATGCTGAATATTTTTTGTTACACTAGGATTTTCTTTTGCAATCTGAACATCTTCTCCATCAGATATTACAGCTTCATTTTTAGGTGCTGGATTGTTTGTTTGAACTGTCTGTGATTGAGTAATGATACTATCTTCAGAATTCACAGCTTGATCTGCCTGCACTTGCTGAGATTTAACATCAGAAATTACATTCTTTATATTTTCAGCATGTGATGAATTCCCAGATATTGCATTTATGACAGTATCTGTAATTGGAGTTTGAACAGCATTTTCAACTGAAGCTATTGTCTTTGATTGAGTAGATGCAACAGATGCAACAAGATTTTGTAATATAGCATCTACAGATTGCTGTTGACTATTACTAACTTGTCCATCAGCATTTTCATCAATTTGAACCACAGGCATTTGCTGATTAACTGCCGTTTCCTGTGAAATAGACTTTGCTAATAATTCAGACTGCAATCCTAATGATGCAGAAACAAGAAGATCAAGAAAGCCTTCCCCTGACTGCTTAACATTTGATAATCTCAATGCATCTGCATTGGGCAATCCTGTATTTTGTGTCGAATTGACTGTAATATTACTAAGAGTACTAATGGTTTTCACCTCCTTTCTTTAGTTTTACATATATCTATCGACACAAATACAAAAAATATTTATTCAAAATCGTTCATATATGAAAGAACTTTTTGCACATAATTTTGTGTCTCTCTGTATGGAGGTATTCCACCATGCCTTACAACAGCATTTGGACCTGCATTATAAGCAGCAAGAGCTAATCTAACATCTCCAAAAGTATCTAACTGCTTTTTGAGATATTTCACTCCACCTTCTATATTTTGAATGGGATCAAAAGAATCTGTAACTCCAAGGCTTCTAGCGGTAGCAGGCATCAGCTGCATTAGTCCCTGTGCACCCGCAGCCGATCTAGCATTTGGATTAAATCCACTTTCAGCTTTTATAACAGCCTTAACTAATGATGGTTCAACACCATATTTATCAGCAGCATATTCAATTATGTTATTAAATGCTGCTTGTCTTTGACCAGATTCAGCCAATAATGATGATGCCTTTGCCTTTACAACACCTTTTAGAGTCTCTGGAAAATATGGTTTAATTTCATCAGAACCTGATGTATTACTAGGTTGTGAATTAATTGCAGCTCTAACCCTATCTGTAGTAGTTTGATCTGCATCAGGTGCATAATGAGGTGCAATTGAAACAACACCTTTTGGTCTTGAATCCTCAAATCTGCTTTTAATCTCTTCTATTCTTGATAGTGTAGTCATTAAATTCTCAAGCATAATCATCCACCTCTTGCATATCTTACAGATGCAACTTCATCAAGTTCATTCTGTTCTAATCTCATACATTCTTTTAGATATTCTTCTTCTTGCTTTTCTTTCAAAGTATCAAGAACTTTTCTATCTTTCATAGCTTCAACAAGCTCTTCTCTTTTTTTAGCAACATCTATTTTTATTCTTTCTAATATTAAATCTTGAATTCTTATGTCTTCTCTTGTTGCATTTGCAAATTCAAACATTCTCTGAATTTCTGCGGTATCTTCTCCATCATTTAATGCTTTTTCAATAATCAATAATGTCTCTTCAAGTCTAAGCATTAGCTTCTCTAGTTTTTCCTTTTCTAATGCTTCCTTTTTTTTGAGTTCTCCAAATTCAATTTGAATTTGTTCTTCCTTTGCTTTTCTTTGATCAAGCAAAGTTTGAAGTCTGAATTTGAACTTCTTCATCTTTAATCAACTCCATCAATTGCTGTCTTGCCAGATCAAGGTTTGACACCTCATCAACACCCTGTTTTAGGAATGACTCAACAGCATCATAATTTTTTATTGCATAGTCAACCTTTGGATTAGTACCATGCACATAGGCTCCAATATTTATAAGATCTTCATTGGATTTATATGTGGCAAGAATATCTCTTATCATACCAGCTTTTTTTCTATGCTCATTATCGGTGATATCCGGCATAAGTCTGCTAACACTGCTCAAAATATCTATTGCAGGATAATGATTTCTCGATGCTAAATTCCTACTCAAAACAATATGACCATCCAAAATACCTCTGACAGTATCAGCCACAGGCTCATTCATATCATCACCTTCAACCAAAACTGTATATAGACCAGTAATAGATCCACAATGAGAAGTTCCTGATCTTTCTAGTAGTTGAGGAAGAATAGCAAAAACTGATGGTGTATATCCTCTTGTTGTTGGAGGCTCTCCAGATGCAAGACCAATTTCTCTTTGAGCCCAAGCAACCCTTGTCACAGAATCCATCATAAGCAGAACATCTTTACCCATATCTCTAAAATATTCAGCAATGGCAGTTGCAACTTGTGCTCCTCTTAATCTGACAACAGGAACCTGATCTGATGTTGCAACAACTACAATAGATCTTTTTAATCCTTCTTCACCAAGGTCTTTTTCAATGAAGTCTTTAACCTCTCTGCCTCTTTCACCAATAAGTGCAATAACATTTACATCAGCAGAAGTATTTCTTGCAATCATACCAAGAAGTGTGCTTTTTCCTACACCACTGCCTGCAAAAATACCAATTCTCTGACCTTTGCCTACAGTAAGAAGGCCATCAACAGCTCTCACACCAAGCGATAGTGCATCATGAATTCTCACTCTCTGCATAGGATGTGGAGGTTCAGCAGCAGCAGTGATTTGATCACTCCATTTTATTCTGCCTAAATCATCAAGAGGTTTTCCCAAGCCATCCAATACTCTTCCAAGCAGCCCTTCACCAACTTTTACTTTCAAAGAAGAACCAATTGGCACCACTCTGCTATCAGGCTTAATATCACTTACCTGCCCAAACGGCATCAATAATGCTCTTTTATCTTTAAAGCCTACAACTTCAGCAAGCATAGGTGGTTTTGTACGGTCATATTGAATTTCACATATTTCACCAACACCACAAGATGGTCCACAAGATTCAACCAAAACACCAATTACCTGAGCAACTCTTCCATTATTCCGGATTGTGTCCAGTTTCCTTACTGCTTTCAGATACTTCTCCAAGTTTACAATTGGCGTCTCTACGGTCATGTTCATGTGTCTCCATTATGGCATCTTCAACTCTGCTAATTTGTGTCTCTATTCTTGCATCAAGCTCTCCACTCGGAGATTCTATAATGCATCCACCGGGATTAACTCTTCTATCATCTAAAATGCTGATTTCCTTAGCACCTGCAGTAACACTCAGCAATTCTTCAATTCGCAATCTAACTTCATCAACTTCCTTAGGACTAACTCTCACAAAGATATCCTGTTTGTCTTTGAGTCTTCTAAGGCAAGATTTGATTAGTCTTATAACAATTTCCTGATTAGTTTTGATTTCATGTCTTATAATTTTTTCTACAATTTCTATTGTAAGTTTTAACACCTCAGGCTCCAGCTTCTCAAAATACACTGCCCTGTCTTCATTGAAAGCATTTAGATTGCCTTCAAGAGTCCTATACAAATCAACAATCTTATCTGAGCCTTCAGAAATTCCTTGTTTATAGCCCTCATTATAACCCTGAGATCTTGCAGATTCTCTTATTGCATCAGCTTCTTTTTTTGCTGTTTGAATATGCTTCTCTGCTTCAAGATTTGCATTTTCCAATACTTGTTTAGCAACTTCCAACATTCTGTCGGCTTCTGAAATAATATTTATATCAGTCTGAGAATTATTATTCTTGCTAATATCATTTCTTTCCAGCTCAACAGCATTGTGTATAGAAACACTAACCCCATCAAGTCCTGAAGATTTAATTACTTTATTCAAAACAAACTCCAGTTTTTGAAATATGATTAAATATGATTAAGCGGCATTCATACTGCTTCTTTCTTCCAATATTTCTTTTACAACTTCCATTACTCTACATTGTGCATCTTCAATATCTGAAATTGTTGCATGAGATGGAGATTCAATTTCTGATAGTATTAAAAACTTTGATTCCTGTGGAACATTATCCAAAAATGCATTTTTTACTCTATCACTAGCAAGTCTTAATACAAGACAAATATCAGACATTTCAACATTGTTTATAAGAGTAGTCATTTCCATAGGATTGAAGGTTGCAATGGATTCTATACTGTCTTCTTGTACAAACTCACCTAAATCAAATGACTGTTTAAGCTCAATCTCAGGTTTATTACCCACTTCAATATTCAATTCATTTTTGGTATAACTGCCATCAATAGAGTCTGCAAGATTAGATTTTGCATCTTCAATAATCTGATTCATACTTGTATTAGCAATTATTGATTTTGAGGAACCTTTTACCACCTTGTGGACTTCTAATCTTTTTCTTAAAGCCATACTAACTGCCTCCATAAGCTTTGGATCAACATCCTGAAGCTTGGCAAGTCTGAAAGCTATATCATTTCTTTTTTCTTCATCATAGAATGACAAAAGTTTTGCAGCATACTCTGGGGACAAATGTCCCAATATCATTGCTACATT
>JBDNDK010000070.1:0-11140 GCA_046719185.1 Armatimonadota bacterium
TATGTTTAAAATTTCTTTCATTCTACATTCCTCGATTCAATTGCAGAAAACTTGCAAACTTGTTCACACAATCCACATCCAACACAAAGAACCTGATTAATTCTTACTTTCTTTCTCTTTGGATTATCTTTATCTACTTCTATCAATTCAATTGCAGGACATCCAAGACCTAAGCATACACCACAGCTCTTGCAAGCCTCAAGATTTACTTCAAATTGTCTTTCAACTTTAATTTTTGCTCCAAGCACACATTCTTTTTTACTAACTACCACACTAGTCTCTTTTGAATCCAGTTCTTCTTTTAGGTCATTAAATGTTTCTTCTAGGTTGTATGGATCAATAACTTTTACTCTTTTCACACCTAAACCTCTGGCAACATCCTCCACTTTGGTTTCGATTGTTTCTTCTCCCATTAAAGTTTTTCCAGTGCCGGGGTGATCCTGATGACCAGTCATTGCAGTTGTTCTGTTGTCTAAAACTATAGTTGTGCTTGCACCTTTGTTGTAAACTACATTAAGAAGTCCTGTTATTCCAGAATGGAAAAATGTGCTATCTCCAAGTACACCAGCCACTCTTCCCTCCTGACCAGCTTTTTCCATACCATGTGCATTGCCAATAGCTGCACCCATACATACAATAGTATCCATTGCAGATAATGGAGCAAAAGCTCCAAGACTGTAGCAGCCAATATCACCTGTTACAATTGCTTTGAGCTTGTTTAATGCATAAAATACACCTCTATGTGAACAACCGGGACATAAAACAGGAGGTCTTGCTGGAAGACCCTCAATAGGCTGTGCACATTTTGCACCAGCTTTGCAAGATACTTCATAAGCAAGGCTCTGAAGCCTGTCTGGATCAAGTTCACCAATTCTCAAGCTTACTTCAGTTTTTTCTATCTTAATTCCCATTGCAAGAATTTGCTCTTCAAGATATGGCTCACCTTCTTCAACAATATAAAGCTTTTTCACTGAGTCAGCAAAAGATTTTATAATTTCTTTTGGAATAGGATTTGTCATTCCAAGCCTTAAAACAGATGCATCTGGGAATATTTCTTTTACATATTGATAGCTGATTCCTGATGTGATAATTCCTATTTCATCTGAACCTTTTTCAACTTTGTTTATGGGTGTTTTGTTTGAATAATCTGTTAGTCTTTGAAGTTTTTCTTCAAGGGTAAGTCTCATCTTTCTTGCAAACACAGGCACTGGAACTGTTTTTTCAATATCTTTCTCATACTTTCTTCCTGATGGTGCTCTTCTTTTAAACTCACCAAGATCAACAATACCAGATGAGTGAGATATCCTTGTGGTAGTTCTTAGTATAACAGGAGTATTAAATTCCTCACTAATATCTAAGGCAAGCAATACATAATCATAGCATTCTTGGCTGTCAGTGGGTTCAAGCATAGGAACTTTAGCAAATCTGGCAAGTATTCTATTATCTTGCTCATTTTGTGAACTATGCATACCGGGATCATCTGCAGATACTATCACCATTCCACCATTTGCACCAAGATATGCAAAAGTCATCAATGGATCCATTGCCACATTTAAGCCAACATGTTTCATTGCAGTAAGACTTCTTGCACCAGCAAATGAAGCTCCAATCACAACTTCCATTCCAACTTTTTCATTTACCGCCCATTCTGCATAAATCTCCGGGAAATGAGCAATATTTGCAAGTATTTCTGTGCTTGGGGTTCCGGGGTATGCAGATGCTACTTCAACTCCACCTGCATAAGCACCATGTGCAATAGCTTCATTGCCACTGAGAACTTTCTTGTTCATTATAGAAACTGCCATATACTACCTCTTGTTATATTTCAATAAAAAAATTGCTCGAACTAATATCAGCCCAAGCATACAGTAACCAAACCTTATAATAATTCATTATATTTATACCACGCTAACATCATAACTGGCAAGACGATAATACTAGAATTCTAAAAAGCACCTGATTGATATCATTTTTATAAACTTATTAAATCTTGATGTTTATATGTTCAAAATTTTGGAAACAACACTGTTTATAAAAATACAAAGAGTGGTAAAATAATATCACATTCCCGACTAATAGAGTCGGATAATATATGAAATGGAGTTCTTAAAATGAGTGATTTTATATATCTTGACCATGCAGCTACAACTCCTTTGGATGATGAAGTGTTTGAAGCTATGCTTCCATTCTTAAAAGATGAATTTGGAAGTGCTTCCACTCTATACTCCATAGGTAGAAAAGCAAAAGATGCTGTTGAAGAAGCTAGAATTCATGTTGCAAGATTAATAAATGCAAAACCAAATGAAATTTACTTCACCAGTGGTGGAACAGAAGCTGATAACTGGGCAATATATGGTGTAGCATCAGCTAAAGGTAAAGGATCTGGACATATAATTACAAGCAAAATTGAGCATCATGCTGTTTTGATGCCTTGTAATGATTTGAAACAAAAAAACTATGATGTTGATTATCTTGATGTTGATGAAAATGGCTTTATAAGTTTAGATGATCTGCAGGATCATATTAGAAAAGATACTATTCTTGTAAGCATTATGCATGCAAATAATGAGATAGGTACTATTGAACCAATAGAGAAAATAGGAAAAATTACAAGAGAAAAGGGCATACACTTTCATACAGATACAGTGCAGACTGTTGGACACATTGATGTGGATGTGGAAGCTATGAATATTGATTCTCTTGCGATATCTGCTCATAAGCTTTATGGACCAAAAGGTGTTGGTGCAATTTACATAAAAAAAGGCTCAAAAGTTGATAGATTTATGAGAGGTGGCGGTCAAGAAAATCATCAAAGAGCTGGCACACATAACGTAGCTGGAATAGTTGGTTTTGGGAAAGCTGCAGAGCTTGCAAAAGAGAGAATGAAAGAAGAAGCTGAAAAGACTATTATTTTAAGAGACAAACTGATTGAAGGTGTAGAAAAAAGTATCAAAAGAGCAAAACTGAATGGTGATAGAGTGAAAAGACTACCAAACAATGTTAATTTTTCATTCTTTGGGGCAGAAGGAGAATCTATTACTTTGTTGTTGGATGTGAATGGAATATGCACATCATCGGGTTCTGCTTGCACATCTGGATCTCTTGACCCATCTCATGTTTTAAGGGCTCTTGGACTTTCTCATGAAGAAGCACAAGGCTCACTTAGAATGACTCTTGGAAAAGATAATACAGAAGATCATATTGAAAAAGTATTATCAGTATTACCGGGAATAATAAATAGACTTAGAGAAATGTCACCAGTATATACTGAAGCATAATAATTTATATGGGAGACTAAGAAAATGGACAACACACAATACAGTGAAAAAGTTTTAGAGCACTTTATGAATCCAAGAAATGTGGGTGAAATACCAGATGCTAGCGGCATCGGAAAAGTGGGCAATGCAGCTTGCGGTGATATAATGAATATGTATCTGAAAATTGAAAATGATATTATCACAGATGTAAAGTTCAAAACTTTTGGATGTGGTGCTGCTATAGCAACAAGCAGTATGGCTACTGAAATGATAAAAGGAAAATCCGTTTCAGAGGCATTAGAACTTACAAATAGTGCTGTTACAGAAGCACTAGGCGGACTACCAAAAATTAAGAGGCATTGCTCGGTTCTTGCAGAGCAAGCTGTGAGAAGTGCAATTAGTGATTATCTTGAAAAAACTACTGGAAAAGGATTAGAGCTGGCTGATCTTGATGAAGAGCATCATGATGTTTGCAGCTGTTAAAACATATAGAAACTTGCTTTCCAGCTATATTTTCTTAGGAGGGCGGACATGAAACTTTCAACAAGGTCAAGATATGCTGTCAGAGCATTGGCAATGTTGGCAAGTGAATTTGGATCAGGACCTATAATGCTACAAAAAATTGCAGAAGCAGAAAAATTGCCAGAAAGTTATCTAGAGCAATTGCTAATGCATTTAAGAAGGGGAGGAATTGTAAAATCTTCAAGAGGTGCTAAAGGTGGCTATGAACTTACTAAACCACCGGAAGATATATTTATAGGTGAGATTATAGAACTTTTGGATGGAAAAATAGATCTAGCAAATTGTGCATCTATTCCAAATTGTTCTGGTACAACACAAAATTGTGAGTGTATGCTGAAGCATATTCTTGACGAAGCCAGCATTGCAGTTGCAAGAGTTTTTTATAACAAAAGTTTGAAAGATGTCTCTTGTAAAAATAAATATTCTTAAATAGTTCCCTCCCTTAGGTGTTTTCTAAAGGAGGGAACTATGATTTACAAATCCTACCTCACTCCAGATGTGTCTTGGAGAAAAATTGATTCATCTGTGTCCTTAACTCCTTCAAATCTTTCCTTCACTTGCCACATAAAGTTTACTATCTTTGCATCTCTGCCAGCATCTATAAATCCATCATAATCAAGATTGAGGAATGGAATATTATTATGTCTTCTTCTCAGAGCTTGACTCAAAGATGTAACGACATTTCCGGGCATACAGTTGAATGGAATCACACTTACAATTCCAGATAAGCCTCTAACAGCAAAGTCTTCACCTTTGCCCATACTGCAAATAGTTTCACCACCAAATGTGTAGTGAACATATTTTGAGCCTTTTTCTATTATTTCATCAGAACATATATCATCATAACCCTTAAGATATGGCAAAGTTGCTTCAAATAATGCATGCTCATCTTTAATTGCTAGTCTATTGTTCACCCATCTTGATGTGAATTCTTTCAGTTCATCCATATTAAATGTTTCTTTAAGTTTATCACCAGATAATACTTTTGCAATAAAGTTTGCATAGCTGAAAAATTCACTCATCGGTGCAAGCCAAGTTTCTGCTCCCTCTGCTTCAAGTTTTTTGAGTATATCTTGATTAGCTTGGTTATGGAGTCTTACATAAAATTCTCCAACCACTCCAACTAACGGTCTCTTTTCATTTCTCTTTGGAATTTTTAAGAAGTCTTCTTGAGCTCTTCTCAATAGTTCTTGGAACTGATCAAGATGTTTTGTATTTAATAGAGCTGAAATTTTTCTAAATTCAAGCCTTTTTTTATGTTCAGGTATCATCGTAATCAATTGATTAAGATAATCTTCATACAAAGCTTCACTTTCACCAGAGTTTATTTCATAAGGTCTAGATTTGAGCATCATCTTGAATAATAAATCATGGCAGATAATTCCATCCCAAGTAAGAAGTGCAAACATTGTTCCAAGTCCGCCATGCTCGCTCTTACTTCCTAGAGTCACAATTTCTACATCATCATATCCAAGTTTATCTAATATAATTCTCTGGAGCATGCTATACATCCCGAATCTGCATGGACCTTCTGAGTTGCCTTGGAAAAACGCCTCTTTTTTAGGATCAAAATCTGGTTGTTTGATTCTATAAAGCATATCTTCAGTTGTCATAAGAGCAGGTAAACATACATCTTCACTAATAGCAGCTCTTGCAAGATTTAAGCCTTCATCTGGAGATCTAGGCAATGCTTCTGCATCTATTCCATAAGCTCTCATTGCAGCAGCCAACACTTTTGCACCACCATTCACAAACGGTATCCAAACTCTTCTGTTTTCCATCTGTGTAATGGGACTATCGCCAGTTCTGACTTGTTTATACTCATGAATGCTGTCTTTATGCACAGTATCTGAAAATGCTTCTATTCTTGTAATCACACCAGCATCTGCTGTGTGTTCATCAATCTGCATCATATAACATGGCTCACCAATTTCTTCTTTGAAAAATGGATTTCCAAATGAATCAGGACCGCAAGCAAAATATGTCAACACAACGGCTCTCAGCCTTTTATCTTGTCTAATTATTCTTGCTGCCATAATTTTCTTTTGAATCTGCCTAGAATATATGCCAGACCAAACATCAGTAATATCAGCCGCTTCAAGAGGTAAGAAATCCTGAGGAATTGCTAATATACCTAAATCTTGTATTTTCTTTCCTATGTCCATATTAACTGCTTGATCATATAGTGAGTATGGTCTTCCCACTACAATGAAAGCCATATCGTCTTTTCCTAGACTCTTTAATATTTCAGCTCCCCTTAAATCAATCTTCTTTCTGAAGTCATTAAGAACATTTAATGCAGTATCAAAGGCTTTTCTTGCATTAGATGGTGATATTCCCAGCTTTTTTGCACTTTCTATAAACTGGTTTTCAATATGTCTTCTTCCTCTTTTAAAATGAAGTCTAGGAGCTAAAAGTTGAATTCCTCTTTCTTTTATTCCAACTGCAGAGGATATAACATCAGGAGCTGCTTGCAAATATGGACATGTTTGTGATTGCCTAAAATTAGGATTTCTTTGCTCTGTATTTAAAACTGCAGGAGCAAATATTATATCCACTTTTTTTTCTACTAAATCCATAAAATGACCATGTGCAACTTTGAATGGGAAGCAAGGCTCACCAATTGCTAAATCAAGTCCCATCTCTATAATTCTTTTATTTGTTGGATCACTTGGAACAACATTAAAACCTAATTCACCAAAGAATGCAGCATAAAGAGGGTAATATTCTGAAAACATTAAACCCCTTGGAATACCCACACTCTTTGCACCTTCAATATGAGGCTTGGTGTATGAATTCATCAGCAGTTCTTCTCTTTCTGCAAAGAGATCGGGAAGATGCTCACCTAAGTTTTCTTTTTGGTCACCAGAGAATTTTTCACATCTGTCATTATAAAAATATTTCTTTCCACCTTTCATTTGGAATGTGTTTACATCACACCTATTTGCACAGCTCTTGCATTCAAATGATGATATCTCATATTCAGAATCTAACACCGTATCAAATCCTCTGAAATGGCTTGCTTCTGGTGCTTCATAGTATGCTAGTCTTGCAACACCAACAGCACCAGTGATGTGAGGATATGGAGGAACAATAATTTTTCTACCTAACACTGTTTCATAGGCTGCTATCATTCCTTTATTGAATGCTACAGCTCCCTGAAATGCTATTTTATTCCCGATGGCTCTTGATCCGACATTTTTGTTGAGATAATTTTTCACACTTGCTAGGCAAATACCTGCAGCCAAATCTTCTACCGGCACATTATTCTGCTGATAATATACCATTGCAGATTCAGAAAATACTGTGCATGTCCAGTCTAAATCTGGTGGTCTAGTGTTTTTAAGTGCTGTATCTCCGAATTCCTCAAGAGGAATATCAAGCCTCATTGCCTGTTTTTCAAGAAATGCACCTGTTCCAGCAGCACAAGCCTTGTTCATTTCAAAATCTATTATGATGTCTCCATCAAGTCTTATATATTTACTATCCTGCCCACCAATCTCAAAAATAGTATCAATATCATCAGCATAAGATAATGCACCTGATGCCTGAGCTGTGATTTCATTTCGTATAATATCAGCACCAATATAATCAGCTGTCAAATATCTTCCGCTGCCTGTGGTAGCTGCAGATATGGTTTTAATTTTCACTCCCATATCATCAATCTGTTTTTTAATCACAGAGAGAGTATCTTTTACAGCTTCAAGAGGGTTTCCATTTGTTCTTCTATAATAACTTGCAATGACTTTGATTTTGCCGTCAATTTCTGTAACTAAAGCTGCTTTTGTGCTAACAGAACCAATATCCACACCAAGTGCAGCTCTTTCAATGTAAGAAGGCACTTCTTCAACTTTCAATGGAGGCATTATTTCAGAAATCTCCATTTTTATAGGTTCACAACCCGGATATTCTAGCGGTTTTCTTAAATAATCATCAATTTTTGCAAGAGCTTCTTTAATAAAAATCTTCTTTTCTGCTCTAATAGCTGCACCAATAGCACCTATTGTTCTATTATGTTCAGGAACAAAGAGCCTATTGCCTAGTTCAAGCTCTTCAGATAAAAATCTAATTACAGCTGGATTCTCTGAAACTCCACCAATAAATGCAATCTTATCTCTAAACTCTTTTCCTCTGGATATGGCTGACCTATAGTTTCTGCTTATTGCTTGATGAATACCGGCTGCTATTCTCTCTTTGGGTGTGCCTTTTTGATACAAATGAACTATGTCAGACTCAGTGAATACCGCACATCTTCCTGATAAGCTTGCTGGGCTTTTTGTTTTAGCTGCAATCTTTGCAAACTCTTCAATAGAATCATAATTTAATCTTTTTGCCATATGATCTAGGAAAGAACCGCTTCCAGATGCACATTTATTACCAAGACTGGAATCTTCTACAAGCAATCTACCACTAACAGGATCTCTTTCAAAAAGAAGATACTTTTGGGTTTCTCTTCCCATTTCTATTACAGTCCGCACCTCAGGATAGAAATGGTCTATAGCACTGGCTATTGCATTCGGTTCATGAATAGCATCTGCATCAATAAGTTTTGCAATAGATGATGCACCAGAACCTGTTATTCCGCAATATACATCTTCATTGTTATTTATATATTCCAGCACTTTTTCTAATGCTGTTTTTACTTTTCTTACAGGTTTACCTTCAACTTTTAGGATATCTAAAGTTTCAGCAATATTATTATTTTCATAGATTATGGTTTTTATAGTGTCTGAACCAATATCTAACCCAATTCTTATTGGCATGGGCTAACCCTCCCTTATTTTTCGAACCGGCAAAGAAATTTTAATACTAAAAATTCTGTAAAAGTATTAAACCGGATATAATCTAGAGGTGCTGTCATATCTCTCAGTATAAAACCGGTTGAGCTTAGAGTCAAGTTTATAAATCAATTTGAACTCAATACAAACCGGTTTTTCTATTAAATTTTAATAACACATTTCATTATTAAACAAAATATTTTTTGATATATTTATTTTTGAGTATATAATATAAATATGCCTAGTGTTGCTTATTATACCCTTGGTTGTAAGGTCAACCAATATGAAACAGAAAAATTAAGAGAACAAATTGAGTCTTTTGGATTTAATTCTGTGCCCTTTTCTCAAAAAGCTGATGTTTATATTATAAACACCTGTTCTGTAACTGAAACCGCAGACAGCAAATCCAGAGCAGCTGTGAGAAAAGCAATAAAACAAAATAAATCAGCATATATTGTAGTTACAGGATGCTATTCAGAAATATCTCCATTTGTTTTTTCTAATATTGATGGTGTTGATTTAATAGTTTCCAATGATGAAAAAGATACTATTCCTCATAGGTTGTCTTTAAAATTCACCACAACAAAAATGTCAAGTAACATAAAAACAAAACCAAGAACTAGAACAAGAGCTGTGGTGAAAGTGCAGGATGGATGTGATAATTTCTGCTCATACTGCATAATTCCCTATGCAAGAAACACTATGACAAAAAGAGATATTAACTCAGTTTTAGATGAAGTAAAAATGCTTGCAGATTTTGGCTACAAAGAAATAGTGCTTACTGGGATTAGATTAGGAAAATTTTCTGATAATAATAGCACTTTAACTGAGCTTGTAAATAAATGTACTATTATAGATGGCATTGAGAGAATTAGACTAAGCTCTATAGAACCATGGGAAATTAATGATGAATTATTAAGTATTTTTGAAAGTGAAAAAGTTTGCAGACACCTTCATATACCTTTGCAAAGTGGTGATGATAATATTCTTCTGTTAATGAATAGAAAATATACTTCTCAAGAATATTTAGAGATTATAAAATCTATCAGAAAAAAAGTAGCAGAAATTGCCATTACAACTGATGTTATTGTAGGATTTCCAACAGAAACACAGCATGCATTTCAAAATACTATAGACATAATTAAATCTGCAAAATTCTCTAGGCTTCATGTGTTTAGGTATTCAAAAAGACCAAGAACAAAAGCTGAAAAAATGATTGATGATGTTTCTATTCAAGAAAAACAGCATAGAGCAAAAATATTATCAGATATTGATATTCATCTTAGAAAAGAATTTGCTGAACAGTTTATGGGTAAAAAACTTAAAGTATTAGTTGAGAGAAAACATAAAGAACTCAATATGCATACTGGGTTTACAGATAATTACATAACTGCATTTATAAAAGATAAATACATTCCAAGTGGAAGTATTGTAGAAGGTAATATTATATCTGTAAATGATGATGGTTCAGTGATTATGGAGGTAGAATAAAATGGCTGATTATGATGCTAATTGTATTTTCTGCAAAATTGCAAATAAAGAAATGGGAAGTCTTATTTATGAAGATGATTTAGTATGTGCTTTTGATGATATAGATCCTAAAGCACCTGTGCATGTAGTTGTGATACCAAAAAAACATATAGAAAGAATAAGTGATCTAAACTCAAATGAAGATGCAGAATTAGCAGGCAAAATTATTGTTGCGGCAAATAAAATAGCCGAAGATAGAGGAATTAAAGATGATGGTTATAGGTTAGTTGCAAATTGCAATGAAGATGCTGGACAGTCTGTATGGCATGTACATTTTCACCTCTTAGGTGGCAGAAAAATGTCTTGGCCTCCCGGCTAGGAAATATTTTCCTCATTTTCTTCATATAAAAGTGAGCTTATAGGTCTGCATGTATCATCAACATTACAACTGACATAATTATATATATGCCTAGAAATTTCAGCTACTGCCATCACTCCGTGACCATTAGATTTAAGATCAGATGTGAGTACACAAATTGAATAACTAAACTTGCTTGTTGTGATGATACCACAATCATGCACAATTCCTGTTCTAGCACCAGTTTTATTTGCAATCATAACATCTGATGGAAGAATCAAATCTAGTCTGTCTCCGAACTGCTGGGCTCTAAGTATCTGGAGCATTATATCATCCCAGTGCTCACCAACAGCTTCTCTATGTGCTATTTTTAGAAGAAGATTTGTCATATCACTAGCTGTGCAAGTATTATCTATTCCTTGCTCAATGGCAGTTCTATCCATCATTCTTCTTCTCAAAAAAGAATTTTTAATTCCAAGTTCTTTTGAGGTTTCATTTACACCGTCCATGCCCAAAAGATCAATCACCATATTTGTGGCAGTATTGTCACTTACAATAATCATTAATGTCAGAAGATCTTTCATTGTCAGAACAAGACCATCATGAAGATGTCTTAATACACCAGCACCCTTTACTGATGTAATATTTCTAACGATAACTTCTCTATCTAGTGGAAAAGCATCTTGTGATGCAAGCTTTATTGCATGCACCAAAATTGGAATTTTTATTAGACTTGCAGCAGAGAATGTCATTTC
>JBDNDK010000071.1:0-10990 GCA_046719185.1 Armatimonadota bacterium
TGGATGTTCTGATAACGATATTTCATCTAAAGCAAAAAATAAGATATCTGTTCCTACTTTTGATAAAGAAAGAGCCTTCAAATTATTAGAACAACAAGTGGAAATAGGTCCTAGATATCCAGGTTCTGCAGGACAAGAACCTATGATACAATTTATGGTTGAAAACCTAAAACCATATTCAGATGAAGTTAAAATTCATAGATTTTCAAAAGATTTGGGTGATATAAAATTGGATATGGCAAATGTAGTTGCTATATTTAACAAAGATGCAAAAAAATGGGTCTTGCTTGCTGCACATTGGGATACAAGGCCTATAGCAGAAATGGAAATAAAACCAGAAAAACAAAAACAACCTATACTTGGTGCTAATGATGGTGCAAGTGGTGTTGCTGTTTTGCTTGAGCTTGCAAGAATGTTCAAGGAACAACCTCCAGAAATAGGTGTTTTTATGATACTTTTTGATGGAGAAGATTATGGACCAACAATAGATAGAATGCTTTTGGGTTCAAAATATTTTGCAAGCAATTTAGATAAATACCTAAGAGTTAATGATGTAAAAATTAATTTAGAGTATGGTATATTGCTTGACATGGTTGGTGATAAAGATTTAAAGATATATCAAGAAATAGAATCAAAAAAGGCAGCCCCTGATATTGTAGAAAAAGTATGGAATATTGCAAAAGAATTAGGATATGAGAATATATTTATACCAGAAACAAAATATTCTATTATGGATGATCATATTCCACTAATCGAAAAGGGTATAAAATGCATAAATATAATTGATTTTGACTATGCATATTGGCATACACTGGAAGATACTATAGATAAATGCTCTCCAGATTCATTATTTGTTGTGGGTAATGTAGTTGCTAATGTAATATATAGGGAAAATTCGAATTGATAGATTATCATTTGCACTCTGAAATATCTGCCGATGCCATAGGTACAATAAAAGAAATATGCCAAAAATGTATTGAACTTGGATTAGAAGAAATATGTTTCACTGATCATCTTGATTTTGATCCTTCAGATTTATGTTATGAGTACTATGATTATTCTAGAGCAAAAAAACAAATTGATGAAGCTCAAGATATATTCCAGAATAAGATATCAATAAAATTTGGGGTGGAAATTGATTATCAAAAGAGACACCACAATCTAATTTTAGATTATTTGCATGATAAACAATTTGATTATATTCTAGGATCAGCACATTATGTTGATGGCATTATAATTGAAGATCACAAAAGATTATTTTCAGAAAAAATAGAAGAAGAAATATATGATAAATATTTTGATGTTGTTTATTCAGTTATAGATTCTGGATTATTTGATACCCTAGCCCATTTGGATTTATGCAAAAGATATGGTGTTTTATATTATGGTAATTTCGATTCAGATAAATATTCTGAAAAAATTAATGATATATTAAAATATTTAATATCTAAAAACATGACTTTGGAAGTTAATTCTTCTGGGCTAAGACAATCACCAAATAATACATATCCAGATTACGATATAATAAAATTATATTATGATATTGGTGGTAGAAATATTATTACAGGATCAGATTCGCATTCACCTACAGATGTTGGAAAAGGAATATTAGAAGCCACAAAGATAATTTATGAAATTGGATTTAAGGAGATTGATACTTTTAATAGTAGAATTAGAAATAAAAGACTACTAGATATGGCAATTGATAATGCTAATAAATGAAATTTTTAGAGATAATAAGCCAATTGAATATGAAAAACAAAGAAGATGGTTCAATATATTTGCAATGATGGCTTGTGCTATAGTAGTTACTCCATTTTTGATTGTTACTTATAAAATTGGAATTGCTTTTATATTAAATCCTCAATTGTTCATTGATTACAGTGCAAAACTATTGAAATCTTTCATATTTTCATTTGGATTTAGTATAGCTTTAATATGTTCTGTTATAACATTAATATCAAAATCTGAAAAATATAAAGTAATAGGAACAGCTGGAACAATATTTGGTTTTACACAGATAATTTATGTTGTATTGATATCATTAATTACAAATGCCAAATCTATTAAAAATTTAACTTTTTTATTTCTAATCTCATTTCCATTTTTACTTACCATAATTTCATTTGTTTTATTATTTAGACATTCATCAAAATATAAAAAGAAAAAGATTAGCTTTTAAGTGCAGCAATTGCTTCTATTTCAATTTTAGCACCTTTTGGCAAAGCAGATACCTGGACGGTTGATCTTGCAGGAAAGTTTCCTTCACTAAAATAGCTTCCATATGCAATATTTACTCTTTGGAATTCTTTTAGATCTATCATATATATTGTTGTTTTAACCACATCATCAAATGTAAGACCTTCTTCATCCAAAATTGCTTTTATATTTTTCATTATTTGATGAGTTTGAGCTACAGCATCTGTTGCTTCCATTTGACAAGTCTCTGGAGTGATTGCAAGCTGACCAGACACAAACAAAAACCCATTCGCTTTAATTGCTTGTGAGTATGGACCAATTGCTTCAGGTGCATTTTTTGTTGATACAATTTCTTTCATTAATAATCTCCAATGAATATTTTTACTTATATTTATTTTTGCTAAACCCAGCCAGTATAGCAATATAAGTTATCATAAAAATTAATGTTGTATAACCAATTCTAACATTTAATGTTTGATAATTTCTGAATACAATGGTGACACAAGCTTGAGAAAAAGTTGATAAACTTGCTAGAAAAAACACTACAGAGAATATTAAAAATATTATTCTCTTTGGAACAACTGCTTTAATATCATATTGCTGCTGTGCATAATATGCATGAACACCAAGTATTGTTGTTATTATGAATGCAATAATTAATCTGAATGCTTGCATCCAATCTGAAACATGAAAATTATCCATTTTTATTTCCATACTGAATATTATCTTTATAAGTTTATGAATTCTAACATGCGTTATCAATTCCCTACAATAATTTATTATATTATATAATATTTCCAGATTGACATGTATATTGAATGGGATATAACATGGTTATGAGGTATTAATACTATGTTTTCTTTTTTACAAATATCTATATTTCTCCTATCTATAGCATTTATTGTAATTCTTTTTATTCACACTATTAAGCACGCTCAATCTCTTTCCAAAAAAATTGATGAATATCACAAAGAACAAGATGATAAGAAAAATAAACCTGGACCGATAAATCCTTATGATGATATGGCATCTATTTATAATGGAAATCAATCTAATATTAATAAAATGGATTTAAATTAAAAATAAATGAATATAACATTTCTTGGCACAGGAACATCACATGGAATACCAGTGATTGGTTGTTGCTGTAATGTTTGCACATCAAGCAACCCTAAAAACAATAGAAATAGGTGTTCATTGTTAATTGAAAATGGTTATAAAAATATTATAATTGACACACCTCCAGAATTTAGAATACAAGCAGTTAGATTTAATATAAACAAGGCAGATGCTATTCTTCTCACACATTCACATGCTGATCATATTTTTGGTCTGGATGATGTAAGAAGATTTAATGAAATACAAAATGGAAGCATAACTGTGTATGGTTCAGAAGAAACCTTGCACACAGTGAAGAGAGTATTTGAATATGTTTTTGTGCCAACTCAAATTGGTGGTGGAAAACCTAAGCTTAATTTGAAAGTAATTGACAAAAATTTTGAGTGCTGTGGTGAAAATATAATTCCAATACCTGTAAAGCATGGCAAAGTAGATGTTTTAGGATATAGAATTAAAGATTTTGCATATGTAACAGATTGCAACTACATACCAGGTAAATCAATGGATTTGCTTAAGGATTTAGATACAATTGTTCTTGGAGTTGTAAGAAGAAAGAAACATACAACACACTTTAGTGTAATGGAAGCTCTTGATGTGATAAAAGATCTAAAACCTAAAAGAGCATATTTTACTCATCTTTCTCACAAACTAGAGCATTGCGAACTTGATTTAGAGTTGCCACAACATATAAGTCCGGCTTATGATGGACTACGATTAGGTTTTGATTAATTGGAACCTAGATATTCCAATATTCGTATTATTACTTGCAATTATTGGATGGAGGATTGAATATGAATTGGCTTAAAACTATGTTCCTTATGGGTTTTTTGACAATAATAGTGGTTTTGATTGGTGACTATCTTGGTGGCCAAGATGGTATGATAATTGCATTTGGAATTGCACTAATTATGAACTTTGGAAATTATTGGTTTAGTGATAAGATTGTTCTTGCAATGTATAGAGCACAGCCTGTTGATGAAAGATCTTATCCAAGACTTATATCAATGGTAAGAAATCTTGCACATAGTGCAGGTCTGCCTATGCCTAAAGTGTATATTATGCCTGACCCACAGCCAAATGCTTTTGCAACTGGAAGAAATCCTTCAAATGCAGCAATTGCAGTTACTGAAGGTATATTGAGAATATTAAATGAAGATGAGCTTGAAGGTGTCATTGCCCATGAGCTTGCACATGTAAAAAATAGAGACATGCTTATTGGAACAATTGCTGCAACAATGGCTGGTGCTATAATGATGCTTGGTAGAATGGCATTACTTTTTGGTGGCGGAAGAAATAATGACAGAGATGGTCATCCAATAGCGGCACTATTAGTTGTGATATTAGGACCAATTGCTGCACTTTTGATTCAAATGGCAATCTCAAGACAAAGAGAGTTTGGTGCTGATGAAACTGGTGCACAAATTTGTGGTAAACCTTTATCTCTTGCAAATGCATTAAAGAAACTAGAGAGAGGTGCTCTAGCTTTTCCAATGGATGCAAATCCGGCTACATCACATATGTTTATTGTTAATCCTTTCTCTGCTGAAACACTATCAAGATTATTTAGTACTCATCCTCCAATTCCTAAAAGAGTGGAAAAATTAGAAAAAATGATGGCAAACCCTTATCAAAGATAACCAATAAAATAAAGAGTGATATTTATTGATTCATATTTATAAAAATGAAACTGTTGAAAATATTGCTGCACTAGCTATTGCAAGAGCAACAGTACCAAAATAACCTGAGTCAAAAGAATACATACCACCAGTTAGCCATTCTGGTCCAGATACTTCGCTTTCAACAATTCCTTTGTCATAGGATTCTCCTGAAAAAGGTAACCCTAAAAGTGGACCTGAAGCAACATTCCAGCCAAAATGCAATCCAATTGGAAGCCATAATGATCCTGTATGTAATCTGCACATTGCTAGTAATACACCAAATACAAAAGCATTAAATATAAATATTCCATTTGTGTCTTTTTGCCTTAATTTGTGTGCAATAGCAAATATTAATGATGATCCAAAAACACCAATTTCAATACCAACATATTCATTAAGTAGAGATAATATATATCCCCTAAATATTATTTCTTCAAATACTGCTGCTGTGAAAAAATCAATTATACCACCTAGAAATAAAGGGAAACAGGAAATACAATCATTTGATAACATAGATCTACGTGATTTTATATATCCAAGAGATAGACCTGCTAGATAGATTATAACTAGGCAGAATAATCCAATTCCAGCCCCTATGCTTAGAAGAGTTGTAGAATTAATATCATACTTTAATCCAAGATATTCAAGAGATTTGTGATCAATTAGATGAATGAATACATAAGTTATTGCAAGTGCTGAACAAAGTGGTATTATAGCTACAAAACTACTTAGAAATGTTCTAGTTATTGTGGACATTTCTTTAGCTTGTAGTGATTTGTTTATATTCCAATATGCCCTGTGTGTAATCTCTAAGGCAAATCCAACGCATATTAAATATGCAGCTAGTTTGCCAAACATCTCAAATAGAGTCATTTATCCATCCAATTTAAGAATGTGAATTTATATAGTGCTGATACACATCCTCAATAACTCTATTCCATTTTATATCAATCATCACACAGTTAATATTTTTGTAGAAAATACCAGTTTTTATTCTCCATCATCACCTTGATAAGGGACTATGCTTCTTGACGGTCTAGATGAAGGTGCGGAAACAGGTCTTCTTGTAGGTTGTTGTCTTTGTGGTTCAGTTTTTTCCTCACCACTACCTTTGGGAGCAATAAATGGAAAATCATTTAAATCATCAGTCTTTTTTTGTTTTGGAGCTTGTCTTGGTGCCTCATCTTTTGCTCTATACACTCTAAATGTACTTTTCCATTCAGATGGAGTATATGCACCTTGGGTCATGGCTTCGGGTACAATAGTTTTATAGATTTTTCCATCAGAATCTTCATATTCAAACTGAAGATATCTTACTCCAGATCTATTTATCACAGTTACTTCAGATGATAAAGACAAATCTGAAAATTCAATTTTTTTATTAGGATCAAATGATGACTCATTTGTTTGATTATTAACATCATTATTATTTTCTGAATCAGTCATGTTTTGTGTAGGTGGAAGATTTGGTGATTGTGTTTGCTGATTTTTATTATTACAGCCAGTTATAATTATTAAACTAATAAGCAAAATAAATATGCAGGATAACCTGTATATGCTTTTTAATTTCATAATGATTGCCTCCAAAGATAGGAAGAAAATTAATATAACTCCGTCTTTATATAAAATTATACGGCAAATTATATGCCTAATACAATATATTTTTGTAAACTGCCACATGTTATAAGGAAAACTATTTTTATATACTTTTATTATTACAATAGAGAAAGGATATGGGAATGGGTATGAGAAGTTATAAAAAATATTTTATTATTTCATTTTTCATTGCATCACTATGCATAACCAGTGTGTTTGCAGCAAGTATTCAAGAAGAAATTGATTTAGGCAAAAAAATAAATGAGGAGCTGCTCAAAAAATACAGCCTGTATAAAGATACAGATGCAATAAATGATTTGAATAAAATGGGGAACTTACTCATTCAAAATGTTAAAAGAACAGAAATACCATATACATTCCAAATTTTAGATGATGATAGTTTGAATGCATTTGCAGTCCCTGGAGGATTTATATATTTTACAAAAAGACTCTGGTTTACATTAAGAGATTCTGAGAGAGCTGGAGTATTGGCACATGAAATTGCACATGTTGATAAAAGACATACTATTAAAGCTATTGAAGAAAGACAAAAAAGATATTTGATCACAGGGATATTATTAGCTGTTATAGAGGCAAATAATACATGGAGTGATATTGCTAGCATTGCAAATAATTTATTTTCGCTCAAATATTCTAGAGACGATGAAAATGAGGCAGATGCTGTTTCTGTTAAGCTTACACATATGGCTGATATGGATCCTGCTGGAACACTTTTAGCATTAAGAAAAATTATAAGATTTGAAGATGAAAATGGATTCAAACAACCAGAAATATTTTCTTCACATCCACCTACCCAAGACAGACTAAAAAGGCTTGAAAAATTAATTCTTGATGTTGGGGGGAATATTCCTGAGGAAAATGTCGGAATTATTGGGCTTGAAGAAATACATGGTAATGTATCATCAATATCAAGAAACAAAGTGAAATTCAAAACAAACACTCCACTACAAATCGGCGATGATGTTTGGTTTTTTAATTCTGGATGGGATTATTATTATGAAAACAAAGCTCCAGTTCCAGCAGGTAGAGGCATTGTAATTAAAACAGGAAATGAATGTGAGGCAATTATTTTTAAAGCAGATGATGTTGATATAAACAAACATACTGTTGTTTACATAGCAAATGATTTTGTAATTGATGATTCATACGGGAAAATAACAATTGATAACAACAGTAAACCTTTATTAAATCTGAAAAAGCCAGTATATACATTAGATAGATTTCTTGCGAAACAAAATATTTGGAATAGCAAAAGTAATACATTTGAATTATCAAATTCAGGCTATTTGGTAATTACAGATCACATAAATAATAATTATTTTTTGAATTCAAATCCCAATCTGCCATTTTCACCACCTCAGGTAAAATCAGAAATTGTAAAATATATTGATCCATATTCTGAAAAATGGCTTGGAACAATTAATGGAATAGGAAAAAATAATGGAACAATAGATGTTTTATCTGAAAAAACATTAGACAAACATAAAACATATCAAGTTTTATTACCACCTTATGATGAAATGCAAAGCTTTGAGTCAAGGATTATTGGTGAAGCTAAAATGAAATCTCAATTATCAGCTAAAGATGTAAATAAAAAAGTTCTTGTAATGACATCATATAATTCTGGATATACCATACATTCTATTAAAAATGGATTTGATGTTTATGAAAAATAATAATTTTTAGAAGTCCTT
The DNA here is from genome assembly GCA_046719185.1 of Armatimonadota bacterium. GTDB lineage: Bacteria > Armatimonadota > UBA5829 > UBA5829 > UBA5829 > JBDNDK01. The sequence goes on from JBDNDK010000071.1 coordinate 8,288, forward strand.
AATTTCGCTATACTGATGCCATGGTGAAAGAGGTTGTAGTCTTGAAGACAAATGACTGTTTATTTTCACTCTGTTTACATGCCCATCAGCATATAATGTATTTCTATAGCCATCTAAACTATCACCTTGGTGCCAAAAATAAATATCACCCATAATTGCTTTAGTTTTCAAGTTCTTTACAGCACTAATTGGAGCACCAACTCTGACTATTTGATCACCAATTTTTAGTGCTGGAGCTAATCCAGTCCACTGAGCTGTGTCATCATCTTTATCACCATCAATAAAATCTCTTTGGTTTGATGAATAATACTCATAGCTGGATCCTGTATGTTTCCAAACAGGTACATTTGGTGGGACACCAAGGAGTGTTTTAGATTTTTTTGGAATACTTGCAGTTGGAATACCTTTATCACTTGGACAGACGAATATATTATTACTTTCATATATTATATTATTATTAATAACAACTTTTCTTTGTCCAAGGTCTTTATTATCAATATATTTTCCTAATATTTCTTGAATTGTCTTTTGGTTACCATTTTCTACTTTAGACCAATAGTTTGGTGCTCCCCAAGGTACAGCTGCTGGAAATTTGTCACCATTAGAATTAATATACAGCTGAATGCCAGAACCAATTTGTTTCAAATTTTGAAGACATTGTTGAGTTTTTGCTGATTCTTGGCTTTTAATTATAACAGGATATATAATTGCAGATAGAATGAATAATATACAAGTTACAGCAATTACTTCTAATAAAGAAAATCCCCTCTTTAAATTATTATTTGAAGTAATTATTTTTTGCATTTTAATGCCTGTGATTTTATAGATATATTTCAAATATATACAATTTTATTTTACATTAGTAATTGATTAGAGTCAATATTAATAAATTGAACAACTAATAATATTGGTATATAATTTTGTTTATATTATCGACTATTTAGAGCAGTTTCTTGAATAATTTATTTTGGTATATAACCTAATTATAAATCATTCCAAACCAGAAATTATATTAAAATATATTATAGATATTTTAGATTCACTTTTACTTATTTCTAGTTAACTTTATAAAATCCAATCCAACCATATATGCCTTTGTAGCTTTATCATTTATTCCTGTTATTTCTATAGTTATAATGTTTTCCTCTTCAGCTGAGAGGTGTATTTCATTTCCTAATGTAACCAAATATGACTCAACATGTGGGTTATATAAATCAATTTCATCACCTAGCTTCTCATCATTGAGCCAAACTTGAATTTTTGCATAATCAACAGCTCTTGTTAGCCTCGTGATAACATCATACTTGCCATCTTGTTCAACTGGAAGTTTGAAAGATAATTTATCCCCTACCTGAGCACCAGTCCACCATAAATGTTGTCCTTTACTCCAAGAATCGCCATATGCCCAAAGTGTTTGAACTTGAACTGAACCATTTGTTTTCTCAATCAATTCTAAGTTTTCAAATTCAAAAGCATCTTTTTCTTTATATAATTCTTTTTTTATGTAATAATCTACTCTTTGATCAACAGGGGTTGGTTGAATAGTATCAATTCCATTTGGATCAAGATACCAATAAGAAACACCAGCATATTGAGTTGGTCTGTCGTCAGGATAGTATTTTTCGATGTATCCATTGAAAGATTTATGAAATGGAATATTGTCTGATATATGCCATCTATTTACAGAGATATGTCCAATATTATGAGTATCACATCTTGTTTGATTATGAAATGCTTTTTGGAAGTATTCGCAATGACACCAAGCATATCCAAAGTAATCTTCAGATCCTGTGCCAAAAATTGATGGAAATTTCTCACCATCTATAAAGAACTTTTCATCTCCCTCTCCCCACCATCCGGGCAATGCATTCCAAATATGAAGCATCAAGCCAACAAATCGTCCATTGCCTTGGGTTTTCAAAATAGGCCAGTCTATTATAGCTCTTTCAGGCTCGGGTGCAGGTTCAAGGTTTCTATACCATTTTGCATGAAATCTTGCATATTTTTCTACAGGTTTTTTGAGATTATCAATGCCAATAGTTACTTTAATTGGAATTATGCTTTTACCTTCATTCTTTATCTCTATTAAAGCATTTTTATCAAAAGGCATAAACCAATATGAATAAAATAGGTTGTTATTAGTCATTCCCATAGGAAGAGATCTATAGTGATTTATACCGGGTGCTGTTCCAAAAAAATCACCTAATGGTGACCATACAGAAGGCTCTGTTTTCCCATCCCATTTAATAGATATTGTTATTTCTCTTAAAACATCATCCCAGATAATATCTTTGTTTTCTGGGAGTTTTATTGATATATATGATATACCAGCAGGTCCATAAATATCTGCAACTGTGATATTTTCTTTTGGTAGTAATTCAATTTGTCTTTCAATTAATCTCATTCCGAGTCTGTTTCCGGCAGGGTCTTTTCCTAAATTTGTAGAGAAAAATCTATCAACTGTTCTCAATGCTAATCTTTCTTCAGGTGTATAGGTGTTTGTAAAAGTAGGGACCTCTGTGTCTTTGGAAAAAGTAGTGTAGTTGATTAGATAATACTGCCCCCATCCAGGATCTGCCACGATTTTGCAAGATTTTTGGTAAGGGATTGGTAAATAAAGATTATGACCTAATGCTGCAATGTAAGCAATCTGATCTAAGTTGAATGGAAATGTATCATTTATAAAATATTTTCGAAAAGGCA
>JBDNDK010000072.1:0-10901 GCA_046719185.1 Armatimonadota bacterium
ACATCGCCTTGCTGTACTAATTTTCCATTACTTACACATATTTCCACTATTTCACCAGCTACTTCACTTGGAATAGGACTAAATACTTTCATAGCTTCAATTAAACCTATTTCAGTTCCTACTTCTATTACATCACCAATTTCAACAAAAGGTGGTGCATCGGGTGAAGGAGCTCTATAAAAAACCCCAACCAATGGAGAAACTATGTTAACAACATTTTCATCATTTTCTTCTAATGCAATTTCATCAAAACTTTCATCATGTTCTATGTATAGATTTTCATATACTTCTGCAGATGATTGAGTACTGTTTGGTGTATTAACTATAACCTGTTGAGTGTTTTTTATTGATTTACCTTTGACAGTTATAGATAAATCAGCTTCATCAACACTTAGTTCTTGCAAATGATATTTTTCTGTTAGTTCAACCAGTTTTTTAATTGTATCTATATCTACATCAAACTTATTCAATATTTTATCCTCATAACTCAAATAATTGATATATGTGCTTGATAATTTATACAAAAAACAGGAGAGCCTAATATAAAACTCAAGCCTCCTGCATATTTAATATTATTTTCAACAGGGGTAGTATAGCACTCAGATTTTAGTAGTGTCAAGATAATTTGCAATATACAAAACAAGCTTACAATTATACATCATTGTAATAAAATTATTATTTGTTTCTTAAATTACATTTAAAGAAATTTCGAAGCTCAATTCTTTTTGGGATGAGATTTGAAAAAATCCCAAATAATATCAGTTGCATCAATATCTAAAAATGCAGGGTCTCTAGTTAAAGAAGTCTTTTTTGTATTACCCGGCCATACATGTCCAACACCAATAAGTTTATAAACTACCACACTCGTACCATTTTTCCCATTGTCATAAACTGTTTTTATAACTTTACCATTTATGATTGGTTTTGCAGTGTTATCACAATCATTTCTTCTCACCCAATATGAAGCAGCATAAGCAACAGAACTATCTGACCTTAGATGTTTGTCAAATTGCTGTTTGGGCTTACCACCCTCATATATTACATTTTTATCAGCAGTGCCGTGCATAATAAGAACAGAAACAGGCTCTTTAGATTTACATTCAATATTCATTGATCCAGAAACTACAGCAATTGCTGCAATATATTTAGGAATCTCACAAGCAAGCCTATATGCCATCATACCACCATTAGAAAAACCTGTTACATACACTCTATTGGGATCAACTTTTAGCTGTTTAATCAGGCTTTCAATCATATCTTTTATAAATCTAACATCATCAATATCATTTTCTAATGCATATCCACAGCAGTTTCCTGCATTCCAAGTAAGTAAATGGTTTGGCAGATTACCGCTGCCATTTGGATATGCAACAATAAAACCTTCTTCATCAGCTTTTTTGTTGAAATTGGTAGTTTCAGCCATATTTTTTGCATTTCCTCCACCACCATGAAGAGCTATCACAAGTGAGATAGGCTTTTCCATATCAATACTTTCAGGAATATATATAGTATATGACCTTTCTTTATTATCAATTTTTATTGTTCTCTCAAAACTGCCTGCTAGCAATATGTTTTGAGAAAACACAACTGTAGGTAAAAGAATGATCATAGAAAACACTGCAAAAATACATATATATACATTTTTCATTTTTATACTCTCTCTATTGAGTTAATATAGTAATAGAATTTATATCTTTATCAGGACTCACATAAAGCCTTTTTCCTTTTTTATCAAAGCAATATGTATTATTTTCTCCATTGTATTCTACCATATTAGTTATATTTTTAAGCTCTCTGCCAAATGAATCTAATACTTTTACATTATTATTACATCTAACTATAAATATGAGTGATTTAGGTGAGTTTTTCCAACTAATTTTTATTAGGTCATCATTTTCAGTAACCCAAAAGTCAGTTGTATTATCTTTATCTCTCATCACAAAATGAATTTTACCATCAGGAATTGCTAAAACTGTGATTTTGCCTTCAGCATAATTGTCTGCGATACCTGTGTAGTTATTTCTTATTTCCATAGGTATTATGGCACCACTTTTTATATACAAAGGGATGCTGTCAAGTGGATGAGATACATCAGTTAAAACTTGATCACCATCAAAAATATTATTCCAATTCCAGAAGTCTATCCATTTGCCCGGTGGTAATAACACATCTCTTTTACCTGTTTCATTATAAATAGGTGCCACTAACAAGTAATGACCATAAGTATATGTAAAGTTTTCATTGTATCCCATAGTAAAGTTTGGATATTCAAGTACTAATGGTCTAATAATTGGAAGACCTTTTTCATGTGAAGATATTGCATAAGTATATGTATAAGGCAACAGCTCTGTATGCAGAGTTGCAAACAGCCTGTAAATTGGAACTCCTTTATTACCAAATTTCTCATGCCATGGTTCATGTGGATCTTTCCCACCAAGCTGCATTAGAGGAGAGAAACACCCAAATGCAGACCATCTTGCAAGAAGCTCTAAATTTGGTCCACCTCTTTCAAAACCACCAATATCTGAGCCCCAGAAAGGAAAGACACTTATTCCAGCACTTTGAGCAGCTATTATTACTGCACCAAGTCCTTTGTGTATGCTATAACTAGGCTCAATATCACCGGGCCATTTTACCAGCTTATATGATTGTGAACCAGCAGCACCAGATCTAGGCATAGTTGTTATATTATCACCATACACTTCTCTTAATGCATCGTAACAAACCTTGTTAAATAGCACAGCATGTTTATTATGCATAGAAGCACCGGTAGAACCATCATAAAAATATGAGTCTTCAGGTATCAATTGCCCTCTATCCATCTTGAATCCATTAATATTCATTCTAATCACTTTTTTCATTTCTTCCTTCCACCAATCATATGCTTCAGGATTAGTGAAATCTATATATGCCCTTCTGAAATGAATATAAGGCTCACCATCTTTGTTTTTCATTGCATAGCCTTTTTCTATTGCTGTTTGAAAATTGGGCACATTTTCAGTGGTAAATGGAGCCACCCAAACTAATACCATATAATCCATTTCTTTTAGTTTATCAATATGTGCTTGAGCATCTGGAAATCTTTCAGGATCAAATTCAAAACTGCATAGCCCATATTTTTGCCAAGGATTATCTATCAAAATTGCAGAGCATGGGATGTCATGTTTTCTCATCATCTCAGCATCTTCAAACACTTCTTCCCAATTCTTATGCTCATCTCTCCATTTCCACGGAAGAAAACTCCATTTTGGAGGCAGAGGAGGTAGGCCCGTGAGACTAGCATAACTCATAATAACTTCTTTTGGTTCACCCGGCATTATATAAAATTCAAGTGATTTATCATCTATTGCTGAATACTTTACAGAATAGAAATTTTGAATGTTATCATTATCATCCTTTGGATTAAAATCAAAAAAACCTCTTTCATAGGTGTTGAAAAATATGCCATAGTTGTTAGTTGAAACAAAAAATGGCACATAAGCACACTCATCTGGTGTGCCGTCTCTAACCCACATTTCTATTTGTTTGCCTCTTTGGTTTAGTGAACCATTCCAAACATCTCCTCCACCAAAAAAACCTTCATTCTCTTTTGTTACAAATGCAATAGTTATATTTTTGGCTTTCCAATTGATAGGAGTGATTTTTGTGACCAATCTGTTATCTAGGTCTTTTATATTGATGTTAACTTTTTTACTTCCTGAAGTTAGAAATGTATATATATTCTTTATTAGACACTTTCATATGGGTATCAAGTTTTGCAATATATTCTACACTATCATCATCTAATATAAATTGAATTCCTGAAACATCGTTTAGATTATAAGTTTTTAAATAGAACTTAGTATTTCTTGAATGTGAGAATTCAAACATTAAATTATTATTTGTTTCTTTTACACATACTTCATAGCTTCCGATCATATTACATGTGTTCGCAATTAGATTGTTTGTAGTTAATAAAAATACATATAAAGAATTTATAAGAATTGTAATTAGATATCTTGAACAACAAGAATTCATAAAATAGCTCCTTGATATATATAATTTATTTGCCATTTACATAAGTAGCGATTACTTTTATATCTTTAATTTTATCTTTTTCCATAGTATGAGGATTGTCATCTAAGACAACAAAATCTGCAAATTTCCCAACTTCAAGTGACCCTTGCAATTTTTCATTATGACCAGCATAAGCACTTTCATATGTAAATGCTTTTATAGATTCTTGCACAGATAAACACTCATCTATACTGTATTTTTCTCTATTAACAGCACTATGTATAACTGTCATAGGTTCAAGCTTTTCAACAGGACAATCTGAACCAAAAGACAGTCTCACTCCAGCATCTAGCATGCTTTTATATGCATATAAGCAGTCATATCTTTTTTTACCAACTCTTTGTCTAGTCCAAAAATCACTTGTAATAAATTGAGGTTGCACAACAGCCAGAACTCCAATTTTAGCCATTTTTAATATTAAGTCATGGGTCATTTGACTTGCATGTTCTATTCTATGTCTAAATTTATATGTGTTTTTATCTTTCTGGCATAAAAATTCTATTGCATTTACAGCAGTTTCTATTGCAAGATCACCAATTGCATGAAAAGCTACTTGAAACCCATTGTTTTGTAGATATTCAACATCATTTATAACTTCTTCATAAGATATCAGCAAATTTCCACTTAAAAATGGATTATCAGAATATGGATCTTTCATTGCTGCAGTTGCAGCTCCCATAGATCCATCCATAAAGAGCTTTATAGGACCTATTTTAAGATAATCAGATGAATAATTTTTTAAATTACAATTTTCCAATAATATTGGGACTAATTCTCTTGCAAGAATTAGAGTTAGTCGAATGGGGATTTTCTTTTCTGCATCTAATTCTGTAAGAATCTTTAATTCTCTATGACTATGAATCATACAGTGTGCTCCTGTCAGTCCAGCCTTTCTGGAGTAGTTAAATGCCCAAACTGCAGATTCTTTTAGTTTTTCTTCACTTGGAGCAGGCAAACTTTTTTTAAGTCTTTTGGCAGAAAGCTCAGTTAGTATTCCAGTTTTGTATTCTTTTTCTGTGAGAGTGTCTTTTACTAGTGATAGTGCAGGGGAGTTTGCAACTAATGCATGCAAACATACTCTTGAAATGATTATTGGATGTTCTGTTGATATTTCATCAAGGTCTTGTTTTGTTGGCCATCTTTTGTCTTCAAGAAGTTCCTGATCAAATCCATGACCTCTAATAATACATTGAAATGTGCATCTGTCTGAAAAATTTCTTAGTTTTGTTTTTATCTCTTCAATTGATTTTGCACCTAACAATTCAACTGAATCTAAATTCATTAAGCCAAAATGAATTAAATGTGTATGGGCATCAATTAAACCAGGGATTATTGTTTTACCATTGAGATTAATAAGCTGAGTGTTATTGCCAATATGTGTTTTATAATCAGAATTATTGCCTAATGCAGATATTTTGCCATTGCTGACGGCAATCCAATTATAAACACTATAATCCTTATCAACCGAATATATTTTTGCATTGTAAAAGATTCGGTCAGCAGGCATAATATTATTAATATGATTCCTGAATCTTTTCAGAAATTATTTTCTCATTTCCATTTTCATCAATTTGTCTAAAAAAACAAGTTCTGTAACCTTCATGACATGCCGCACCTGTTTGTTCAACTTTTACAACAAAGCAGTCTTTATCACAATCAACACATACGCTTTTTACTTTTTGTATATTTCCAGATGTTTCACCTTTTATCCAAAACTTTTGTCTTGATCTGCTCCAAAAACATGTTCTGCCTTCAGTTAAAGTTCTTATAACTGCTTCTTTATTCATGTATGCAACCATCAAGACTTCACCATTTTCATTATCCTGCACCACTGCAGGAACTAATCCATCTTTATCATACTTTACGCTATTTGCAAATTCTTCTACTGTCAATTTATTTTACTCTCCTAACATTTACGCCTCTATTTACAAGATATTCTTTTATTTCTGATATTGTATATTCACCATAATGAACGATTGAAGCTACCAAAGCAGCATCTGCCATACCATCAGTTAATGCTTCGTAAATATGTTCTAATGTGCCAGCACCACCCGATGCAATAACTGGTATATCCAATGATTCACTAACAGCTCTTGTGAGAGCTATATCATAACCGCACTTTGTACCATCACAATCCATACTAGTAAGTAATATCTCACCAGCACCCAAATCTTGTCCTTTTTTTGCCCAATCAACAGCATCTATACCGAATGGTTTTCTGCCTCCATGTGTGTAAACTTCCCATTTGTCTTTTTTGCCCTCAACTCTTTTTGCATCAATTGCCAATACTACACACTGACTTCCAAACATTTCAGCAGCATCAGAGATAAGCTGAGGATTTAATAGAGCAGCAGTGTTTATGCTGCACTTATCTGCCCCAGTCAAAAGTATTTTCCTGAAATCATCAGTTGTTCTTATTCCACCACCAACAGTAAAAGGTATAAAAACCTTTTCTGCAGTCCTGCTTGCCACATCAACTATAGTGTCTCTAGCTTCATGGCTTGCTGTGATATCTAAAAAAGTAACTTCATCAGCTTGTTCTTTATCATATAACTCAGCTAGTTCAACAGGATCACCAGCATCTCTTAAGTTAAGAAAGTTTGTTCCTTTTACAACTCTACCATTCATAACATCAAGGCAAGGTATAATTCTTTTTGCAAGCATTAAAAACCATCCGTCTGTTTTGTTTCAATAAATGATTTTATATTTTAACATTTATCAAGTTTTATATAAAGGGAATAGTTATCCCATAGTAACTTCCACATCAACCATTTTGCCTTTTTCATATATTGGCAATATATTTCCTTCAATTTTTTTTCCATCTACAAATATACTTTTTACACCAAATTGCTTTGAATCAGGGTTTTTGACAGTGATATTATATATTGCACCTCTGAATTTTCTAGATATGTTATATTCTTTCCAAAAATCTGGAATACAAGGTGCTATCATTAGTCCATCATAAGTTGGTCTTACACCCAATATATAATCAATACCATCTCTAAACATCCAAACACCAGAACCTGTAAGCCAAGAATGGCTTGCCTGTCCAAATGTTGGGTGATCATCACTTGTTACATACTCAGAATATACATAAGGTTCCATTTTATATATATCAGGATCAAATGCTTGATTAATAGGCATTGTTTTTTTGTAATAATCATAAGCTCTGTTTCCTTCACCAATTAGAGTATTTGCAAGAATAGCCCAACTAGCAACATGATTAAAGATTGCTCCATTTTCTTTCTTGCCCGCTACACATCTAGTTGCTAGTCCGATTGTTTCATCAACTTTTGTATAGCTTGGTGATAAAATTTTTGGTCCTCTGGATGTAGTAAGCAGTTCATCGGCTGAGTCCATTGCTGTCTTAGCTCTTTCATCATTTGCAACACCAGAAATCACAGCCCAGCTTTGAGCATTCATAAAAATTTTACCTTCTTCATTTGATGAGCTGCCTAATAAACCACCATTATCCTTTATACCTCTGATATACCACTTACCATCCCAACAAATATTATTTACAGCATCAGCAACTTTCTTGTAAGTATCTTTATACTCATCTATCTTGGATGATAATTTTTCTTTTGCAATAACACTTGTTTTTCCATCTATAAATTTTAGTAATGTGCAGAATTCTTTTAATATATAACACAGAAAATGAGCAACCCATACACTAATACCTTTTCCTTCTCTACCAACATAATCAAGAGTGTCATTCCAATCACCAGGACCAAATAATGGCAAATAATTTTCGGTAAGTTGAGAAATCACATAATCAACTGCTCTTATATTGTGTTCTAATAAATTAGCTGTGTTTTCAGAGTCCTGAAACGGCACCTCCTCACTAAGAATAGTTAAATCACCTGTTTCTTTTATATAATTAAATAAAGCAAATGGAAGCCAAAGCGGTGTATCTGAATGACCTGTAACCTCACCTTGACCAGTAAGTTTGAAATAATTATGCAAAGTATTCCCTTTTTCAAACTGATGACTAACTACTTCTAAATATCTTTCTTTAACTAATTTGGGTTCAGATAGCAAAGGTCCCATCATGTCTTGGCACTGATCTCTAACACCAACACCAAATAATAAACCTCCGTGATAATATCCTGCATTTCTGTTTGCATTAAAAGTAACCCAAGATTGTCTCATTCCCCAAACATTGAGCATTTTGTTCATTTCATTATCGGGTGTATTCACTTTAATAGTGCTTAAATATTCATCCCAATATTTTTTAACAGCTAATAATGCTAATTTTGATTTTTGAGGATCTCTGTATTTTGAGATTAGGTTTTGAGATTGAGATTTATAGTTTTTTGCTTCAACACAACCCATCAAGACAACAAATTCTTTTTCTTCACCAACCTCTAATTCAATTTCAGACTGCAAGGCAGAACAAGCATCACCTGCAGTTATGTTTGTGTTTGATAGAGATTTATTTTCTATTCCTATAGGGTTCTGTTCACTTCTCCAGTTGCCAATAAAAGCATCTTTCAAACAATCCCAAGAATCTACTTTTAAATCACTAGTAAAAAATACATATCTATCCCAAGCTTTGTTTGGCTGTTTTACAGTGGCACCTGAATATGTAACCCAGTAATTCTTTGTTGCATAAACGGCATTATCTTCTTCAGAAAAATTTGCAATATTAAAATGCTGATCATTTGGTTGATTTATTAAATCTATAAGAGCATGTCCTAAACAAAGCTCAGAATAAGAATACACATTAAATTTTGCATTTTTGTTTCTATTGTTTTTTATTCTTACAAGCCAAATTTCTAACGGTTCATCTTGAGGAACAAAATAAGTAATTTCACTTTCAATATCTTTATATGAACTTTTGATTATCTGATAACCAAGACCGACTCTGCATTCATAAAAATCAAGTTTATGAGCAGTTGGCTGCCAAGATAGACTCCAATATGAATTGTCCTCATCTTTCAAATATACATATCTACCAGGTCTATCCCACGGCATACCATTATATCTTAATCTTGTAATTCTACTGTTTCTAGGATCTAACCAATAGCTAAATCCGCCACCAGAATTTGTAACAAGTCCTGTGTATTTACCATTAGAAATATAATTCACCCATGGTGCTGGTGTGTCTGGTCTTGTGATAACAAACTCTTTTCCATCATCAGTAAAATATCCATATTTATCAAGACTCAATGTTTTTCTCCAATAATCAAAGTATGTTTAGTTAAATATATTGTATATTAAATAAAGCAAATATTTTTGAATTCTCACTGTAGAATAATAAAATCTTTACAGCAAAAATTATATAGCATTTCAATCCAGCATAGTATAAAATTATAAATATTTTTTGGAGGAAATTGAAATGGATAATATACTTGAAATAAGCAAGAATGTACAGCAGGCAATTAATAGAGGCGAACCAATTGTTGCATTAGAATCAAGCGTTATAGCACATGGTCTTAAATCTCCACAAAATTATGAAACTGCTTTAGCTATGGAAGAGGAAATTGTAAAAAATGGTGCTATTCCTGCAACTATTGGGATTATTGAAGGAAAAATTAAGGTTGGTTTATCTAAAGAAGAAATCGAAAAATTATCTGATGGGAAAGCAGTAAAAGTTGCTGCAAGAGACATACCTTATGTTGTAACAAAAAAAATAGACGGTGGAACAACTGTATCAGCCACAATAAAAATTGCAGCAATGACAGGTATTCAAATAGTTGCAACCGGTGGAATTGGTGGAGTGCATAGAAACATTGAAAATAATGATATCATTGATATTTCATCTGACATTTGGGAGCTTGCTAAAACTCCAGTTGTTGTTGTCTGTTCTGGAATAAAATCTATATTAGATATAAAATCAACCGTTGAAAGATTAGAAACATTTAGTGTTCCAATATATGGTTACAAAACATCAGAACTTCCAGCATTTTATTGCAAAAGTTCAGGAATATCAGTTGCTAAAATAGACAATGTTTCAGAAGCAGTTGCAATAATTAAATCATCATTTGGGCAATTGGGTGTAAGATCATCAATTATAATTGCTGTACCAATTCCTTCAGATTATGAATTAGACATATCAGAGCATATTGATATTGCAGAAAGTGAAGCTATGAAAAGTGGAATATCAGGCAAAGCATTGTCTCCATATTTATTAAATAGAATTGGAGAACTCACAAAAGACAAATCAATTGAATCAAATGTTGAACTTTTAAAAAATAATGCAAAAGTTGCAGCATCAATTGCAAAAGAATTATATACAGAATCAAATTCAAAACTTGGTTTTATGGCATAGTCTTGTTATCCTTGAGCTTCTTGTATGTTATAAAGGGAATTTTTTTATTTTTTTTCCGTCTAACATTCAAGATATTGAATAATTTTAGGTGAATTTTATGAAGCTCAGGGAAGTGCTAAATAAGTTAATATTAGTTGTTGTAGCAGTTGCTTTTTTTGCAATTGTTGAACATTCTTTTGCTGCATCAATTAAAAATTCATTATCTAATAATGTGACAGATATTATAATTGGAAATAATACAAAAGGACCATACACCCTTAGCTATTCAAATATTGATTCAAAATCATTATCTGCAATTATCAATGGTAGGTCACTAAAGCTTGGTAGGGATATAAAACTAGATAATTCAAATGGAATAATAGCATTTGAGCAAACACTGTTAAAAGATGCAATAGTGAAGGTAAATTATAATATAATTCCGGGAAAATCAAAAAAAATTGCAAATATACAATCTGTACCATTAGATTTGAATATCATTGAAAATGATAATCAAAGCCTTTCATTCACTGGATTATATAAACAAGGTGATCTTAATAATCCAAGTGTTGCACATTCAGTTGTTGACAGCGAG
>JBDNDK010000073.1:0-10891 GCA_046719185.1 Armatimonadota bacterium
CTAACAAAGATGCTCTAGGCAAAGTAGATAAAGACTATTCTCAACTATATGAGTTCAAAAGTGCTGATATAGCTATAAAAATGCCTGATAAGATAAAAGTTGATGGCAGACTTGGAATGGTTAAATTTGAGTACATAATAAATGGTGGAGAAAAAATTGTTAGATCTCCAACATTAAAGATAAACAGAAGAGATGATTATTCAACACAACCTGCAAAACTTCAATATGCATTTGATTTTGGAATTATAACAACATCACTTTGGCAAAATAGGTCAATGGAAATTATTGATGATGAAGCTGCAGCAGAAAACTGTGAAATTAAAGTTCTTCTCAAGTGGCCTACTGGTGATATGAAGTATTATGCGTATATTGACAGGGAAAACCTTTGGTTGAAAAAGTTTGAGAAAAAAGATGCACAGGATAATCTCAGAGTTAGAATTGTTTATTCAGAGCCTGAAAACTTAAATGATATAATTTGGGTTCCAACAAAAATTGAAATGTATGCTTATGATGGAAGTTTGGCAGGTATTTCTAAAATTAGCGGATTTAATATTAACTCAGGTATTGATAATAGTTTTTTTGAATAAAACTACTATATTATTTTTCACATATTGCAGACAAATTCTATAACCAAGGGTTCAATAGTTTATAAAATAGAGTTATAATAAATAGGCAGAGTTAAAGAAGAGAAAATCTTGTAAACATTCTCTGATATTAATTTTACAGCTGCTGATAATTATAAATTAAGGAGTTTTCTTATGATGGAATCCATTTACAGATATGCAGATGTAGGTATTATTCATTTTATGGCTTATCCTGCATGTATAAAGGGTGAAGGTCCTATACTTGAAACATTAAAAAAAATCTGCACAGATGATTATTTTACATTTGTAGAGCATACTTGGATTAAAGATCCAGAAGTTAGAAAGCAAGCTAAAATAATGTTAGAGCAAGCTGGAATGAAGTATGCTTATGGTGCTCAACCAACACTTCTCACTCAGCAATTAAATCTTAATGATCCAGATGAAGCTGGAAGAAAGAAAGCTGTTGAACAAATAAAAGCATCTATAGATGAAGCTTGTGAAATGGGTTCTTGTGGTCTTGCATTTTTGAGTGGAAAAGATCCAGGAGCAGAGTCTAAAGAAAAAGGTCTTGAGCTTTTGAAAGAGTCTGTTCTTGAAATATGTGATTATGCAAAATCTAAAGGTGGTCTTTCTATAGCTCTTGAAACTTTTGATCAATTAGACTTTGGTAAGAATACAATATTAGGTCCCACTGTTGAAGCTGTTAAATTTGCAGAGAAAATTAGAGAATCATACTCTAATTTTGGTCTTATGCTAGATTTGAGCCATTTGCCATTATTAGGCGAGTCTCCAATGAAGATGCTCTATACTGCAAGAGAAGTTCTTGTTCATATTCATATAGGAAACTGTGTGATGAGAGATCCTAGCCATCCAGCATATGGTGATGAGCATCCAAGGTTTGGAATTGCTGGTGGTGAGAATGGTGTTGTTGAGTTAGCTGAATTTTTAGAGGCATTATTCAAAATAGGATATTTTAATGATGATGGTCCTAAACCACTTAGTTTTGAAGTTAAGCCTATTGCTGCAATGGGTGAGGATGTAGATATTATCATTGCAAATTCCAAGAGATTCCTAAATAAAGCTTGGTCTATGCTATAAAATTTAGATTATATTAATTATAAAATTCAAATAGAAAACCCCGGAGATTTTTATCCCCGGGGTTCAAACATAAATGGAGGTAGAATGGAGCATTATGAGCTTTGGCAGATTTTGTTACCTCCATGCAACATTTATTCTGCCTTATGACTATACATTCATCATGAATGTTTTATAATTGCTGTTATCTATTTATTTGCACCTGTTGAACTTGTTGTTGCTGTGCTTGATTAAAATCCTGACATAGAACAACCTTTTCATTTCCATTAAATCCTGCTACTAGCCCACAGAATTTTAATTTTTGTGGAGCTGATAGGAATGTATTGTCAACAACTTCTTTTATCATGTGATCCACTATTTTTGCTGGTGAGTATAACTCTTCCTGTGGAATTTCATATTTATCAGATGTTGCTGCTAATATTGCACTTGTAACATAGGTTGGTGGAACAACCTGTTCTGCTAGTAGTGGACGAAGTGCGTGCATGATTTCTTCATTTGCCACTTTCACAATTTTCTTTGTTTCTTTGTCTTCTTTCAAACTTAAGAAGTATCTGCTGCCTAGAAATGCTAATATACCAGCTAATACTCCAAAAATTATTCCAATTATAGGATTTCCAAATAGGTGCATTCTCCATTTCCTCCGTGTCTAATTGAGCTTTTGCACTGTTATTTTTATTCACCAAAGCTTTTATGTTTAGAATTTTCTTTTATCTTATTCTTATTTTGGTTAGTTTTTAGATTTTCATTAGAGTTGAATAAAAAAATTATTTAAAAATTTTTATTTATATGGAATAATGCACGCTGAACTCAAGCAGAGTGAGGTATAAGATAGAAATTGGAGAGTTAATTTCTATTCCGGCAGTTGATTATTGTTTTTTGATTTATCAATAAAGTATTTAATTGCAAATGCAGCTATTGCCGCAAGAATACCGAATACTAATACTCTAAATGCTAAATATTCCCAAGCATTGGATATTTGAGGTTTGACATCAACAACAAAGAAATCCACTCTTCCAATAAAAAGTGTCATTCTTCCCATCACTGTTGCTCCAAATATTGTCCCAAAACCTATCATGAGAAACCATCTTCCCAGCCTGTTGATTTTTTTAGAGGCATTTGATTTGTGTTCATAGCTAAAGAAGAAATACATAATACATACAAACAATACTATATAGAACACAACTGCATTAAAACTGTTGACAATAGATACACCATCACCAAATAGTGGTTTCATGGATGCACCAATCTGAGGAAATACAATCAATGCAAACTCTCTAAACATCTGACCAGCAGCAAGACCCATCAAGAGTCCAAATATTATTCTGCTTATCCACATATGTTTTTTGCTATATATAAAATAAAACATCGAACCGGGCAATGCAACAAATATCCAATACCATTTGCCTTCAGAAACCATTGGTATCCACCATCTTGGATACAACAATTGAGCCCATACAAAATAGAGACCATAGCCAGTTGCAAGACCAATAAATATATGCTCAAAAAACCTATAAAACTTGTTTTCTGCATACAAAATGCTATAAATTGCTAATGTACATAATGCTCCACACCATATGGTGATGCTTTTTGAGTTTGCAGACACCCATATCATTATTTGGCTATAAAAATTTATGATGCCTTCAAACATCTTTTGCTTTCTCCATAGTCTTTTTGTTTTGTTGTCTTTTTTGAAGCACATATCCAATATTGCCAATTATAATCAGAAATATAATCAGCAAGTGAGCAGCTGATAATGCAAACGATGCTGCTGATGCATAAGTTCTTTCTTCACTCATACCTAATAGCACTTCATATTGTGCAGCTCCGATAACACCATTTAGCATACCTTTTACCTGCTTAGAATCAAGATATGGGTATGCTTCAGCAGCCATAACTGCTGTTGGACAATATATTAAAGGTATATTATTTGGCATATTAAACCAAGATATCCATATCTCAATAGTAGATGATGGTGTTATTTCAACTACAGCTCCAATATCTTTATGGGATTTTACATTTTTTGAAGCTGGAAGTTCAGAAAGTTTAGTGTTAAACATATCCTGAACCATTGTTTTTTGAAAATCTTTGCTCATACCCATCAAGGTGGCAACAAGCAGTGGTCTATATCCAAGATGCACCCAATCTCTTCCATATTCTTTGCCAAGTTCTTTTTGTACTTTTAATATTGATTCATATACAAGTTGAGCTCCTACTGGGTCCCAAGATACTACAATAAACTTAGTATTATTCATAAATAAATGTCTTGCAATAACTTCTGTCTGTGGTCTATTCTCACCTAATGCACCAGCACTCCAAACAGTAGATATTAGCACAACTTGATCTTTTTGCACTTTATCAAGCACTCTATGTGCATCTCTGACTTCTTGAAATATTACTTTTGGATGTGTCTTAGGTCTAATTAATAATGGCACCACTATCACAATTGCCATCAGCACAAATAATATTTTTCTATCTATTTTTTGCAGTTTTTCATATATGCTCATATTTACAATTGCCTATCAAAAAAGCTTCCTCTTTCAAGGCTAAGCCAGATTCTGAGTCCTGTTGCAAGGCTTCCAACAGCAATACCAAACCCAATTGCTCTTTGAACTGCCATATTAGGCCATGTGATAATCCAATAACCAATATTTTCAACTCTGAATATTGATAAAAATCCAGTTTCAGGAAGCCAGTTTGTGATTCTAGCACCTACTGGAACTAATGCAAGCATTATTATTGTTGCTGCTACCATCATCAGCACTGCTTCAGATGATCTTATTCTGAAAGCTCTGTATGCAGCAGATACTATATAAAATGCTATAAGGGAAAACATTGTTGCATCAAGAGAGGCTAGAAAACCATTAAACAGAATTGAGTATATATCTGCATTTATTTTTCCTGCTTGTTCAACAGCTATATATTTTGCAGAGCCGGGTTCTAATTTTGCAAGACTAGTCATTCTCCAGTCTTTTAAGAGACCAATAATTATAATAGAGAAGAAGGCAACAAAAAATGCTGCTCCATTATACCAGCCTTCTGCTTTTCTTATCACACTTCTTCCATGTATTCTAAATAGATTTCCAATACCCAAAAATAGTGCAAAACAGGATATTATCATCAGTATATCACTAAGAACCGGCATTCCTCTTGTTAGAGCATTTTCTTTTGGGATTAAGTATTCTATAGAAAAATAGAGACCACCAATAAAAGTAAGCATGATTATTATTGCTTTTCTAAATCTGGGTGGTATGCACATTATTAAATAAAGAATTAAAATACAAATTGCAATGGATATGGATAAGTAAATTGTCAATTCCCAACCTTTTCTAGGTATGGCAAACCAACTTTGGAGGGTGCTTAATAAATTAATCACTTATTTAATGCCTCCGGGAAAATATTTCAAAAAGTAATTATCAAGAAAATTAATTAGTTCAGTATTTGAAGAATTTGCAGCAATAGTTGCAATAATAGCTCCAATAAACATAATTATCACAATTAAAAATTTACCATAATCTTGACCAACCAAGCTTCCTAGCAAGGTGGGTTCTCTGGAAAGATATGCACTTGCAGCAAAATATTCATCACCAATAATTGTATAATCACATGTTGCAAGGAAGAATGGAATCTGTGTGGTTGATGGTGTTCCAGCTATTTGTATAGCTCCCACCATTTGTCCATTTTCTGCAACTATTAATGATTCAGCAAAGAAGCTTCCAAAGTAAAAACAAGACGCCACTTTTTCTCTATGTTGAATACCAACAACACCAGATGCCCATGAAAATTGCCTCTCAGATAAAAATCTCACATCTTGAGATTCAAACATTTCAGGCACACCTTCAGCTGAGTAGGCATCTTTAGTTACTTCCTCTGCAACAGTAAATAACAAAGCATCTGCAACAGGAACAATTGTTTTAGATCCAAATTTTGCTGCTTGCCTAATCACATGAGAAAGAATTGCCATAGATTGAAGTCCCACAATATCAATTCCTCTTATGCCGGGACTATAAAGCATTGGTCTTCCCATTTCTGTTGCTCTTCCAACAGCTTCATCTAATGCAGATAATCCAGGAATCCTTCTGATGAAAAGTTTTTTCCCTTTTCTAGCTCTGAAAATATTAAAGAGAATTGCAAATATTATAATTCCTTCAATTATATATATTGCTACATTCCCGTGATCAATGCTAACTTCCAAATCATTTCTCCTAATCAGGAATAGCTTTGGTGCTATTTTTTTCTACAGGGTTTTCTATTTTTTCTATCAGTTTCTCAATATTTTTTCTATCACTTAATATGTAGCTAAGTTTATCAATTTTATCAAAGCCAATCAATGGAGCAAACAATGGAGATGCAACAAGAAGCATCTGACTTGCAACAAAACTCAATGGCTTGTGTGCCTCCAAAAACAAAATAGCTGGCAGTTCAAAACCTCTTTTCACAACTGCCTCAGCAACTTGATTGAGAAAATTGTCTATTTCTTCTTGATTTATTTTTTCACTTAGATATATATGGCTTTGCATCTCTACACTGTTTAACTTTTTGAATTATCTGTTCTTTATTATTGTCAAATCTCAGATAAACCCCACGAAACACTTCCATTCTAGACTTAGTTTTTAATGGGCTGAGTTTTATTCCATCATCATCAAGATAATAATTTCTCACATTCTCCCAGTTTATTTCTGTTTTTCTAAATAGACAAGTGCTGGAGGCAGATTCTGTTGTAATTGTATAGCTCACTGGGAAAACAAACTCAGATATGCTTGCAAGTAATATTATAGCAGCAATTACTGCAAGTCCAATTCCATAAGAAATTAAAGCAACTATGAAAACAAATAAAACTGCAATAATTGAGACTGCTAATTTATTTGGATATTTTTTTCCAAGATGAATAGTCCACTTCAATAATATATCTTTATCTTTTCCCATTATTTTGTTTATAAATTATAATACCAAAATATTGCCTAAACTAAGATATAAGTATATTCTTTAATGATAATAAAATATCCTTCTAGTTTTGCTTTAAGAAAAATATAATCATAATGATAAGTTTGTGTAAGGAAAAAATGCAGGAAAGATTATTATCTTTACAAAAAACTAACTCTAGCTGTGTATAATCATAATATTCACAATAGAGAAAAATATGGGAGATTAAAATGTTAAAAAAACTGCTTGTAATATTTTTTGCCTTAATTTCTGTTTTGTTACTCGGATGCAGTTCAGAGGAAAAAACAAATGAATCTGCTGCTGAGTTGGGAACTGAGAAAAATCCTATAAAAATGGCTTTAGTGCCTGCAACTGATACTCAAAAATTAGTTCAGACAGGTGAAGTTTTAGCTGATTTGCTTCATAAAGAAACTGGACTATATTTCAAAATAGATGTCCCTACTAGCTACACTGCTGTGGTTACTGCTATTGGTGCAAAGACAGTTGATGTTGGATGGCTTTCACCTCTTCCTTATGTGATAGCACATGATAAATATGGTGCTGAGGTTATACTTACCACTGTAAGAGACAATGCATCAAGTTATAAAAGTGGGATTATCGTAAGAGCTGATTCTGGGATCAAAAAAATAGAAGATTTGAAAGGTAAGAAATTTGCTTATGTTGATCCTGCTTCAACATCTGGCAGCTTGTATGCAAAAGATTTATTGAGAAGCAAAGGATTTGATCCTGTTACTTTCTTTTCGGAGACTATATATGCAGGTGGTCATGATAAAGTTGTAACTGCTGTTTACAACAAACAGGTCGATGGTGGTGCTATATATATGGGTATGGTAGAAGGTAAAGATGCAAGAGAGAAAATGATAGGTCAGATACCTGATGTGATGGAAAAAGTCATAATTATTGAAGAGACAGAAAGCATACCCAATGACACTGTAACTGTGAGGAAAGATTTGCCTGAAGAACTTGTTGAAAAAATAAGAGATGGTCTGATGAGAGTTGCTGAGACAGATGAAGGCAAGCTTTCTATGACAGATATGTATGGCATCACTGGATTTGTGATTGCAAAAGATTCTGATTATGATTCAGTGAGAAGAATAGCAAAGAATGAGAATATCACATTGGAGCAGCTGGAAAAGAAATAAATTTTATATAGGATATAAATCTACTTATGAATAATCAATCTTCTTTTTTGTCTATTAAAGGACTTACAAAGATATATCCAAATGGCACGCATGCTCTAAAAGGAATAGATTTGGAAGTGCCAAAAGGGCAGTTTGTTGCTGTTATTGGATTATCTGGTTCTGGTAAAAGCACATTGCTGAGGTGTATTAACAGACTAATTCAGCCAACGCAGGGTCAAATAATACTTGATGGAGATGATATAGTTTCTGCAAGCTCAAAAGAAATTAGAAGAATAAGAAGAAAGATAGGCATGGTTTTTCAGCATTTTAATCTTGTTCATAGATCAAGTGTGCTGACAAATGTTCTCACTGGTAAACTTGGATATGCATCTTCATTGCCTAGTCTATTCCATTGGTTCCCACCAAATTTTGTTGATGAAGCAAGGCAAAATTTGGATAGAGTAGGGTTATTGGAAAAAGAGTCTCAAAGAGCAGACCAGCTTTCTGGAGGACAGCAGCAGAGAGTCGGTATTGCAAGGGCTCTTATGCAAAAGCCAGATTTAATATTGGCTGATGAACCTGTGGCATCATTAGATCCTGCAACTGCTCATACTGTATTAGATTATTTAGAAAAGATGAATGATGAAGGCATGACCATACTTTGTAATCTTCACTTTTTGAGCTTGGCAAGAAGATATGCAGATAGGGTGATTGCATTAAAGGCAGGAGAAATAGTTTTTGATGGAACTCCACAAGAGATTGATGATAAGAGATTTAAATCTATTTATGGTCAAGAAGCTGTACAGGTGGAAATAGCATGATGAAAAGAGAAATAAGAAAAACAAACCCTATTGCTACAAGCTTTTTGTCTATAATTCCCGGTTTAGGGCAGATATATGCAGGTGCATTGCTTAGAGGGTTTGCAATAATGCTGGGTTTAACTATCCAACTGTTGATATTTAACTATCAGCCTGATTCATTTAAAGCGAACTATGCTAGAATGGCACCGCTTTCATATTGGCTTATTTTAGTATGGCTTTGGAATATTTGGGATGCAGGACAAGTGGCAAAAGGTATAAAAGGCTCAGTAGC
The DNA here is from genome assembly GCA_046719185.1 of Armatimonadota bacterium. Classification (GTDB taxonomy): domain Bacteria; phylum Armatimonadota; class UBA5829; order UBA5829; family UBA5829; genus JBDNDK01. The sequence goes on from JBDNDK010000073.1 coordinate 8,834, forward strand.
TTTTCCTGTGTTAGTTATATTTTTCCTCAATTTATTTGCATCTTTTTATATCACAGATGTGCATATACCAAAGCTTCAGCCGGAACAGAGAAATATCATAAGACAAATAACTACCAGTCTCACTAGCCCTGATATGTTTATATCAAAAACTATCAAACAAGAAGCCGTTGCAAAATTTGTTGTTTTAGATGAAGGTGAGGAAGAGAGAGAAGTAACAACCACTCTAAAATCTGATGGTCCAAAAATTAGGGTTGAAAAAAGTATATTAAAAACTGGTGAGAAAAGCAAAATTTTTGGTGAAGGCTTTGATCCTGATATGGATGGTGAGATATATATTGTTGCTGGTTCTGAGATTGACATTGCAGAATTCAAAACAGATAAAAATGGTGAATTTGAGGTAGAATTTACAAATCCGGTCAAATATCCTGGAGATTATTTTCTAAGAGCAAGAGCACAAAAACCGACAGGTGGATGGATGCTTTCTCAAACTGTTACTGATGCTATGCCTAGAATGTTTGAGACAATATATCTAGCATTGCTTGGAACTGCTTTATCTTTAATATTTGCTATTCCATTAAGCTTTCTTGGTGCTAGGAATCTAATGTCTGGCACACCAATATTAAGACTGATTTATGGTATTGTTAGAGCAGTATTTGGAGTATTAAGATCTGTTGAAGTATTGATTATTGCAGTTATTGCTATTGCTGCAGTGGGAATAGGTCCTTTTGCTGGAGTGATTGCTCTTGCAATTCATGGTATTGGTGCTGTTGGAAAGCTTTATTCAGAAGCTATTGAAAGCATAGAGCAAGGTCCTATAGAAGCTATTAGAGCAACAGGTGCAAATGAGCTGCAGGTGGTGATATATGCAGTATTGCCTCAAGTTGTGCCACAGTTTATTGCATTCACAATGTATAGATGGGATATCAATGTGAGAATGGCAACAGTTATTGGTCTTGTTGGTGGAGGTGGAATTGGCTTCCAGCTTATTCAATATATGAATCTTCTGCAATGGCATCAGGCAGCAACTTGCATCTGGATGATTGCTATAGTTGTTATGATAATGGACTACTTCAGTGCAGTGATAAGAGAAAAAGTGGTATAAACTAAAGTTAGGAATCAAATTAAATATTAAATGTCTTGGGAACTTGTTCCCAAGACATTTTGATTATTTTGAATATAAAGTAAATCTTATTTTGGTGCCTGAGGTCCTTTTTTTACAAGTAGTACAGCACCAATGCACAACAAGCCAACTATTGCAAATGCAATTGCAAGACCAAGCAGATTATTAGCTTTCTTTTCTGATGCAGTTTTACTTTGATCGGAGTTTCTTTTTTCTGATTCAGCAAGAGCAGCTTTTACTGACTCTGGTTCACTATTTGCTCCTTCTGGAATTTCTATTTCTGATTTTTCGTATGAATCATGATATGAAGGACCACCAGAATTGATGACTTTTGGCATAGACATCTGTTGATCAAGTTCTTCTTGAGTAGGTTCTCTTTCCTGTTCAAATCCTTGTGAATCTGTAGGATTCATACTCAATGCAAAAGAGGGTATAGATATTAATATCAAAACAACAAATGCTGCTAATCCTAATCCGATTTTCATTATTATATCTTTTTTCATATTTATAACTCCTGCCATACAAGGTTCTTAAAGTTTGGTGTTCTTGGTAATTCAATATCAATAAGTGGTCTTTGGTTTAATGATCTTTCTTTTATTCTATTGTCATAATTAAATACTAATGGTAGTCCTTGCACTACTAATGCTTCATCTTTTGAAATAAGGCTTCCATTAAATGTTATACCTTTTCCAGACACACCAGGATTACCACCTGTCATTTTGTTTGTATATAAAACAGCATCAATTTGCTCTATGGGTGATGCTAAACTTGTAATTACAGAATCAGCTACTAAAGATTTATATCTTGCTTTTCCATATGAGTCGATTTCTGTTCCATTATATGCAGGGATATAATTTCCTTTATCATCATATCTTGGTTTAGTGAATGGTGGTTTCATATATTTATCCACTATGTTAGTTTTGAAACTGCTTGTTGTG